>JAKPVM010000200.1 GCA_029572555.1 Verrucomicrobiota bacterium | reverse complement strand
ACATAGCAAATTCAGCATGGCAAAGGTTGTGGTTGCCGGTATGGCAGGGGCAAGAACTCAACGAGATTTTAACAGAATTGAACGCGCCTTGAAACGGTTCTGGAAAAATGCCGAATGCATAGCGACAAATGACCTTGAAACTGGTTTAAATAGCGCACCTGATACAGATAAAAATTCTGTTCATATCCTTGTTATTGCTGGGACAGGGGCTTGTGTCTACGGGAAATCGCCAAACGGAAAGAGCGTCAAAGTCAACGGCTGGGGACATTTGCTCGGCGATAGAGGCAGCGGCTACTATATTGGTCTTACTGCATTGCAAACTGTCCTGGCTCATTATGACGCAAATGGCAAATTTCCTACTCTCGGTTCAAGGCTACTCCGAAAACTTATGTTGAATGAACCGGATGATTTGATTGACTGGGTTCAAAAGGCAACAAAAGGCGAGGTCGCCGCCCTTGCCACTGAAGTATTTTCTGCGGCAAAAGATGGCGATTGTATTGCCAAAAAGGTGTTATCACAGGCTCAGGAAAACCTTGCCCAGAGCGCAATTACCTGCGCCCGCAGACTAAAAGGCGATTCAATAACATTTTTGCTATCCGGCGGATTGTTTAATCAACCGATATTTGTGCGGGGATTTTCTGCTAAAATTAAATCGAACTATCCGAAAGCAAGAATTGTTCCCATAAAAGGAAGCGGCGCAATTGGGGCTGTCAAAATTGCAAAAGAACGGCTTAAAACATTTGGTTTAATTTCAGGCGAAGTGAAAGCTAAACAACAAGACATTGTTGACCCGCAAAAAGGTAATGAATGGTGGCGTTCCAAAATCCCGATTTCACAAAAACTCGCGCCAACAGAATTGCCACATCCTGCTTTACCTGAACTTGACAGGATGCCAGTAGAAAAGGCTGTGGAACTTTTCTTGAATGAAGATGCAAAAATTGCCGCTGCGATAATGCCAGAAAGAGGCAAAATTGCGCATGTAATAAATATGGTTGCGCGGGCTTTTAAATCCGGCGCTCGGTTGATATATGTTGGCGCGGGGACAAGCGGTCGGTTAGGAGTTCTTGACGCAAGCGAATGTCCGCCAACTTTCGGTGTCTCGCCTGAAAAAGTTCAGGCTATAATCGCAGGTGGAACAACGGCAATATGGGAATCTATTGAAGGCGCTGAAGATGATTATGAATCTGGCTCAAAGGCGGTAAAGTTCAGAAATGTCGGGAAAAGAGATGTTGTTATTGGCATAGCAGCAAGCGGTAAGACGCCGTTTGTATGGGGCGCAATCCATAGCGCAAAAATGGCATCGGCAAAGACAGTTTTAATCTGTTTTAATCCATGTTTAAAAATTAAATCGGGGTTGAAGCCTGATGTAGTGATTTCCCCTGAAACTGGACCCGAACTGCTAACCGGTTCTACCCGACTAAAAGCCGGAACCGCTACAAAGATGATATTGAACATCATTTCAACAATAGCGATGGCTCGCTACGGTCGGATAAAAGGAAATTTGATGGTAGATATGAAACCGAGCAATGCAAAACTTAAAGATAGGGCTATAAGGATTGTGTGTCGGGTTACCGGGATTGAACCATCATCGGCTAAAGAAGTTTTAGAAAAATCAGGCTGGGAAATCTCAAAGGCGATTGCGTCAATAACGAGGCTTGAACAGGAAAAAACGGAACGCTGATTACACAGATTAAACAGATTTACTCAGATGATAAGGAAATTAACCCGCATTTACAGGATAAAAAATTGTATCTTTATACCTTGTGTCTTGTATCCTTGTATCTTGTGTCTTGTTTATTCCTGTTAATTAAATCTTTTTTTAATCGCTTGATATGTTATGAATGAATTTTTTTTAGGTTTGTAAAAATGATATAAACCCAACCTGCGAAAGCAGGTGAAAGGATTATAGCAAACGGAATACAAAAACATCATAAACCGCCCAAAGCGGTGACAGAGCCATTATTGGATTTCTCAATTATCGCTCTGACACCACTAACGGGGTTTTCCTCTGTGTTAATGTCTATGCTATAATCCTGCCATCATC
>JAKPVM010000183.1 GCA_029572555.1 Verrucomicrobiota bacterium | reverse complement strand
TATCGACGGAATGGTTTGGCACCTCGATGTCGGCTCGTCACATCCTGGGGCTGGAGAAGGTCCCAAGGGTTGGGCTGTTCGCCCATTAAAGTGGCACGCGAGCTGGGTTCAGAACGTCGTGAGACAGTTCGGTCTCTATCTATCGTGGGCGTTAGATATTTGAGAGGCCCCGACACTAGTACGAGAGGACCGTGTTGGACAGACCTCTGGTTTACCGGTTGTTCCGCCAGGAGCATTGCCGGGTAGCTAAGTCTGGGCAGGGATAAGCGCTGAAAGCATCTAAGCGCGAAGCCTACCTCAAGATAAGATATCTTTATAAGGGTGGTTGTAGACTACGACCTTGATAGGCTGCAGGTGGAAGTGCGGTAACGTATGTAGCCGAGCAGTACTAATTGCCCGTACGCTTTATTTTCGTGCAAGTTTTAACGTGCAGGATTTGATAAATGCAGTTTTTTGTTGCTTAATAATTGCTTTTTTTACTTTCATCATGTCATTCTTATACAGTCATCAGTTCACAGTTGTCAGTTTACAGAAACTCTCGGCTCAAAACTCAGAACTTAAAACTGCAAACTAATTTAAGGTGGTTGTAGCGTTGGGGATCCACCTCTTCCCATTCCGAACAGAGAAGTTAAGCCCGATTGCGCCGATGGTACTGCACACAAGTGGGAGAGTAGGTAGCCGCCGAATTTTATAAAGCCTTCAGGAGAAATCCCGAAGGCTTTTTTGTTGGAATAGAAGCGTTAACACGCGAAGGGTAGTACACAGAGACCTCGAAACTCGATACTCGGAACTCTTGTCCGATTATCCGATATCTGTGTTATGATGTCTGTCATCTTTAAAATCTTAACTCCATGCCAATTGAACCGTAACTGTGAGGGGTTTTCTGGCTGTCCGTATCTTTGGTTCTAAAATGAACAGCAAACGTAACACCCCAGTTTTTGGCAGAAAAACCTGCTCCGGCCGATGTTTCGTAAACAAAATTCTTTATGTGTTTTGCATTCGGATCGCGATTACCGAACATTCCACCCTGAATGGTTGCATTGTAAGCAACGTAATCGATTTTAGGTTTAATAAAGAAATAATATTCATACCGGTCTTTACCACGGTTGTCACATGCAAGATTCCCGCCGGAGTATATGGATGAATAATAAGGCTTCAGCCGCCCGACCCTGAATAATGTGCCGGCACTTATCCCGCTGAACGTATTCCCCAATCTAACCTGAGCAGGAAAACCCACGTCCACTATGCGGTTTTTTGAGTGATAAAGCAACTTCAGGTAATCGTAAACGATATTGAAGCCAAACTCATCTTTCAATTGAAATTGCCAACCTCTCGGACGAAAAATGCCGATGCTTTTATGATACATCAATTGTATCTCTTCACCACGTGCGCTCGGCCCCATAACTCCCAATTGCACCGTTATCCGATGGGCTGTTTCATTTTCCTTGAACAGCCGCAGTGAACCGTTGGCGTGCAAGTAAGCGGCAAACGGCCTGTCAATTTCGGTAAGGGAGTCTATCTGCGATTTAAAAGGCAGGTACATCTGATGCCCTATCCCAATGCTCCATACTTTTTTTTGGAAATCGGGAAGAAAATCCGCCCTTCCTGTCCATCGATAATTGATAAACAGTCCGTTGGAATAATATTTATCTTTATAGATATTTGTATATAAATCGTTGTCGGTAATAAAATCGAGTTGATGCTTAGGTACATTCTGTGCCTTTAATTTGCCGGACAATAAAAACAAAACAACCGATATAAAAACAATACAGATGAATTTAACTTTTTGAACTACCACTATAAATTGATGTATTTTAACGTGAACTCGATATAAGACTTCATATATTTTATTGACAAACAAACTAATAAGATTGTAGTTCTATTATTATCTTGTTCTACTAAGGTTGACAAAGCAAAATAAAGTTTAAAATATTCATTAGTGTTGTGTTAAGTTTATATTGTACTTGGTGAAGCTTGTCGGTCAGGTTTCTTCACGGCAGTATATTAATGCCACAAAGCCTCTAACACACAAAGGGAGCGCCAAGAAAAAGTAAATAGGACCAACAAATAAATCTTAACTTAACATTAACCTTATTTTTTTCAACCAATCTTAGTAGAGCAGCAATAACCACACATAGCAATACCTTATTATTACATTATGTCTATCCGCAAAACATCCTAATCAATTCTCGTCAAAAAGAGCGAACAAGTTCGAGCGGCCATGTCCTCTTTTGGGCGTGGATAAATAGTTAGAAATTCAATCGGTTTTAGCCGAAATTTAAATAATCTTGGGCTAAAGCCCGCTTTTAACGACGTTTTACCCCCACGAGTTAAAACTCGTGGTAATTGATAAATGTTTTTAGGACACATTGCGGATAATCATTTA
>JAKPVM010000176.1 GCA_029572555.1 Verrucomicrobiota bacterium | reverse complement strand
GCAAGCAACGCCCCTACAATAAGCGCCCGAAGATAGCCACCAGAAAAAAGTTCAGACCATTTCCCTTGTTCTTCCTTTAAAGTCTCTGTTATTTGCTGGATTTGGATTTTTGCGTTTTCATTGCCGCCAATCTTTTCAAGGATTGTGCGTGCTTTTTCATCTCTTCCCATTTTTAAAAGCCACCTTGGACTTTCAGGAACCAACATCATTAATATGCAGAATAACAACGAAGGTAACACAAGAGATGCAAACATCCATCGCCAACCGGTATTGACATTCCAATTAAAATCTCCGCTTCGTTGAATTTTTAGGTTCACAAAAAACACGATTAAAATTCCAATAACGATTGCCAATTGATACAAAGCCACGAGGCGCCCGCGAATTTTTTCAGGCGAAATCTCGGCAATGTAGATAGGTGAAAGTATTGAGGCTGAGCCAATTGCAATCCCACCGGCAAAACGCGCCCAGGCGAACTTTGCAAGCGTATCCGGCATTGCTGCGCCGATTGACGAGATTGCAAATAAAAGACCGCAGAACACAAGGCTCCATTTTCTACCGATTTTGTCTCCCAACGGACCCGCAATCATTGCGCCAGCCATACAACCAATAAGCATACTTGAAGCAGCCCAGCCGGTCAGGTCTGCTGTTAATTTGAAATGTTCTTTCAAAAATCCTATCGCACCGGAAACTACGGCAGTATCATAACCAAACAAAAATCCGCCAAATGCCGCTACGAGACTGATTAGGACAACATATCCACGACTACCCTTTGACTGTTCTGTAACCATATAAACGAGTTTTGCGAATTTTTAACCCCAATGAGCTATTATTATCAATCTTAAAATATAATTGTTTAAAAAGTATTCCCCAAGGGCCTAATAAAATTGACTTTTTAAAATGAAATTGTTAATTATTTATTATTAAGTTTCCCGAATGATATGAAAAACAAATTAGTAGTTGCATTTAGTGTTTTGTTCATAACGGTTTATAGCCTTATTGCTAACCAATCGCCTGTAATTATTTCTGAATTTATGGCTTCCAATAGCAGAATTTTAACAGACGAGGATGGTGATTATTCTGACTGGATTGAACTTTTCAACCAAAGCGAAACAAATGTCAACTTGGCTGGTTGGTATTTAACAGATGACGAGGCTGTGCTAACAAATTGGTGTTTTCCCAATGTTGTCTTAGGTCCAGGAGAATATATTTTGGTTTTTGCATCGGGGAAAAACAGGACGAGCGATGTTAAACATCTTCATACAAGTTTTCAACTCGACGGTTTAGGTGAATTTCTCGCCCTTGTGATGCCGGATGGAATTACAATTGCCGACGGATTTATTCCTTCTTACCCGCCACAAACAGAAGACGTATCTTATGGAACACCACAAATCAAAGTGACATCTCAATTATTAAATAATACTATACCTTTGATTTTAGTGCCGCATTCACAAAGCGAATGGCAATCAGATTGGTATTTGCCTGATATTTTATTAAATTCAAACTGGTTCACTGGTTCAATCATTCCGGCGATTGGTTTTGATACTAACACATCATCGGCTTCGCTTGTTAATCTTTCAACAAGAGGGACAGCAATACAGAGCACAACATATAATATGCAATATGCTTCTTTGTCGGTTGATGGAAATACAAACACTTATAGTCAGACTTTGTCAACTGACCAGGAGCCTTTCTGGCAACTTACATTGACAAACGAGATGGTTATTTATCGGGTGGTTTTAAAGAATAGACCTATTTTAAAATCAAGATTACGGGATATAATTGTAGAAATAATTTCTGCAGATGGTTTAGGCACGAATTTTGTTTCTACGATTTTAAATCCTGAAAATCAAGGATATACTTACCCGGACGGCCCTGAGAAAATAGAAGTAAATATTTCAACATTAAGCGGGGGAGCGGTGCCCGGAAAAATCATCAGGGTAAGACGTATCCCAGACCCGGATTTATCAGGGAGTAATGGGCAGGGAACAAGCGAAGAGGCTGCCTCCCTTTCACTTGCAGAAGTAGAGGTGTACGGAATTCCACCATCGGTAGAAGTGAACCTTGCGCTTACGGGCAGTCCGCTTCCAACTGCAACGCAATCATCAGTCAATAGTTCTTATACCGCCAATTTGGCGATAGATGGAAATATGGGCAACTTTACACATACTACATCTTCAGATAATAATGCAACGTGGACTTTGAACTTGAATAGAAAGGCGCTAATAACATCAATTGTACTATATAATAGGACCTCGTGTTGCCAATCGCGTTTGCGAGACATCATTGTTCAGATAATAGACCAAGACGGCACTACTATATTATACACATCGCCATTGTTAAATCCGGAAAATGCTGGTTATTCTTATCCCAATGGTCCGATGACGCTTACTGTGGATTTATCATCTTCCCCTGTGTTTGGACAATTCGTTAGAGTCCGCCGTGTTGCTGACCCTGACCTTTCAGGCAGCGGAGGGCAGGGGAATCAAGATGAACCCAATGTACTTTCTTTGGCTGAGGTTATTGTGATGGGAATGGATGTTAATAGCCTACACCCCTATATAAGAACGGATTTACAATCACGAATGTTTGGAATAAACGCATCAGCATTTGTCAGACTGCCATTCCTTATATCAGAAGTAGATTTAATAAATGACCTTACTCTGCGTGTGAGATACAATGATGGTTTTATCGCTTACTTAAACGGGGTAAAGATTTTAGAACGTAATGCCCCAATTAATTCAAATTGGAATTCGGCAGCAACGGTAATTAGAAATATTGGTGAAACTATTATACCAGAAGTTATAGATATTTCTGACTTTTTATCTCTTCTTTCAACTGGAACTAATTTGCTTTCATTTCAGATTTTAAATTCAAGCGCTACAAATGGAAATTTGTTGCTTCAACCGGAACTTCTTGCAACAAGTGTGATGGTTACAAACCGCGCATGGCTTGTTGAAGCCACTCCCGGGCTTATCAATGATTCAGAATATTATTATGGGGAAGTTGCGGGTACGAAATTTAATGTTGATAGAGGATTTTTTGAAAATCCATTTGAACTTGAGATTACAACTTCAACTGCGGAGGCTCAAATTTATTATTCTTTTGATTGCAGCGAACCCGGTCCGGACAAAGGATTAATTTACACAGGACCAATCTTAATTACGAACACCACAGTTGTTAGAGCGCGGGCTTTTAAACCGGGATTTAAACCAACAAAAATAGATACGCATACTTATATATTTCTCTCAGATGTTATCTATCAGGCTGCTGGATGGGATGCAACTACGAACAATGTTCCGCCTCCATATTTTCCTGTGTCGTGGGGCATTAACAGGGTCGATTATGGAATGGATCCCGTCGTGGTTTCAAAATATCCATTATCTAAATGGAAAGAAGCACTAACGCAGATACCATCAATGTCGGTTGTTACGGAAATGGAAAATTTATTTAATCCGAATATTGGCATTTATGCAAACGCATCAGGGCATGGGATTCAATGGGAAAGACCTGCCTCAATAGAATTACTTGACCCGACCAATTCTATACCCGGAAGATTTCAAGCCCCTTGTGGCTTACGGATAAGAGGTGGTTATAGTAGAAATCCTGATTTTGTTAAACATTCGCTAAGGGTCTTTTTCAGAAGGGAATATGGGCTTGGACGGCTACATTATCCGTTGTTTGAAAATGAAGGCGCAGACGAGTTTGACTGTTTCGATTTAAGGACCAGCCAGAATTATGCCTGGCCAAGAGAGACAAGTTATGACACTGGCAAACACGATACAATGGTACGCGAAGTTTTTTGTCGGGAAATCTTAGGTGCAATGGGACAACCATATAGACGCTCACGCTATTACCACTTGTATTTAAACGGGCAGTATTGGGGATTGTTTGAAACAGACGAAAGACCAGAAGCCTCCTATGGTGAAATTTACTTTGGTGGAAAGAAAGAAGATTATGATGTAGTAAAATGCGCTAATCATATCGGAAATTTTGTTACCGAACTTACAGATGGAAATCTCATTGCTTGGTCAAATCTGTGGACTATGTGTCTTTCAATGCTTGATAATTCATCAAATTCAAACTACTTCAGAATTTTAGGCTGTAATCCTGACGGCACCAGAAATCCGACATTACCCGTAATGATTGATGTTGATAATCTTATAGATTATATGCTGGACATATTTTATAGCGGTGATGGAGATGCAACTCTTTCGGCGTTCTTATCAAATACACGACCAAACAATTGGTTTGGAATGAAGAACAGAAACAATCCTGATATGGGATTTATATTTTTTAACAGCGATTGTGAACATACGCTCGGGGCTCCGAGCTGGCAAGTGGATAGAACAGGACCGTGGATGAATATTTCCGGTTCAAACGTTCGGAATTTCACTTATTCTAATCCTCAATATTTTCACGAAGAATTGATGTTAAATGCGGAATATAGAATGCGATTTGCAGACCATATTCAGAAACATTTCTTTAATAAAGGCGCATTGACTTATCAAGCCGCAACCAATCGTTTTGTTAATAAGGCATCGCAAATTAATAAAGCAATCTGGGCGTATGAAGCCCGATGGGGAAATAGAAATCCATCCCGAGTGCGTTACACTTCCACGGATTGGACAAATATGATTAATCAAATACTAACTACAATATTTCCAACCCGTACAGATGTAGTTTTGCAACAATTAAAAACCGATGGTTTGTATCCTTCCATAAGTGCGCCAAACCTAAGTATGTATGGTGGATTGGTTAGCCAGGGATATCAATTGACACTTAGTCATTCTAATCCATCTGGAATTATGTATTACACAACAGACGGAACAGACCCAAGATTAGTCGGAGGAGTTGTTAGTAGTAATGCGATTTCTTACACTGCTCCTTTTGTTATTAATAACAGTATGAGACTTAAAACTCGCGTTTTCAGCGCTGGCAATTGGAGCGCCCTTGTGGAGGCTGATTTTGTGGTTCCGGGAACTATTCAGTTATTGGCAACTGAATTAATGTATCATCCTGCTGCGGTATCTTCCGCAGAATATCAAGCCGGTTTTACAAATGCCGATGACTTTGAGTATATTGAATTATATAACCCGACTGATTTCACAGAAAACCTTGCGGGCTTAATGTTTAGTGATGGAATTAGTTTCACTTTTACATCGGGTATTATTGCCCCTTATCAAAGAATCCTTCTCGTTAAAAACATTAGCGCTTTTACATTTAGGTATGGAGAAAAAACGAACATCGTTGGTGAGTATCAAGGAAACTTAAGGAATTCGGGAGAACGAATAAGACTTGAGGATTCGCTTGGCAATACAATATTTGATTTTAGTTATTCTGATAGTTGGTATCCAATTACTGATGGGTTTGGTTTTTCATTATGTCTCGGTTCAGAATCGGTTTCACAATCTGAATTAAATCAAAAGTCTTCATGGAAAATTAGCAGTAATATAAATGGAAATCCGGGAAGTCAAAATCCGATTTCTCCTTTATTTCCTTATGTTGTAGTCAATGAATTGATAACGAGACCTTTGCCTGGCGAAAAACAGAAGGTTGAATTGGCTAATTTATCTGATTTTCCCGCTGATATAAGTGGGTGGTGGCTTACAGATGATTTTAATAATCCGAAGAAGTATCAATTTCCACAGGACACAATAATTTCATCAGGCGGTTTTTTGGTTATAACCGAAGAGGATTATAACTCTGAACAAATACCGATAACGAACAGATTTAAATTTAGTCCGTCTGGTGGAGAAATCAGAATATTTAGCGCTGATGTAAATGGGCAATTGACAGGCTATTACCAGGGATGGGATTTTGGCGGGGCTGAAGCGGGGGTAAGCTTTGGAAGGTATGTAAATAGCATCGGCGGCGACCAATTTGTAGTGCAGATTGCTCCAAGTTTTAGTTATGAAAATTTAGGACCGTTAATTAGTCCAATCGTCATTACAGAAATAATGTATCATCCGCCTGATTTACCAGAAGGGGATAACACAATTGACGAATTTATTGAAATCCATAATGCAAGCAGCAATTCAATCCCGTTGTTTGATATACTTGCGTCAACGAATACTTATCACATAACAGCTGGCGTTGACTTTGCAATTCCAGAGGGTGTAACTCTTGCGCCGGGAGAATTTTTGCTGGTGGTGAATTTTGACCCTGTTGCAGACCAATATTTAGTGCAACGTTTTAAACAAATATACTGTGTTCCTGACGATGTTCGAATTGTTGGACCATATAAAGGCAAATTGAGTAATGGAGGTGAGGCTATCACTTTGCGTAAACCAATCCTTTATGATAGCGGCGTCCCAGACTGGATACAGATTGACAAGGTCAATTATTCAGATTCACAGCCCTGGTCTGGATGTGCTGATGGATTTGGACTTTCGCTTCACCGCTCGACGCCATATTTGTATGGAAACGATCCAAATAATTGGATAGCGCTTGTGCCAACACCCGGCTCGTTATCTGTAGTCTCAGGCATCAAACCAACAATCACCGAACAACCACAAAGTATGACCGTTGGATATGGATGGAAGGTTGTTTTAACCGTAAAGGCAGCAGGCACAGAATTTATGCAATATCAATGGCGACATAATAATTCAGCAATTTTTGGCGCCACAAATTCGGTTCTCCAGATTGATTCAGTGGATTATGGTCTTTCTGGGGACTATGATGTAATTGTATTTAACAACGGCGGTGCAGAATTGAGCGTGCCAGCCACAATAGTTGTAATGCCTTTACCACAAATAATCCAACAGCCAATATCTGTTAGCGTTAGAATCCGACCCGATCCTCTTGCAGCACCTTCAACAAATGTAACCTTTAGTGTTGTTGCTACAAGTGCTTTTCCTTTGAGTTATCAATGGCGTTTTAATGGTGTTGATTTAATAGGCGAGACAAATAGTTCATTAACTATAACAAATGTCCAAATTGCCAATGGCGGTTATTATACGGTTGTAGTTAGCGATATGTATGGTTCAGTGGTAAGCCAGCCGGCGCGATTGGCTCCGTTAATAAGACCTATGTTTATCAATCCTCCGCTGAGCCAATCTGTGGCAAGCAACACAATCCTGTCAGTCTCAGGAGAATGGATAGGTTGGCCACCGCCATTTACAACCGAATGGAGAAGGGGTTCTATTAAATTAATGACAAATATTCAAAATGAGACTTATAGTTTTTATGAAATTCCCGTCAAAGCCACTGGCACTTATAGATTAATTATATTTAATGAGTCGGCGTCTTCAGGCGTAGCTGCGACATTTACCCTGACGGCGCTGGCTGATTCGGATTCTGACGGCATTCCTGATGTATGGGAGTCTGCCAATGGACTTGACCTAAACTTCGCAGCAGACGCCTTAATTGATTCTGATGGCGATGGTTTTTCTAATTTGCAGGAATATTTAGCCGGTACCGACCTAAATGATTCGAACAGCATGCCAAGAATTGAATCCATCCTTGTGAATAAGAATATCGTTCAACTGCAATTTATCGCAATCTCAAATAAAACCTATTCAATTGAATATATTCACAAATTAGGCGACGCAGGATGGCAAAAACTTATTGATATTACAGCAAAAACAAATACCGGGATTCAGTTGTTATCTATTCCAGTAGACGGCGATAACTCGTTTTATCGGCTTGTTACACCCCGAAAAAGTGATTAACGTTTTATTTATTTGTCGCTAATATTGCTTGTGGTGTTTTTAGGCTTGCCTGACCGAGTCGTGAGAAATTAATTGATTCAGCCAGAATTCGCGCTGCTTCTTGTGACGCATGAAAACCTGTGGAATTTTCGGCTTCTATAAAATCGAGGTAAAATTGTGCTTTTCTCTGGAAATCTAACGCTTTTGCTAATTCTGTTTCAGATTTGCCCGATGCCTTTGCAGTTTTTATATCCTTAATCAAGTCTATAAGCGCATCCATAGCAATATTCCTCAACTGGAAGGTTTTATCCTGGATATTTTCTACCCTCGCTTTCAATTCATTTTCAGACCATCTATGGCAGGTCTGGCAGGCGTGTGAGATGTTTAATACGGGGCTTCTTACCTGGTGGTCGCTAATTTTTACAGCGCCGACTCTTTTATATGGCATGTGGCAATCTGCGCAAGCAACACCTGACCTTGCGTGAATACCTTGACTGAATAACTCAAATTCAGGGTGTTGTGCCTTAAGACAAGGCGCCCCTGTTTCGGAGTGAGACCAGTCCTTAAAGCCAGCCTCATCGTAATAAGCGACAATGTTTTCAACCTTAATTCCTTTTTGCCACGGATAAACAAGCTGTTTATCCTGTCCCTTAAAGTAATATTCAACATGACATTGCGCGCAAACATAAACCCGCATTTCCTGTCGTGTAGCCATTTTATTTACATCATAATTTTGAACGCCCTGAGATGACTTAAATGCCCGTAGCCCTTCAATTAATGCTGGTCTTGTTATTCTAAGCTGCATAGTGCTCGGGTCATGACAATCGATGCAGGATACCGGATGCGACACAAGTTTTCTCGCTTCCGTATATGGCATTGAATTTAGTTTTTCAAATCCCTTAGTTATATCATCATTTCCTAATTTTTTATATGCGATATATGTCGATGCGTGGCAGTTTATACAGGTGCCGGGTTGTTTGACGATTCTTTGACGCTCTGTGAATGTCTGGTCATCTAACATATAGGCATGCCCTCTTTCTTCTCTAAAATCAACCGCAAATGCATATCCAGCCCACATTGTTTTTAATCTTGGATCTTCCTCTAATCGTGATTGCGCTACAACAGATCTTGGGTCAACATTTGATGGCGTCCTTGGTACAGCCTCGCTGCCGCCATATTTTGTCCTCACCTGGTCAACCGTCTTTAAATAAGCGTCATATTGATGTGGAAAATTTTTACCCCACACAGATGTGTCTTCTATTGTATCGTTTAACTCAACGACCTTAAAGAATGGATTCTTTGCTTCTTGCTTGTGTTCAAAGATATTTACTAACAACGCCACTATCCCAACCGCAATGATTGCAGACGCAACAGAAATTAACGCAATCAGTGTTGCAATCTTTGGTTTTTTAGGCTGTTCATTATTTATCTGGTTGCTCATAAGATTTTAATGTTAATTCATTGATGTCCAACTGTGTTATGGCATTTTATACAAGAAATTCGTGATTCTTTACTGTGATAAATTTGGTCAATTGCAGAGACGAATTCGCTATGACATTGCCTACAAGATTTCTCCACAATTTCAATATTTCTCGGTTTTATTTGAATTGGGTCGTGAAACCTACCGGTTGTAAAGGCAAAAGAGTGCCAGAAACCGTTCTCGGCTTTTGAGTAGTATTTCGGAATTAATCCTGCCGATGTATGACAATCATTACATCCCGCAATTAACTTATGACTGGATTTTACCCAGCCGTTATAATAATCATTCATCACGTGGCAATTGGCGCAGGCTGCTGGATTATGTGTCAAATAAGAATAACCTTTGGCATAAATAAAAGTATACGCGCCAATGCCTAAGGCTATTCCAACTGGTATAGAGGCAAAAACCAATTTGTAATACCAATTCATCTACAAATCAGGATAAAAATAAATAACAAATGGTCAATTAAATTGATTTTAAAATTTGACACTAATCAAAATAAGATTGTCTTATTATCTAAAAGTTAATCTTAATCCTATTAACCATTCATTTGGATATTTATTTGAAAGTGTAGAATTTTTTATTTATCTGTTGGCTTTTAAGAATTATTGAACCAGGCTATTATTCTTATTGATTTATTATCATCAAAGAAATTTGAGTATATTTTCCAAAATATTTTTGAGTGTTATAAAAGTGGGATACCAGAAGCCTTAGAAATAACAGTGTCAGTTTATATGACCTATTTTTAATCATTATTTAAACAAATTGTTTATTAATTTTGTTCTCTGCCTAATTTGCATGGATGGTATGTTTTATAAAACCAATAACCCATTAATCCGCCGATGATAAACCATTGTAATAAAATTGCTGATTCACCGGCAAGTAAAAATCCTTCATCCCCGTAAACCGGCAAACCCAATTTATTAATCTCAATTAAAACAATATAGCCAATAAAAAAGGCTGGAAGATTTACAATATCTAAAGGTAATCCAATATCTCCAAGGTAAGAAATAGTAAAATGGTAAATCAACAGCGTCATGCATAAAATAAGAAGTGAAATACAAAATATTTTTACCAATATCCGGAGTGTTTTCTTATCACAGTGGCCGCTTAAAATCCTAAAACGTCTTATAATATTTGTTTTTTGGCTGACTATTTGATAAATCGATTTGCCTATTCCATAAAGTAATGAGCTTATTAATAAACCAATGACAAAGCATTGTGACCAACGACAAAAGTAAAGTGATTTTTCATTGTATGGCAGAGGTAGATATCTCAATGGTGTTAATATTGGAGTAATAAAAACTACCAGAATAACAATACACAATCCCGTCCCAAATATCCAGCATATCTTACTTAATATTGGCGGCATTCTTTTGTTCAGCATAACAATTTTTTGTTAATTACACCTTCCAACTATTATAAATGGTTTTAAATAGTATTTAACAACTTTTGTGACATACGGGAAGCAAATATTTTGATGAAACCATTGTATTTTCACTATCCTTGCTCGCATTAAAATTGTAAGCCATTGATGGATAAGCATTAAGATTCCCTACAATCAAGAGGCTATTAGGAAAAACAAAGATTGTTTTTTATCGGGATAACGCAATTAGATAGCGTTGGCATTGTTCTGCCTGTGTGCGCTGTTCTTTTTGTTGATAAATCTGATGTAAATTAGAACAGACTCGGAGTAAAATGTTTCTTGGAGTTACAGGTGATAGAAATCCATCATGTATAGAATTGTTTGTATCATGTAGATAACGAATGCAATCTGTTTTTGTAAGGATGCGTCCACGATTAAAAACATCGATATAAAACTCTTCTGTGGAAGTTTGAAAACGACACATAAAATGTCCGGGCAAGGCTATTCCGACGATTGGTAATTTTAATCTATGAGCAATTAAGATATACAATATGCAAAGGCTTACGGGGTTGCCGGTTCGTTTATCCAAAACTATATTCAGGTAATTATTATTGGGGTTGTAATAATCAACCTCATTCCCAACAAAACCTAAATCGTCGAATAAATAATAATTTATGGTATTAATGATGGGAACGCCTCTCGTAATTCGTTTCAATCTCAAACCGATTTCAAACGCGAAATTATCAATCAACGCAGAATAAGCTTCTTGATTTATGTCGGGATATTGAGTTTTAGCCAGTAAAAAAACACCATTCTCAAGGTCTAAATCGTTGCCATTATTTATGCAAAAAGCCAGGAATATGTTGTCAGCGTCTTTCTTTCCAAAAAAATTGATAATCTCGTTTGCGCGTTTTCTCAAAAGCGGAGAACCTTTGATGGCGTTTTGTTTTAATAACTTACAAATTTCAGGTCCGCACTCAATAAGTTTTTGTCTAATATGCGAATAAATACTGGGGTCTTCATCATCAAGAAGCTGTATCAAAGCGGTTCGCTCTTTTTCTGTTAAAGAATGTTTTCGAGCTATATTTTGATAAATTTGCGCCATTATTTTATTTGACGGACAATTTCTTGCTTATGTTCAATTTGTTGAACTCCAATACAACAATCGGCTCGAATTGACTTTTTCTAAATAATTTGCACAAGTTGATAACTTTTTCGTAGACACCTTTTAATGGTGCCGATGGAGGGGGTCGAACCCACACGGCCTTTCGGCCACCAGATTTTGAGTCTAGCGCGTCTGCCAGTTCCGCCACATCGGCTTTCATAACAAAATCTTAAAAATCATCTATATTAAAACACATATTTTTTATAAAAATCAAGGATTTTTTATATTATAAGATTGAAACGTTAAATTCGTTAAAAATTATAAATCAAAAGAATCAGAGATTAATTCTCCTTATTTCAATTCTATTTTATTGTTTAATTAATCCGATTAATTTTCCTTCTGGTTGGGCGATAAATACAGTTCAAATGCGGAAATTGTTGGACAAGCCTTTGCATCGGTTATTGTTAGCCGAACTCGCTGGCAGGTTACAGGTTCAACCCTGAGTATTCTTTTATATCCGATAGTTGTCCCTTCGCAGATTGAT
>JAKPVM010000172.1 GCA_029572555.1 Verrucomicrobiota bacterium | reverse complement strand
AAACGCACCGCTGGTGCATAGCTTATCACCTCTATCAGAGGCGGGTAATGATTTTACGCTCCAAACGATTACCGCCAGCGTCATCAGGATCGAAATGATAAATATTGAATTAAGAAGGGGCCGACTATTTGATAAGAGCGGAAGATATATTCTTTTGCTAAACCAGTTCGCAACGAAAAAAAGGACAAGGCTGATTTATAGTCCGGCAGGACCGCTGCCAAAAATTTTACTAAGCCTCGTAGATTGCTTGTTCATCGAGGGTTCCCGGAGAATATAATTTACGGTTTAATATTCCTATGCCCAAAAAGCATGGGGACGGTCTCCCCATCCCCCTTTGGTTCTCGTCCATTTTCAAAAACTAAACCTCCGGAGTAAATCCGGAGGTTAAAAGCTGCCCCGTGTTGTCGCCCGCCGCACCGCACAATATCAATATTGTCAATTACTTATCAAAATGGCTATCCGCTGCGGTAAAGGCGGTTTTATCTATCTTGGTGAGCGGCCAATCGACAATTAAAATAACAACCAAATCCTATGTTAGCACTTATTTTCTGCGCCCTACTAGCGAAAGCTTCTCCATATATTTATCAATATTTTTTTCTTCGCCAAAAAGATCTACCCTAATAGATTTAATAAGAGATTTTAATAGCCTATCGTGTTCAATACCCCACTCTTGAGACCATCGGGGAAATTTATCCTTAGCGCCTTGGCGTACAAAACTGTGAAATTCCATTAAGTCTTTTACCACTTGAGGGCTAGCAATAACCAATAAAAAATTGATGGATTCTGATAGTTTCTCTTGCGCTTTATCATTGTTGTTATCAGTAGCGACGTCACTTAATGATTTAAGAAAAGGCTTATAGTATTCCTCTTTTAGTCTCCTGTCTTCTGTTTTTAGTTGAAGTCTCTTTGTGAAATAAAAAGATAGGGATACTGTTATCACCGATGCAAATAACCCAATTGAAGCTACTATAATTGGCTTCACTTGCTTTCCTTCCTTAGTCAAACATTGTTCGCCTGAGCGTCCGCCTCGCCGTTTTGCAGCAGGCGAGACCTCGTCAAAATCATAGATTTTGACGGGTCAAGATTGGCTGAAAAATTGTGTTTCAAATCTCCTCGATTGCATCTCTTACCCATTGATAAAATCTTGTGGTCACTTTAACCATCTCATCCGCGTCGGATTTATTAACGCTGCGGCATTCGTATTGGACAAGGTTTTTGCGGGCGATAATTTTGCGCAACTGCTTTGATTTCTCCTCGGCACCTTCAAGCGGCAATCCAGCTACCAGGTCGCAAACATCAAAGTGGTCTTGCGAAATCGAACGCACACCCTTTCCATAGACGCAAACCGCATCTGCAGATGAAATCGCACATTGAACAGCCAAGGTTGCTGCCGCATTCCAGTTTGAAGCATTAAATGCGGCTAACATCTGCTCATAATTATCAGCAGCCTTCTTTAAATATTCTGAAGCCGCCGACCTATCCTCTTGCCTTATTTTTATCTCGCGAGCAGTCATGTTTAAATCTCCAATGGTTCTTTTCCATATAAAACGGAATAAGATTTCATTAATGTTGAAACTGGCGGCTGATTCTTTTTAAGTCGCTCCTTGAACTCGGAGGCTGATTTTATATAAGAATCTATCTGAACGCCGAAATAGGCCTTAAATCCGGGGGCAATTTCAGAAAGGAAAACATTCTCAACTGAATTAAGGTCCGCGACCCTAGGCACCACCACCGCAATATCAATATCGCTTC
>JAKPVM010000146.1 GCA_029572555.1 Verrucomicrobiota bacterium | reverse complement strand
GTCAATGGTAAGATAGCGGAGCTGACCGATGCAATGGGAGACTATCGCGCCATGCTTGGGGCAACAGGCGACAAAACAGCGATGGTCATTGAGTCCTTTCAGGGCTTGGTCGGCATAGCTCAGGGCGTTACCGGTACGCTCACTTTGTTTGGCGTTGAAAATAAGAAGCTGGAGAAGTCAATGATGGCGTTGATAAACCTGTCAATGGCCATGCAGACGTTCCACCAGATGAATGAGAAAGGTGTGCTGAAAGGCACGGCTGCATTAATAAAGGATACTATTGCAACGTGGGCAAATAATAACGCAAAGAAAGCTGGGACAGGCATTGCAAAAGGATTTTTTAAGGTCATTGCGGCTAACCCATTTACTGCTTTAGCTGCCGCAATAGCTGCAGCGGCTATTGGAATAGGAACTTTTGTTTATCATTTAAGGTCGCATCAATCAGAACAAAAATTGACAAATGATTTGCTGAACAAAGCTAAAGATAAAATTGCTGCAAATTCAGCTGAATTAGAAATAAATGTTTCTAAATTAAGAAAAACGTACGGGAATCAAAAAGAATTCAACGCAGCTGTAAATGAATGGAATACAAATATTGCCGGTAAATATACAAGTACTCTTTTAACGACATCATCAAGTTTGGATGATATATCAAGAGCCGCGGCAGAAGCACGTTCAAATATTATTAAAATGGGGATTGCTTCGGCGGCACAAGAAAAAGTATCAGAAATATACAAAGACAATTTTGATTATATTATTGAATATCAAAATAAATTAGATGAAGCAACCAAAATGGAGCAAAAAGCTGCTGAAATTAATGCAAAAATAAAAGAAGAAATGACTCGAAATGCTAAATATGCAACTACTGAAGAATTTAGAAGCTTAGCATCTCAAGCACAAAGATACAAAGAAACTGCAGAGAACTTGCGTAAATACGGTCAGTTGCAAGAAAAGACAATGTCGGCGTCAATTGTTAAAGGTAAAGAGGCGTATGAACAAATACAGCAATTGTTAAATATAGTTGATGATTATACTGTGTCTGTTGATAATAATGTATCTGGTATACGAGATTTTGCTGATGTAACAGAAGATGCAACTGATAAGACAAAAGAGTTAGCAATGGCAACGGCCACAATTTTAGATGAGCAACGTATTCGTGAAAATCTGGATGAGGCAATAAATTATTACGACAAATTGATTGCATTAAATATCAATGACTATGAAAAAACAAAAGAATATTTAGATAAAAAACAGCAGGCAATATATGAATTTTACGACGCGTTATTATCTCTTGAACAGAATAAGGCAGAGCAAGATGGTATATTAACCGAAACAGAACGAGCAAGAATTGATGAGCTAACAGCCATGAGGGATAAATATGTTTCTGATGTGGAAACAATGAATAATGAAGAAGTCGAAGGAGAAGAAGATAAATGGCGCAAGTTGTATGACATATCGAAACGTGTGGCTGGGGAGGCATATGCTATTTACGGGAAATATATTGATGACCAAATTTCAAAACTTGATGAATATGTAGGCAGGCGCACACAAGTTATCGGCGAATTAGAATCCCTCCTTGCTGCCGAAGTTCAACTCAACGAACAGGGCTACGCCTCAAACATTCAGCTGTATCAGCAGCGAATCGAGAAAGAACAGCAACTCCGCGACGAGGCAATGGCGCAAAAGGAAAAGTA
>JAKPVM010000135.1 GCA_029572555.1 Verrucomicrobiota bacterium | reverse complement strand
AAAATTTTTGGGAAAATGTGGATTTCTAATATCTTTGAGACAATCTTTGTATCAGAGGAAATAGTATAAACGTTCTTAAAGATGTCTATGAATCCTTTTATCGACCATTGACCATCATCTGTACTCACATACCTTGTTAATTTATCTGCAAATTTGCTTAACGCAGCTTCGAATTCCGCTTTAGTTCGCTTATATAGTCTTTTTAACTTACGGCATAACAAACGATATTCAAATCTATTTATCATCTCAACAAAAATATAATATCCAACTCGCATAGATTCTCAAATGATTATGCAGACCCATGCGTAGTGTAAAAAATTTACCCCGATTGATGAACAGGTAGCTTTTATCTTGCCTGTCTAATGAATGAGCAAAGGTCGGCAAGTTCTTGCAATGTTATTCCATTTAACAGACCTTGTGGCATAATTGTTTGATTGTTTTTTTGCATATATTCTACTGCAATAGAGGGAATTCTAACTGTGTTAGTAGGTGTTGTCTGGACAAACAAATAATCCTCTCCGATAAATCTCGGTATCCCAGTAATCTTTTGTTTGTTTTTCAGTGTCAATATTTGAATTTGATAGTCTTTGCTTAACCGTTGGTCGGGATAAATTATTTCCTGTACGAGAAATTGAACAGGTATTTTTTGTTCAAAATTATTCAATGGCGGTGCAAACTCTGAAACAGCATTGTGGCAATTTATGCAACGTCTTTTTGTAAAAATCTGTGAACCGCGTTCAGGATTGCCTATCGGAAAATTTCTAACCCTTGATAAATTTAAAATACGAAAAGATTCGGCATTGGCTTCGCCATCAAGGCGCATAGCGACTTGTGGATATAAATTTGCAAATCTTATAAAAATCGGGTCATAAATTCTTAAAAGATACTCATGTTCTACCGAAGATTCTTGAATCAGAATTGGCGTATTTGTCATATAAGATAACAGTTGGAGCGCCTTTTCTCTCAAAGGCTTTTGTTCCGGTTCGCGAACAAGTCGCCTCAGTAATTTAATTATCTGAAACTGCGCCGCAGACGTGGTGTCAGGCGGAATTTTCAACAGTGAATCAAGGCAAGCCATCACTACATCAGACCGTCTTGAACCAAGCCCCTGTAAAAATATTTCTCTGTCAGCAGGTTTTGGATTATTGGCTAAACTGAGTAAGATTTCATCTTGAAAGATTGAGCTCGTCCATTGAGTATGAAGGAACATCCATACATAATCATTAGTAAAACTGCCGAGCCAGTTTATTAATTGCGGAGACAATTTAATCTTTTGTCTGCGGTTTATTGATTCAAAAAATAATCTTAACGTTTGTTGCTGTTTTGGAATATCAAGCAATGGTATAAGATGGTTTAAGCCGGTTTTTATAAATGCAGGGTCTTTCACTATATTACCGTTCAGATATGGGTCATTTTTAAGTAAGCCAGAAACTAAATAATTTATATAATCACCACTTTTCTGCACAGTTAATTCAGGTAATTGATTAAACTTTTCTAACATTGTGAACAACGCCTTTGCTGTCTGCGGCGGGGTATATGCTGTACGTGGCGGAGGTAAAATAGAGAGTGCGCTCAAAAAATAAAAATCCGAACTAATCAAGCTCTTCCGGTCAATGAGTGAGGTAAAAATACTGCCCAGGCGACGGTCTTCAACCTGCAACATTGCAAATATTCGGGCGATTTCAAAATTTATCGGTAGGTCGGTATTTGGAAAAAGCGGATTCAAAACGGTGAATACTCGGTTTGAAATCGAGGCAAGTTCAACTCTATCAACATTAGGTTCAATTGCTGCGGTTATTGGCGACGATGGTTCTAACGGTGGATAATCGCCCATACCGATAATAATCAACCGCAATGCGTCCAATTGCATCTGTTTATCCGGAACTTTTGAAACAATATTCAGCGATAGATTTATCAAATCTGGATTAAACCCTCTTTTTCTCATTGCCATACTGATAGCACCACTCAATTGCGAAATTGGGGTACCGTTTGTTGCTATGGCAATATATTTTCTCCATTCATAATCATCTAAAGGTGAAGCGAGTTTAGCAGCAGCAATTCTAACTTGCCTATCGGCGTGTTCAATATTTGGTGTAATTATTGGCAATAACGGGATATTTTTAAAATCTCTCAGGTGAGCACTTGCTGCATAAAGGGCGCTTTCTCGTACAATAGGAACTGGGTCTAATGCAATCTGTCCAACAATTTCCTGCATTTCACTAACAGCGCTTAATTGCAAAGCCCATGCAATTTTGCGGCGAACAATAGGTGAAATTGCCCTTGTGGCTGCGCGCGCTTCTCTAAAAGTTAATCCATCAAACAGTTCCATTTTAACTTCCACTGCGCGCGCTCGTTGTTCGGGTGAATAAATTTCGCTCCCGATTACCATACCGAAGGTGTTGAAACCAATCTTTTCAGCTAACGGCACCCAGTTCATCCTTGACCAGGCTTCAAATGGTTGCGGGTAGTTTAACACCTTTAAAACAGGAGAAACACTCTCCGCCACTTCTACTGGTGTCTTTTGAGGGGCAATGAATTGAATTTTGTATATAGCGGATTTTGTTTTCGCACCGCCCGTTGCAACAAAGAGAGAACCATCAGGCGCAACTGTAATGTCAATTGGCGCAAAATCGTTGTTCCCTATAGCTTCAAAAAATAATTCAGAACTTCCAATTGAACCCTCTTTTTTCAGTTCTGGAAAAAATAGGATTTTGCCTGAACTCCAGAGCGGTAAAAAAATCCCGTTATGAAAATAGTCTGGGAATTGTCTATGTTTGTAAATAACAAGCCTTGAAGGGATTGATACACCGAGATTTTCTATTGGAGATTCAGTGTCAAAATAATAATCCGGTCTGGCAATTGGTTCATTATTAACCTGTTCAAGCCACCCGCAATGCGAACCGTTCTTTACCTTCAACAACCGCGTTTGGTGTTTAAATGGCAACAATTGAGAATCAGAACCAGCGTTATCACAAACAAACAATTCTCCATCCTTACTAAAATCAAAGCCCGAAGGGATGAAAAAGCCGTGCGCAAAAATTTGTGCCCCGGAGAAATCGGGTGTAAATCGTAAAATCACACCGCCATCTTTTCGGTAAATCAAAGGAAAACCGGCGATTTGCAAATTATTGATGTTTATACCATATCCAGCTGCGAGGTACCACCAGCCATCGGGTCCACGTTTAATTGTTTGAAATAGCGGTTCGTCGCCGCCAAGTTCAATTAGATTTATTGGCTGGGAATCAATTAATCCATCTCCATTTGCATCTACAAGTCTGTAAAGACTATTTTGAGAAAATACAAAAAGCCCTGTGTGGTCAAAAAGTATGCCGCCGGAGGCTGAAATATCCGAAAAAATAGTAAAACCGTCAAAAAGACCGTCTCTGTTGGAATCAGTTAAAATTCTTATATCATTTCCAGTTGAAACAAACAATCGCCCGTGCGTATCAAATGCAATTGCTTGAATATTTTCACAAATTTCAGGTGGCGCCACCTCAATCATCTTGAACCCTTGTGCTATTTTGAAAGCCGTCCCCGGCACATCTATTAACCTTATAGCCCCATCAACCTTCCAAATAAAGAACATTACCAACCCTAAAACAATCAGTAAGATTGACCTATTTTTTACTCCGCCATTCATCTACTTATTTAACGGTTGAAAAATAATTATTTAACGGTTCAATAACCTTAAGTTTAGCTAAAAGAATTATAACGCCAGTGTAAGCAACTGAAATAATAATATCCTTGACTAATTCTTTTTTAGAAAATGGATTCGGTGCATCTTCTTCTTTTAGAGCGGTTTGACCTCCCCGACGTAATAAAATCAAACCAAGCACATTTGTAAACCAATATCCAAAAATTGCAGCAGGTAAAAACAACGGTTTATAAATCAAACTAAAAATCCACCCTATCATTATCGCCAGTGGTATATTCACAACAAGGTCATTCCACCACGATAACGGCGATAACAAAAACCCGATAACCCCAATAACACTGCCCTTTATCTTATTTTTCCAACTCATTATTTTCATAATTATATCAAAAATTCACAAAAACGGAAAATTTAATTTGTTTATTTTATATAAGTTTGCGTAATATCTATTCTGTCTTGAGTTTAAAAAATTAACATTTTAAAAATGGGAAAAATCGATATAAGCACACGAAACGCCCCCGCCGCTCTAGGACCTTACAGTCAGGCAATCAAAGTGGGTGATTTTCTTTTTTGCTCCGGGCAAATTCCACTTGATCCGCAAAGTGGGAAAATTGTTGGCGAAGATATTAAAACGCAAACCGAACAGGTTTTAAAGAACCTTGATGCAATACTTAAAGCAGAGCGACTGGGATTTTCAAATGTGGTTAAGACAACGGTCTTTTTAACAGACATTTCCGAATTTGCAGAGATGAACGAGGTGTATGGAAAATATTTTATGTCGCCATATCCTGCTCGTTCAACAGTTCAAGTCTCGGCGCTACCGCGCGGTGCAAAAATAGAAATAGAGTTGATAGCCAATTTATAAGTAATATTTTAATACCAAAATAAAAAATGAAATGAGAATTTCTAATATACAAATATTTTTTGTCTATTTTATCCTATCTTATCTTGGCTCTTTATCAGGCGCAGATATTGAGAAATCTATCTCGTCTAATAAAACAAACGTTACTGCAACCAGTATCTCAAATATTAAGAACCCGACGAAATGGTTTGAATGGGGATTTGATTTCCGATTCAGACACGAATATCACAACAACGCCTCTACTTTAAGCGGTCATAAACCTTCGCACGAATATAATTATCAGCGATACCGCACCCGGGTAAATTTTTCTTTTATTGCGTCGGAAGATTTGTCCTTAAACACCCGTCTCACCTGGGAAGGTCGCGAATATTTTAAACCCGATTCAAAATCAGGTATGAATTGGGATGAAATCATCTTTGATAATTTTAACTTAAAGCTCGGCAACCAGAAAGATCGTCCTCTTACGCTTATTCTTGGACGGCAAGATATATCCTTTGGAGATAAATGGCTTATTTTTGATGGATCAACAACTGATGGAAGCCGTTCTGAATTTTTTGATGCCGCAAGACTTATCTGGAATCTTCCTGAACACAAAACCACGCTAAATATGATTTATTTTGACATCGCCTCTGATTCAGAGCGGTGGTTGCATCCGATAAATAGCCGCAACAGCCCCGTAACCGAAGAAGATACTCGCGGCGCAATTCTTTATTTGGAAAACAAATCAATCAAAAATACACAAATTGACGGCTATTTCATTTATAAACACGACAGTAAAGTTCTTGTTAATGGAAACTCCGGGGACAGATATATTGAAGGCGCTCGCGCCGTGTTCAGACCAACGGAACATTGGAAAAACACAGTTGAATTTGCAGTCCAATCCGGCACGAAAAATGGGGACGACCTCTTGGCTTACGGCGGACACGGACAGATTCAATATTTGTTCAACGACCAATTCCAGAACAAGATTCATCTTGGCTATGAGTATCTTTCGGGCGATGATCCTGATACGCAAAAAGTGGAAGCGTGGGACCCGCTCTGGAGCAGACGCGCTATATGGAGTGAGTTATTAGTTTCCACATTTGCCACTGAAAGCAATGGACGAACCGCGGAATGGTCAAACCTTCAACGACTCGAGGCAGGCTGGAGTATATCTCCTTTAAAAAAGATCGAATTTTTAGCAACTTATAGCCCTATCTTTGCAAATGAAAACACGTTCAAAAATAAAGCCGGCTACAGCGATGATGGCAAGTTTCGCGGACATCTTATTAGTTCCATCTTAAAGTTCAATATTACGAAAAATTTAACAGGGCATCTTTGGGCTGAATTTTTCTTTCCGGGCGATTATTATTCTCTGGACAGAAGGGAAATGGCAACATTTTTCAGAACACAACTCTACTATCAATTTTAGTCAGGATTATGAGGATTACAAAGTTCGTTAATCTGACTGGCGGCGTAGCCGGCGCCAAAGCCGTTATCAATATTGACCACCGTAACACCGGCGGCGCAACTATTGAGCATTGCGAACAATGTGGTTAATCCACCAAGGTTAGCCCCATACCCGACGCTTGTAGGCACTGCAATCACCGGTTTTGAAATAAGCCCAGCCACAACGCTTGCTAATGCCCCTTCCATCCCTGCAACCACTATAATTACATTAGCCTGCTGAATTATTTCTAATTTGCGAAATAGCCTGTGAATCCCGGCAATCCCAACATCGTAAATTCGTTCAACAACATTTCCCATTATTTCTGCGGTAACTACCGACTCTTCGGCAACCGGAATATCGCTTGTGCCAGCGCAAACAACGCAAATCTTGCCCGGACGTTTTGATATAGGTTCAACCTCAATCGTAATACATCTTGCAATCTCGTGAACAATAGCCTTTTTGTATCTCTTTTTAACCGCCTTTATATGTTCAGGAACAACACGCGTAACAAGGACATTATTGTTATGTTTAATCAGCCTGCCGATTATTTCGACCACCTGAGACGGAGATTTGCCAGCCCCGTAAATGACCTCTGGAAATCCTTTTCTTAAAGCCCGATGAGTGTCTATTTGCGCAAAACCCAGGTCCTCAACCGGCGCCCGTTGAAATGCGGAAAGAACACTCTCAACGGAGACCTTTCCTTCACGGAAATCCCTCAGCAGATTCTCTGCCTCTGATTTATTCATAATTCAATAATCATAAAAATCAGACCGTCGCGCAAATAAATTCAACCATAAAAGGAATTTACGGGATTTTATATAATTGGATAGAAACGACAGCAATGCTGGTTTTAAAATCAATCTGTTTTGATTTGCGGCTTAAATTTTAATGAAGAGACAAGAAACGCCAGTTTATCCGCTGATTCTTCAATTAAAACGGAGGTAGGTTTACCGGCGCCGTGTCCTGCCTTTGTCTCTATTCTAATTAAAATTGGCGCAGTGCCGCCTTGCGCTGCTTGTAATGCCGCTGTGTATTTAAAACTGTGCGCAGGAACAACTCGGTCATCGTGGTCTGCTGTGGTTACCAATGTTGCAGGATATTTTGTCCCCGGCTTTATATTGTGATAAGGCGAATACGGATACAGGGCTTTAAATTCTTCCAGATTATCAGGCGAACCATAATCTGATATCCAAGCCCAGCCAATTGTAAATTTATGGAATCTTAACATATCCATAACGCCAACTGCTGGCAGCGCTGCGCCAAATAAATCCGGTCTTTGGTTTAACACGGCGCCAACAAGTAATCCGCCATTGCTTCCCCCAGAAATCGAAAGGCGACTCGGTCTCGTATAGCAATTCTGTATCAAATATTCCGCAGCAGAAATAAAGTCATCAAACACATTTTGTTTCTTTAATTTTGTCCCTGCCTGATGCCATTCTTCTCCATATTCTCCACCACCGCGAATATTTGCGACGGCATAAACCCCTCCCATTTCCATCCAAACAAGATTTGCCACGGAGAATGAAGGTGTTATTGAAATATTAAATCCACCGTATCCATATAGCAGTGTGGGATTTTTGCCGTTCAATTTTAATCCCTTTTTCGCCGTGATGAACATTGGAACAGTTGTGCCATCTTTACTCCGATAAAACACCTGTTTGGTTTCATAATCATCAGGATTAAACTTTACATCCGGCTTTTTGAAAACTGATATTTTCCTGTTTGTTAAATCAAAACGATAAATCGTCCCGGGCGTTGTAAAACTTGTGAACATAAAGAATGTCTCGGTGTCTTCTTTTTTCCCAGTGAACCCTGAGACTGTTCCCATACCCGGCAGTTCAAGTTCATATTCAAATTTGCCATCGAGCGTAAAGATTTTTACCTGACTATGTGCATCTTTTAGGTAATTAACAATAAAACGATTTCCCACAATAGTTACGCCAGACAATGTTTCTTTTGCCTCTGGGATTATTTCAAGCCAGTTTTCGCGTTGCGGTTTTGTTATATCAATGGCGATGATTCTCCCTCGCGGTGCATTTAAATCCGTTCTGAACCAGAAGACGGTCCCTTCGTTATCAATAAAATCATAAGCAGCGTCAAAATCGGTCAACAACGGCGTTACTTTAGCCTGCGGGTCTTTTAAATCCTGATAAAAAATCCTCTTTTTTGGGCTTGTTCCCTGTGAAGACGAAATTACAAGGTATCTCCCATCGCGGGTAGTTTCGGGATAAAAATTCCATTCCTTTTGGTCAGGTCTATGATAAATGAGAACATCCTCTTCTTGTGGTGTTCCAATTTTGTGGTAATAAAGTTTGTGATAATAATTAACCTGCGTCAATTTTGCGACGTCATCAGGCTTGTCAAATCTGCTATAAAAGAAGCCTTTGCCATCAATTGTAAATGCAGGCGAAGAAAATTTTACCCACTCAATCTTATCGGAAAGGTCTTTCCCGGAATCAACATCCCGGACGCACCATTCCTGCCAGTCTGAACCAGCCGTAGCAACACCATAAGCAGCAAGTTTGCCGTCATCTGTTATCGCCAAACCGCTTAATGCAACTTTGCCGTCGGTGGAAAACAGGTTGGGGTCAATTAAAACCTTTGGTGTTCCGTCAAGCCTATCAACTGTGTAAATTACATTTTGATTTTGCAAACCGTTGTTGTGAGAAAAGAAATATCTGTCTCCCTTTTTCGATGGGGTGCCATATCTCTCATAATTCCAGAGTTCAGTAAGCCGTTGTTTAATCGCTTCTCTGCAAGGAATCTTTTCAAGATAACCAAATGTAATTTTATTCTGCTCTTCAATCCATTTTTTGACTTGTGGGGATTGCAAATCTTCAAGCCATCTATAAGGGTCGATTACAGCAACACCGTGAAAATATTCTACGCAGTTTGTTTTTGGTGTATTAGGATAATTAATTGCATATTTCGTATGAACGCAGGAGGTTAATAACATATTAATACTTATTGTGGTAATCCAAATAAATTTGCAAATCCCGCCCTTAAAAGTAGTTTTATCAGATTTCATATCTCTATTAATTTATAAGTTTATACCAGTTGTCCCGCTGTCGTGGTTCATAGCCAATATCCCTTATAAGCCTGTGCATATCTTCAACAGCCATTCTATAACAAGCCCCAGCCTGACGGACAACATTTTCTTCAATCATTATGCTACCCAGGTCGTTTGCGCCAAACTTTAAGGCAATCTGCCCTATCTGCGGTCCCTGCGTTACCCAAGACGCTTGAACATTTTCAAAATTATCAAGGTAAATCCTTGCAAGGGCTTGTGTTTTTAAGTAGTCATAAGCGCCAGTTCCAGCGAGTTTAAGTCGTGTATTTTCCGGTTGAAAAGTCCAGCATATAAAGGCTGTAAACCCTCTTGTTTTGTCCTGTTGAACCCGCAGGCGGTCAAAGTGTTCAATCCTATCTTCAACTGTCTCAATATGACCGAACATCATTGTAGCAGTTGTCCTTAATCCAAGTTTATGCGCAGTGTCCATAACCCGCAGCCAATCATCGGACTTTGCCTTTGATGGCGAAGTCTTTTGGCGAACAGCATCAACAAGAATCTCTGCTCCACCACCCGGGAGCGAACCCAGACCAGCCCTGATAAACTGCTTCAATATCTCTTCAAGCGGCAGATTAAATATCTTTTCAAAATGGATAAACTCAGGAGGGCTAAATCCGTGAATATTAATTTGCGGAAATTTTGTTTTAATATGGGACAATAAATCAAGATACCATTGCAGTGGCAAGCCGGGGTGATGTCCTCCTTGAAGAAGTATCTGCGTCCCTTTAAGTTCAATTGTTTCTTCAATTTTTTTATCTATCTCATCAAAACTTATTTCGTAAGCGTCCGACGCCTTTTCGCTCCTCCAGAATGCGCAAAACTTGCAACCAACGTTGCAAACATTGGTATAATTAATATTTCTATCGATTATGTATGTAACAATCTTGTTGCCGTTTCCATTATAGGCATTAGCCTTTGCTAATTTGCGACGTTTATCAGCCAGAACCCCCAACTCTTCAAGCGGCAAATCAAACAAAAGTCGGGCTTCTTTGCGACTTATCCTTTCGCCGTTCCAGACCTTCTGTTTCAAATCATCAAGATTTCTTTCAACCGTCATTCTCTTAAATCTAACCGTAAATGAAAATAGAGCAAGAAACCGGGTTTAACAAGAACGAACAAGTTTCCCTAAAATAATTTTTACCCTCTCAGAAAAATTTTATTTTCAAGTCTTATTATAATCTTCAAAACCCTAATAATTCAGTCAAAATTATTGTTGATAATTTGGTAATTGTGGATAACCTTATTTTATAAAGCCCGAAGGTATAATAAGAATTAAAGAAAACTATATTAGGCATAAAAACTCTGATGTTAGGCTTGTTACCCACCCGACTTCATACATTTTGGAGGGGGTTGGCTTCAAAAACCCTTGAAAAATCAGGGGTTCGAGTTCCAAAGTGCTTTGTAGTGCCCAACCAAAACGTTATGTCCCTGAAAAATCTATGGTTTTTGAAAATTTATGTATGAAGTCGGGATAATTGTCGTAAGGTGCTTGCGGAAGGTCATTTCAAACAACGGCAATTATCCACGCCGGATGCGTTTTTAAGCGCTAAAAAAGCCATTACATCTATCTCCGGGTTGAAACTTGCCTATTACTTCTATAATTATAAGCCGGATGATATCTCTGAGTTTTTTAAGACCGTCATTCATAATCGCGGTGAAAAGGCGGAATTTTTCACAAATAAAGAATCCACATTTAAGTGGCTATGGATATCAAAGCCAGATTAATTATCCGTGTATGACTTCTGCATTATAAATGAGGATGACCTTGAAGAACCGGGTTAGTCCTCTTTTCGCACAGTAGGGATATGTTCAGGCGTAAATTCAGGCACAGGTTCTTTAAGGTTAATTTCAAATTCAGCATCGCGATCGCAAATAAGTGTATTCCCATCGAAACCGAGTTTCACTATCTGCAACCAGCTCCGTCGATATTCAAGACCACTTTCGCCCTGATGCACAAAATAAATTAAATAGGCATTTTCATCATCCTGCACGAGGGCGCCGCAATGTTGTCCTATCCTGCCATCACCCGGACGCTTGCCGGGTTTATCAAGTATGACTCCAATAAATTTCCATTGTTCCAAATCTGGAGATCTATATACGCCGAGCCCACGCCACATATCTTTGATCATCCAGAACCAGCCTTTCCATTTAAATACTTCTGGACCTTCGCCTTTGCCAGGATCAGGATCTGGCATTTTAGATTTAGATGGTTTCCATACATATAAATCATCACTATCAAGGACTGTGCCGGGTATTTTATTTTGTTCATTCTTGAACCACATTCGCCATCTGCCATCTGGCAATCGATGAACGCAAGCGTCAATTGCGCCGGGAACAATAATGCTTTCGAATTTCCAGTCAATAAGGTTTGTGCTTGTATAATGGACTATGTCTCGTGTTCCCTTCCATGTTTCTGGCACACCGCGTACATACGAAATGTAGGCGTGATAGATTCCATTGTGATAAACCACTTCTGGCGCCCAAAAAGTGTTTCTTGGAAAATTTGTTTCGAACTCAAGCCCGCGCGCAATCCCGCGATAGACCCAGCTAATTCCGCCATCAGGTGTCGAGGCAATTCCGATATCCGTGCCGTGCACCCATTTGACGCCTTTTTCACCATCGGCATCTGCCCTGCGATTTGTATATAGCATCCACCAGCATTTTTCCTGTCTGTTCCAGATAAGTGTCGGGTCTGCGGCACCGTCGTGGACAGGGTCCCTGTATAATGGCGCGGGAGCGAGCCTTTTCAATTTGTTTGTCTGACTCACATCCGCGGCAATTAAACCTAATTGCAACGCAAACATTAAATACGCTATAATGCTTCTAATAAACATATTTTGCCTGATTTAAACAAATTTAAAAAAATTTCGAATATCAACTTGACATTTATTAATTAAAATTATTAAATTTGCAACATTAAAGAATTTAGAGTTATGAAAACCTTATTCATGGCTATTCTTGGGGTGACTTTATGTTCAACGATAGTTTCTATCGCTAACCAATCACCGGGGCTGCCAGATGAAGAAAGTCTATCTGCGCTCAACAGCCAGAACTTACTCGTAGCAAAAGATACATTTCCGGCAAATTTTGAAAATAATTCCTCTGTCAAAACAATGATTATTGCGGCTGTTGCACCGGTGACTAATGACCAGCCGCGGCGTGGCGCTGCAGGCTTTGGCGGACCGATAACATTTAACTCGGATGATAAGCAGGTTTTTGATGATCCACCTGCTGGATTTGACAGAATTAGAAATGACATTCCACACGGAAAATTAGAAATGATTGAATATGATTCTAAGACTGTAGGCACAACCCGTAAAATGCTTGTATATACGCCGCCGGGCTACACAAAAGAAAAAAAATACCCCGTGCTGTATCTTTTGCATGGTATCGGGGGTGACGAGACAGAGTGGCGGAGATTTGCGCATCCCGAGATTCTTATGGATAACCTTATAGCTGACGGCAAAGTTACTCCAATGATTATTGTTATGCCAAATGGTCGGGCGCAAAAGAATGACCGACCCGGAAGCAATCCTATGGCAACTGCGCCAGCATTCGCAAAATTTGAACGCGACCTGCTGGATGATATAATTCCTGCTATTCAGACACGCTATAGTGTTTACACAAATCGAGAGAACCGCGCAATAGCAGGCTTATCAATGGGTGCTGGTCAGTCATTAAACTTTGGTCTGGGACATCTTGATATCTTTGCCTGTATTGGCGCATTCTCTCCTGCCCCAAATACAAAACCGCCGGAACAGCTTTTGCCAGATACAGACTCCGCAAAGAAACAGATTAAGTTATTATACTTATCGTGTGGCAAGAAAGACGGGCTTTTCCGAATAAGCCAGCGTCTTCATAACTATCTTAAGGAGAAGGAAGTGCCACATATATGGAATGTTGATAATAATGGTCACGATGCGACGCACTGGAAAAACAATTTGTGGCATTTCTTGCAAAGAATATTTACGCAATCGCACTGAACCATCTACTCTCAGTATATATTGAGCAAATAACAACAAATGACATTGGCGGAGGTTCAAACTTGTTGGTTATAGTGGTAATATGAGGAAACTTGGTAATATGAAGAAACTTAATTGCGATATTAAAAGACTTATTGGTTATTGCGGCTACCTGATTGAGGTGATATCGCTGATGTCGACTCTATCTGGACAGGTGGACACAGGTTCTTCATCAGCGCGTAACCCTATTATATGGGCAGATGTGCCGGATATGGCAATGATTCGCGTAGGGGACACATATTATATGAGCAGCACCACGATGCATTTAAGTCCGGGTGTGCCTATTATGAGGTCAAAGGATCTGGTGAACTGGGAAATTATAAATTACGCCTACGATATACTTGATGATGTTGATGAGTTAAACCTCAACAAAGGCAAAAGCGCATACGGAAACGGCTCCTGGGCAAGCAGTATTCGGTATCATAACGGGACATTTTATGTTACGACATTTTCGTTAACCACAGGCAAGACTTATATATATTCAACGAAAGACATTGAGAGGGGTCCCTGGAAAGTTACTTCATTTAAACCTATGCTCCACGACCATACTCTGTTTTTCGATGATGATGGTCGGGTCTATATGATTTACGGGGCTGGCAATCTACGGCTTGTTGAGTTAAAAGAAGATTTAACCGGGCTTAAGCCGGATGGTATTAATCAGGTGATTATAACCAATGCCGGGGCAGTAGCGGGCAGAAATATCGGTCTCACAGAGGGCTCGCAATTGTTTAAGGTCAACGGCAAGTATTATCTATTTAACATCACCTGGCCCAGAGGGGGTATGCGAACTGTGATAATTCATCGCGCCGATAAAATTACCGGTCCATACGAGGGACGTGTGGGTTTGCAGGATAAAGGCGTGGCGCAGGGCGGGCTAATTGATACCCCTCAAGGTAAGTGGTACGCTTATTTGTTCCGTGATTATGGGGCTGTGGGACGTATTCCGTATCTTGTGCCGGTAAACTGGGTAGATGATATGCCCGTGCTCGGCGTGGATGGTAAGGTGCCAGATACATTGAATCTACCCCCATCCAGAGGACTTATTCCCGGCATAGTGGCTTCGGATGAATTTGAGCGACGCGAAGGAGAGCGACCGCTTCCACTTGTCTGGCAATGGAATCATAATCCTGATAACAGGTATTGGTCTATCACTACGCGCCCGGGTTATTTAAGATTAACAGCCGGAAGGGTGGATCCTGATTTCTTGAGCGCAAGAAACACCTTAACTCAACGGACGTTCGGACCAGAATGTAGCGGGATAACCGCAGTGGATGTGTCAAATATAAAGGATGGCGACTTTGCGGGACTTGCCCTATTGCAAAAACGATATGGATTGGTCGGGATTAAACGGGACGGCAACACTAACTTTGTGGTGATGGTTAGCGCAGAAAATAATCCACCAGTTGAAATGGAGAGAGTCGAGTTGCGCCAGAATATAATTTATTTAAAGGCAGAATGCGATTTCAAAAACCGAGCGGACATAGCCCGCTTCTATTACAGTATAGATGGAAAGATATGGAATCCAATTGGCAAAGAGTTGAAGATGAGTTATACACTCCCGCATTTTATGGGCTACCGATTCGGACTGTTTTATTACGCCACGAAAACCCCGGGCGGTTTTGCTGATTTTGACTTTTTCCGCATAAGCGACAAAATATCCGGTATAAATAAATAATATGAAAATAAAGTTAATCGGTGTTATTGCCGGCTTTTACATTGTAAATGCGCTAATTGCATTTTGCGCAGAACCGGCGTTGAAAGATGTTTTCAAAGATACGTTTCTCATTGGAGCTGCACTAAATCCGTGGCAATTTTCGGGAAACACAAATGCCGAAGGACAGATCATCCTTAAACATTTCAATACGATCACACCGGAGAACTCTCTTAAATGGGGAAACTTACATCCTTACCCGGGGCAGTATGTATTTTCGCAGGCGGACCGGTTTGTTGAGTTTGGAGTAAAACACAAGATGGTTATTATCGGACACACCTTGATATGGTATGCGCAGACGCCAAGATGGGTGTTTCAGGATAACGATGGTAAACCGTTAACGCGCGAGGCAGTGCTGGAACGAATGCGCGAACATATTCACACAGTTGTTGGCAGGTACAAAGGAAAAATCCGGGGCTGGGACGTTGTAAATGAGGCGTTGAATGAAAATGGAACTTTACGGAATTCGCAATGGCTGAAGTCAATCGGAGAAGATTATATCGTGAAGGCTTTTCAGTTTGCCCAGGAGTCAGATCCAGAAGCTGAATTGTATTACAATGATTACGGGCTTGAATACGAGCCGAAACGAAAAGGGGCAGTTGAAATTGTAAAGAAACTGCAATCTGCAGGCGTAAAAATAAGCGGAGTTGGATTGCAAGGACATTATGATATTAACAGACCAAGCGCAAAACAGATTGATGAAACCATAGAGACATTCAGTAAATTGGGTGTTAAAGTAATGATTACTGAGCTTGATGTTAATGTGCTACCGACATCCGGTCCCGGTGGGGCTGATGTTACGATGCGCTTCAGGGCAGATCCAAAACTAAATCCATACACAAACGGACTACCAAAGGACGTAGAAGAACGTCTTGCGCGACGGTACGCGGAATTATTCGGCGTTTTCCTCAAACATAAGCAGACGGTAACGCGAGTCACTTTCTGGGGTGTGAGTGACCGCAGTTCATGGTTGAACAACTTCCCTATCCGAGGGCGAACAAATTACCCATTGCTATTTGACCGCAATTGTCAACCGAAACCGGCATTTTATGCTGTTGTGGACATTGTTCATCAAATACCTGAATAAATATTAGTTCACTCTGTAAAGGTTATGGATGATGAATAAAAGTTTTATTTTCAATCTATTAAAGGAATAAATTAGCTTTAACAACCAAACATAATGATTATGAAAAGATTATTGCCAATTATTTCGGGGTTCGCAATTGGTGCGGTTATTTCTGTCAATGCACAACAAACAATGTCCTTTTATCAATTACACCATGACCGTTTAAACCATCGTCTGAGTCATTGACAAATTATAATGTCCGGAGTGGTTCAGGGACGCTAAATTTGGTATCTGGGCGCACTGGGGACCTCAGGCAGCCCCCTGATGATAAAGGTTGGTATAGTAAAACACCAGACCTGGTTTATGCGAATAAAAGACCTTGTGGATAAATATAACCCCGACCTGTTTTATACTGATGGCGCGGTGTCTTTTGGCAATGAATACGGGCTTTCATTAATTGCGCATTATTACAACTCAGATTTAAAACGGAACGGCAAGACACCCGTGGTTTACACTTGCAAACAGCGCTCTAACCCAACTTCATGTAATAAATTTTATAACCTATTGTTATTCAAGTAGTTACGAAATTTATTACGTGAAGTTGGGGTAAATCTGCGTTCCATTTATTCCAATCCTTATCTAATGCCATCCTTTGGCTGACTGATAACAATAAATTTATGTATTGTCTATGAACTTCTTCTACCACACTAATTATCAAAACTTAGGAAATAAAAAACCCGAATCCCGCGCAAACAGGACTCGGGTGATAACCAGTACAATTAACCTTGAACCAATTGGTCTACTAACTCGCGTTTGTTATTATAAATGCTAACAACAAGTGGCGTGCTGCCGGGCAGCGAGTGTGTTGCACAACCAAAACAAGGATCATAAGCGCGGAATGCCATCTCTACCTTGTTGAGCAAGCCTTCGCTGACTTTTCCACCTTTTATCAACCCTTTTGCTGCTTTATCCACGCTCATCGCAATACGCGCAGCGTTATTTTGAGTTGCAACAATCAAGTTCGCCATTTTTATAATTCCGCGTTCATCAGTTTCATAGTGATGGAACAGTGTTCCACGCGGGGCTTCAACTACGCCAATACCGACGGATGGTTTCTCCGTAGGAATGTTTCGGATGTTCTTACCAACAATATCAGGGTCATTGACGAGTTGAACCATTCTCTCAGCTGCCTGAATTATTTCAACAACCCGAGCATAATGTGTTGCAAGTGTGTGATGGACTGGCTTTCCGCCGAGTGTATTGAAATACTCTTCGTAAGCCTTTTGTGCTTGTGGGGTTGCCATACCATCTGAGGCATTGAGTCGGGCAAGCGGCGCTACGGCATAAACTCCGTTTTGTGCGCCATCTTCAAATCCCTTCCAGCCTATCGGCTTCAAATAGCAGAATTTGATATAACTCCACGGTTCAGTGCGTTCTGCAATGAAATCGCGATACTTTTGCGCAGGGAACTTGCAATATTCCTTGCCAGTAGGGTCAACAACGCGAAGTTGTCCATCGTAAAAGTTCACTTTGTTTTTATCATCAACAAGCCCCATATAATAGGTCTTATGCGTGAATGCGTCTGAGGTAATCAATTTTACATAATCGCTATTTTTAAGGACAATATCTTTGAACACCTGCAATGTGAATAGCGCAAAATCAAGGGTATCTTTTGCCAATTGTTTATATTCTTCCAATTTTGCAGGGTCCATCGGTTTTGCGACGCCGCCGGGCAAACCTAATACTGGATGAATCACCTTGCCGGCAAGGTCGGTAATCATTTGACGCACTCTGCGACGAATGCCAATTACTTTTTTGCCAACTTCAACCCCGACTTTATTTACCACGCCAACCACATTTCTTTCTGCGGCAGGTGCTTCTGGTCCAACGATAAAATCAGGTCCGCCGAGTATGTAAACGTGAAGCGTATGATCTTCAAACATAAAGGCGTTATAAACGAGTTCACGAAGTTTTCTGCCTGTTGGTGTAGGCTCAACCTTGTATAAATCGTCAAGTGCTTTTGTTGCAGCCATGTGATGCGCGGTTGGACACACACCGCATATACGACTTGTAATTTGCGGCATATCTTCCGCGGGTCTACCAATTGAAAACACCTCAAATCCGCGTAGTTCGGGAATTTGCAAATAAGCCCGTTCAACATCGCCTTTATCATCTAAAAAAATGTCGATCTTGCCGTGCCCTTCAAGGCGGGTAATCGGGTCAACAACTGCCCTTCTGCGGGCTCCCATATATGCTGAATTTGCCTTTTGATTAGCTTCATTCCAGACTTTTTGAGTTTCCGTATTCATATTATTTACTGATTATATTTATTCTCCATTGGTTGGTAAAGAGACCTTACGTCGCAAGATGCTATGGGCAAGACCATACCGATAAAATGTCCCGACAGGGTCGGGTATCTTTGCGAGAACTTTATCAATCTGTTCATCTTCTTTTGGCGCAATGTTTGAACAAATTGAAGATAAAATCTTTGCGCCCTGGTCGCGAACTCGCGATGTCGGACCAAAACAACCACTGCAAGGCATATTCCCTTTTGTGCAAAGGGCGCCGCAACCTGCCCTTGTAGCCGGTCCCATACAAATAATTCCCTGTGCAAGCAGGCATTTTTCAGTGTCAATTTCTTTCTGATGTGGACGCCAGAATTCCGTAAAACTCAAATCTGTTGGCTTGCTTTCTTTTCTCGGGCATTCATCGCATAAGGCAATATCAGGCGCAAGGACAGTTCCTTTTGGCGGCAACTTTCCTTCAAGCAATGCGCCAATCGCATTTTTAGTTATTTCAGGTGTTGGAGGACAACCCGGTATGTAGTAATCAACATCTACAACCTGGTCAAGAGACCTGACAACATTTCTAAATTTCGGCAATGTCAAATCCCTGCCGTTATCTACATAAGAGGGCAACGGTCTTGTCTTTTCCGGATTAACGTCAGACGGACCATCTTCATAGACAAATTTTAAAATCTGTTCGCGTGAGAACTGATTTGCTAATGATGGTATTCCGCCTAAATGCGAACAGGCGCCGTAAGCAATCATATAAACGCTCTTTCGCCTTAACATATGAACCATTTCTTCCTGTTCGCTTGTTCGGATTGCGCCGTTGAGCAGTGTGGCAACGATGGATTTATCAGACATTGATTCAACATCTTTTTTCTTAAAATCCATCGCCACTGGCCATAGGACAATATCAATTTTTTGAACCAGGTCGAGAATATCTTCGGCAAGGTCAACAACCGCCTCTTCGCAGCCTCCACAGGAAGAACACCAGTAAATTGCAATCTTTGGTTTAGCCATATTTTAGTACCCTATTGTTTTGCTACTTCTTCTTTTTCTTTATTTTCAATCTCGTGTTTTAAATCTTCAATTTCTTTATCCCACTCTTCAAATTTCTTTGGAATACCGAGAGGACCTAATTCTTGAATTTCAGCGACCATCTCATTGACAACCCGTTTGACCTTTTCACCTTCTGCCGCGCTTATCCACTCCAGGCGAACTCGCTTATCTTCAATGCCCATATCAACGAGCATTCGTTTTAACATTCGGAACCTGCGTAGACATTTGTAATTACCCTCCACGTAATGGCAATCTCCGGGATGACAGCCGCCTATCAAGACACCATCAGCACCGCGAGCCAGAGCTTCAAGGATAAACTGTGGGTCAACACGTCCCGAACACATTAACCTGATAATCCTTGTATTCGGGGCATACTTCATTCGTGAAACGCCTGCAAGGTCAGCCGCAGTGTAGGTGCACCAATTACAAAAAAAGGCTACTATTCTCGGCGACCAATTCCCATTCCCAGACTTATTTTTATTCTCGTTTTCCATCGTGTTTCCTCATTATTAAAATGCTATAAAACTTTATTTTACTTCAATCGGTTCTAAAAGTCCATTAATTTCGCTAATAATCTCCTCATCTTCAAATAAGTTTTGCACAATCGAACCGGATGGGCAAGCAGCAACGCAGGTCCCACAACCTTTACACAGCGCCTCGTTAATGACAGATTTATGTTTTTCAGTATCAAACGAGATTGCTGAATATGGGCACAGCGGTATGCAAGATTTGCACCCCGAACACTCTGATTCAATTATATAAGCAGTGTTTGGTTCTATCTCTATGTTGCCAAGGTCAATTATACTGAAAGCTTCAGCAGCGGCAGCGCCAGCTTGCGCAACTGTATCCGGAATATCTTTAGGACCCTGACAACAGCCGGCAATAAATATCCCTTCATTGAAAGAACTGACAGGCGCAAGTTTCGGATGCCGTTCAAGAAACCATCCTTCTGAACCGCAACTTAAATTAAACATCTTGCGAATGTTTTCCGATGCGGGGTCAGGTTCAAGCCCAACGGATAACACAACCATATCCACAGGGACTTTTAATATCTTTCCAAGCAGTGTATCCTCTGCCTGAACTACCAGATGACCGGTTGAACCGTCTGATGGATCGGGATAAATATCTGCTACCCTTCCGCGCACAAAATTGACACCTTCTTCCGCCACCCGGTTATAAAATTCTTCCATACTCTTGCCCGGTGTTCGCATATCAATATAAAAGTTGAACACTTCGGCTTCTGTCCGTTCGTGAATTAAATGGGCAAGTTTTAACGAATAGAGACAGCATACTCGTGAACACCATTTATTGGTGTTTTCATCTCGCGAACCGACACAATGAATGATTGCGATCTGCTTGGGTTTTCTGCCGTCTCGCGTTAAAAATTCCCCGCTGGTTGGACCTGCGGCATTGAGCAACCGTTCAGCCTCCAAAGAAGTTATAACATTTGGATAGACACCGTATCCATAATATAAAATTCTTCGGGCGTCAAACGTCTTAAATCCGGTAGTAATAATTACTGCACCGACGGTAATTTCTTTTAATTCCTCCTTTTGTTTAAAATCAATTGCCTTTCTGTCGCCACAAGCATCAACGCAGGTCTTTTTGCATTTGCCTGTCTTTAATTCAATACAGGTATTGGCATCAATTGTTGCTATAGATGGTATTGCCTGAGCAAATGGAATATAAACAGGCTTTCGTTTTCCTAAACCGAGATTGAATTCATCAGAAAATTTAGGTTCTTTATAAATACAGGCATCAATGCATTCAAGACAACCTGTGCATAACTCTTCGATGACATAACGGGGACGACGACGCACCGTAACCTTATAGTTTCCGACATATCCATCCACCTTAACCACATCCGAATAAGTCCATAGTGTTATGTTAGGGTGTTTACCAACAGCAGCCATCTTTGGAGTCAAGACACAGGCGGCACAATCAAGCGTTGGAAAGGTTTTATCAAATTTTGCCATGTGCCCACCTATGGTTGGTTCACGCTCAACTAAATATACGTGTTTTCCTGCATTGGCAAGGACAAGCGCAGCGTGAATACCTGCTATACCGCCACCCACAATCAACACATTCGGATTGATTGGCAACTTTCTAATCTCAAGCGGCTTGTGCAATGAGACTCGTTCAACAGCAGCGCGGGAAAGTTCAATCGCCTTACGAGTGGCTTGCTCGCGATCAGAATGAACCCACGCATTGTGTTCGCGAACATTTACCATCTGAAAATAAAAAGGATTAAGCCCGCCCTTTCTTGTAGCATTTCTAAATGTGGTTTCGTGTAGTAATGGAGAACAAGCTGCAACCACAATCCGGTTCAATTGATATTTCGCAATATCATCTTCTATAAGTTTTTGACCGGGGTCAGAACACATATATTTGTAGTTTCGGGATACCACAACATTGGGCAGCTTTGATATATATTTGGCAACAGCATCAACATCAATGACACTTGCTATATTCGTCCCACAATGGCAAATATAATAACCGATTTTAACCGGTTCATTTTTTATAGGAGTAGTTGGCATATATTATTCCTCCACTAAAGATTCTGCTAATAGTTCAACAACATCACGCACTACCATCGGTTTTTCGTGCGGAATTGTCTTAAGTGCATCTTCAAATCGGTAAATTTCATACGGACAGGAAACAGCAAGAACGTCTGCACCAGTGGCAATAGCCTCTTTGACCCGTCGTTCTGAAAGTCGTTCCATATCTTTTTGTTTAAAATAAGTGTCCAGCCACATACCGCCGCCACCTCCACCACAGCAGATTGAATTCATACGATTATGAACCATCTCAACAATCTTCACCCCCGGGATTGCTTTCAATAGCGTCCTGCCCTCATCATAAAAACCAGCCCTTCTACCGATACAGCAAGAATCGTGATAAGTTACCGTAAGGTTAAGTGGTTTTTTCAACTTCGGCTTTAACTTATCAACATATTCGGCAAGGAATGGGGTAGTATGCCAGACTTCATAATCAAAACCATACATTGGATATCTGATTCTAAATGCGTTGAAGGCGTGCGGGTCGCCAGTTACGATTTTATTAAATTTATATTTTTTAAATATTACCATATTGTAGTCGGTCAGTGTCTCAAACAAACCCGATTCCCAGGTTAATTGACCGCAGTCGCCAGCGCACTTTTCTTCATTTCCAAGGATCGCAAAATCAATCCCCAACGCATTAAATAATCTTGCTACTGCGCAGCTATTGTCCTGACCACGGTTATAAAAGGAAGTATAACATTCCACAAACCAGAGAACATCTACGGGACGTTTTATTTCAGACATTATTGGCACTGGCGCCTTTGATTTCGCCGTCCACGCCGCTCGTTTTCTGGAACTTTCGCCCATTGGATTTCCATACCGTAGGGTGTTCTGCAATGAATGTTGAAGTTCAGCCGGCATTTCTTTTGCTCTAATTAACGTTTGCTCCTTGACGAGTGGAAGCAGAACATCGGATAGTTTTATACCGCGCGGACATTTTATCATACAGGAATAACAAGCAACACATTTGAGCATACTGTCGCTTTGAAGCACCTCGTCAATCATACCGCGTCGCAACATCGCAATTATTTTTCGCGGTGAATATTCCATATAGTCGCCATAAGGACAGGTACCGGCGCAAGTTCCACACTGGATACAGCTCAATATCCTTTGTCCTTCTGGCTGCTCTAACAAGTTATCGAGGTTTGTTCCCAACTTACAAACTGTCAACTCCGGATGTTCAACTGTGCTTATCATAAACGAGTCTTTTTTTAATTTTTATTACTGCTCTAACCGAAATCTTTTCATTGAATTTCCATAGCCTCAGCAATTAGATCGGAAATATCTTTCACGACCAATTTACCTTCGTTACCTGTGGTTTTAATTGCGTCTTTAAACATTGCTAAATCTTTTGGACAGGCAACAACAAACGTTGCAACGTCTTCAAGCAAAGCAGCCTCTTTAACTCTGTTTTCCGCTGGACGCTCTTTGATTTCAGCCGTATCTTCCATCCACATCCTGCCGCCACCTGCACCACAGCAATGACTGCGCGAACGATTTCTTGGCATTTCTACAAGTTCAAGCCCGAGCGATTTTATCAGTTCCCTCGGTTCTTCATAAATGCCATTGTATCGCCCTAAATAACAAGGGTCATGGTAGGTTACTTTTCCATTCAACTTCTTCTTGATGACCAACTTTCCATTCTTGATTAAATCGTTGAAAAATTCAGTGTAGTGCTTAACCACAACGCCATCAATGGTATATTCATTCTTCAATGTATTATATGAGTGCGGGTCTGTTGTAATTATTAATTTTGAACCATTTTTCCATTGGACTTTAGTAAATGCGTCAAGATTCTTATCCCTTAAAACTTCATATAATCCCTCTTCTCCGATTCGCCTGACGTCGTTGCCTGAATTTCTCTCTCCTTCATAAAGTATCCCGAAATCAACACCGGCCTGGCTTAATATTTTTGCTGTGGATTGTGTGATGGTAAGCAGTCGCGGGTCAAAGCTTGCGTAATCTCCAAGAAACCATACGCAATCAACCTGTTCTTTTCGAGCGTCTTTTACCTTTACCGGAAGCCCCTGCGTCCATCTTGCCCGCATCCTGTCTGATTTTGCAAAGGAATTGCCGTATCTGTTCAAACTATTAAGCGCATCCTGGAGTATTTTATCCATTATGCCCTGAGCGACAAGATAACGGCGCATATCAATTATTGCCCGTGGCTGTTCAATGAAAACCGGGCAAACCTCCTCACACTCCCGGCAGGTCGTACAAGCCCAGATTTCAGATGGTTCAAAGATTGTCTCCTGCAATGTCTTATCACCCTCTTTTTTTTCTGAAACATTAGTCTCACCGTTTGGATTTGAAACACCGTTTGATTTAACCGAACTGAATCTTAAAAGTTCATTGTCAAGTTTTAAAATGACGTTCTTCGGAGAGAGTTTTGACCCGCTAATATAAGCAGGACATACCTCTTGACAACGTCCACACCAGGTACAGGCATCAAATTGCAGTAGTTGTCGCCATGTGAAATCCGCTATTTTGCTTGCGCCTGATAGTTCGCCAGATGGTAGACGGCCAGCTGGTTCAAGGTTTCTAAGATAAACATTGGCAGCCGAAGAAAAAATATGGAAAGCCTTTGACTGCGGAATCAAAGAAATAAAGGCCAATGCCGCAAGTCCGTGAAGCGTCCATAAAGTAAAATGCAGCGATTGCAAGGTATGTTCGCTCATTGAAGTAAATAGCCCTGCCAACAAATTGCCGACAGGCGAATAATGAGACCACGGAACTTTCGTTGCCGCAAGTCGGACAGCCTCTACAAAAAATCCGCTCACAGCTATAAAGAGCAAAATTATCAAAAGATAAAATGAATCATACGGAAACGTCGGATAAACAAAATTTTTAAGCCGTTCAGGTTTGAGGATATACCGACGATAAATTGCAAGGATTAGACCGATTATTAGAAAGAAGCCGAACACATCTAAAAAAAGTTTATACCCTAAATAAAAACTTCCTTTTAAAAACTGGTTCTTAAAAACAAGGTGTGCTACATCCTGGTCTATTGTGGCAAGCGCTGTGCCTATAAAAAGGACGCACATACCTAAAAATATCCCTAGGTGCATTACCAATGCGTATTTATCGCATACGAGTCGTCCTTGAAATAAGGCAAATTTTACAAACGATATTAGCCTATCTTTTGTGAATAACGGGAACTTTTCATTTCGCCCTGTTCGCCACTTTTTTATATGCTTGTAGACCCCGATTAGGAAAATTAAAGCGGCTACTGCACCTAAAATATATGTTAAAGGTTCAGCCCACTTATAATTAGTATGTATATTGTAAAAAAGCGGTCTAACCGGAGTCATAAAAATTATTGCGTCCCTTTCCGCTTCTGTATCTCTTCTTTTAGCAGTTCAATTATTTCAAGACAATCAACCACTGCGCCATAGTGAGCAAAATCAAATATTGGGGCTTTAGGGTCTGTATTAATTGCTACAACAAGTTTAGCACCTTTCATACCTTCATAGTGTTCTGGCGCCCCACTTATCCCAAGCGCTAAATATAGTTCGGGTGAAACGTTCATACCGGATTTGCCAACTTGCCGTGTTAATGGCAACCAACCCTGGTCAACGACTGGACGAGATGAACTGACGGCGCCGCCAAGGGCGTTCGCAAGTTCTTCCGCAAGCGGAATATTATCCGGCGACTGAATTCCTCTACCGACTGACACAAGGACATCCATACGAGATATATCTATGTCGCCAGCCTTTGGTTCCATCAATGAACGAAATGTAATCTTTGACTTAATTTCAGGTTTCGCAATATGTTCAATCGATGGCTGTTTCGCTATTTTGCCAGCATCAGGCGGAAATACCCCTGACAGGATACCAAGAATTCCCTTCTTGTCTTTAAGCACAATGTCGCTTAAAACCTTACCTCCAAAAAGAGCGCTGGTTACGACCATCTCACCTTCGGTAGTTTTAATATCCTTCACCCAGTTTATAAACGGCATTCCGCTCCTCAATGCCAATCTTGTCCCGATTCCAAAGGAAATGTTGGTGCAACCTACGAGAACAAGCGTTGCCTGTTTTTCATTTATGGCTTGTTTCAATGCCTCAATTAAAACATCGTCGTTCATCACATCAGCCGACGAATCTTCCAGAACAAGTGCAACATCGGCGGCACCCAGACCAGTTGCAAGGGCACTACTGCCCTTTCCTGCAATTAATGCATAAACTTTTCCACCAGAGGCATCGGCAATCTTTCTCGCAACGCCGAGCATCTCGTAAGAAATTTCAGGGATATTACCTTTTAGATGTTCAACCAATACTATTATTGAAGCGCTCATAATAATTGTTCAGTTTTTGATTAAATAATTCCGCGTTCGGCAAAAATTTCTGCTAACTTAGCAGCAATTTCTTTCACATCGCCTTCTAAAATTTGAGCCCTACCAGCAACCTCCGGCTTATACATCCGTTCAATTTCAAGAATTTTCGCTTTGTCAGGTTCAGAAAGGTCAACCGTCTCAATCTTTGCTGTTTTCATTACAGCCCGAATTTTTGCAACCGGGACATAGCGAGGCGGTTTCTCTGCTGATTGAATGCCAAGCACGGCAGGAAGTTCAACTTCATATTCCCCACGTAAGCCGCTGCTGAATTCCTTTACAACAACCGCTTTCGCACCTCCATTCGTGAGCGTTATTCCACTTACGACGCCAATGTAAGGCAACGCTAACATTTCAGCCAGCAACGCTCCGGTTTCGCCTTCAATATCGTCAATCGCCTGAGTGCCGGGCATTATCAATGTGTCGCTTGAAATACCTTCTTTCTGAAAAAATGATGCGAACGCCTGCGCAGTAGCAACCGAACCTAATTGAGTTTGGTCAAGTGAAATTTTTACGGCTCTATCCACTCCCTTCGCTAAAGCAGTGTACAAAACATCGTCAACTTCAGGAGCATCAAGGGCAACAACGGTAACCTTTCCTCCATTTTTTTCTTTTAACAACAAGGCTTGTTCGATGGAATGTTCATCAGGGTCTCCGGATTTAAACCTAATGAATTCTGCATTAAGCGATTTGCCGTCATTTGCAATATCGAGCTCCTCCACCGGGTCAGGCGCCATCTTTATTAGAACGTATGCATTCATATTACCAGGAGAAAATTGGATTTAATTAATATTTATCTCGCTTCTCGGAAAAAATTACCATATCTAATTTTTGATTGCTAAACATAAATTGCCAATCTATACACTTTTTTTGTCATCCATTGCTGAATCTTTACGATTCTGCAATTTTAGATTATATTAAATCAAATCAGATTTAATTTGCGAAACCTAAACAACAATATATCTTGAATTATGGATTTGCAGGAAATAGTAGCGCTTTCAATTGTGGTTCTAACAGCAGCCATAATGGGATATAAACTTTTTAGAAAACGAAGATTTAGCTGTTGCCAATGCACTGGAAAAAGAATCGGCTCAATGGTATTTAGTATTAAAAAAGCGAAAAAACAATAATACTGACACGATGGTGATTTAACAAAGACTATTGAATAATTAAAAAAATAAGTTAATATTTTAATTGCTGTGTAAGATGATTAAAACCAATTCAACGTTGAACTTCGTCAAAACGTTGCCGGGCAAAACTGGGAACGTGAGTGAGACACACTGGGCGCCCAACACTGATGTCTGGGTTGCGGAAGGCGGCCTCGTAATAAAGGTTGAATTGGCGGGGATGCACCGCGAAGACCTTGAACTTACAGTCGAAGGCAATCATCTCCGTATATGTGGACAAAGAATTGATGGATGCCGCGCCGGACATAAATGTTCTTTTTTGATAATGGAGATTAATTACGGACCATTTGAAACCATTATTGAAGTCCCTGCTGGATATGATGTTACAAAAGCAAAGGCAGTCTATCAAAATGGGTTCTTACGAATTGATATTCCGCCCATTGACATCCATTCCTCGAAAATCCAAATCAGAAACGGAGAATAGTTTTTAAAACATTATTAGTTCAAACTCTGTCAAATTAATTGACGGGGTTTTTTATTTTTTAGATAATGAGGATAGGAAAAGGGAAAAATGACCGAACCGGATACAGAATTTATAAAGATACTTACTCAGGGCGGTGGCGATAAAATGCCCCAGCAAAGGTCTTCTGCAAAGCCGATGCCGGAGGTTCTTCCGATTTTAAGCCTTGAAGACATCGTCATATACCCCGGAATGATTGCCCCGTTGATTGTTGAATCGGCTCAAAGTGTTCAGCTTATTGATGACGCAGTCGCCGGCGACAGATGGGTCGGACTTACCCTCCAAAAAAGAACAGAACTAAAATCACCAAATCCCGAAGACATTTATACTATCGGTTGCGCAGGAAAAATTCTGAAAATGTTAAAGTATCCGGAGAACATTGTCAGAATCCTCATTGAAGGCACACGGAGATTTAAGATAATTTCATTTGAAGAAAAATCCCCTTATCTAAAAGCAAAAGTCCAATATATTGAAGAAAAGATTGAAAAGTCCATAGAAATCGAAGCGATGGCGCGCAAGGCATTAGAAATGTTTCAACAAATTATAAAAATGACCCCGGCGCTTGCTGAACAAATTAAAGTCGCACATTTAACCACATCAAATCCCGGACATCTTGCTGACCTAATTGCTTCTAACCTAAATATTAATCTTGAAGAACGGCAAACCCTTCTTGAGACCATAGATGTTAAACAAAGGCTTTCAATACTGATTCCACTGCTTGCAAAGGAAATTGAACTCCTTAATATAGGTTCCAAGATTCAGTCTGAGGTGGCAAATGCAATGTCAAAGACCCAGCGGGATTACTATTTGCGTGAGCAATTGCGGGCAATTCAAAAGGAACTCGGCGAAAGCGACCCCGTTGCAGTAGAAGTAAACCAGATTCGCGAACAGATTGAAAAAATGGAACTGAGCGAAGAGGCAAAAACGGTTGCCCTTAAAGAATTAGAACGTCTCCAAATGTTAAACTCCGCAATGGCTGAATACGCCGTCATTAAAAACTATCTCGACTGGATTTTAAGCCTTCCCTGGAATAAGATAACACAAGATAATTACGACCTTGATAAAGCTGCAAAAATCTTAGATGAACAACATTATGGACTAAAAAAAGTAAAAGACAGACTGTTGGAATTCCTTGCCGTATTAAAATTAAAACAGGAGTTAAAAGGACCAATCCTTTGTCTTGTTGGACCGCCGGGCGTCGGCAAGACATCGCTGGGAAAAAGCGTTGCGGAGGCGCTTGGCAGAAAATTCATCAGAATGTCTCTTGGCGGATTAAGAGACGAGGCGGAAATCCGCGGACATCGCAGGACTTATGTTGGAGCGTTGCCGGGTAGAATCATTCAAAACATCAGACGGGTAGAATCTAAAAATCCAGTATTTATGCTGGATGAACTTGATAAAATTGGTTCGGATTTCCGTGGCGACCCTGCCTCAGCCTTGCTTGAAGTCCTCGACCCTCAACAAAATAATTCGTTTGTTGACCATTATCTCGATATACCGTTTGACCTTTCGCGGGTATTATTCATTACAACCGCAAATTGGATTGAACCAGTTCATCCAGCCTTGCGAGACAGACTCGAAATAATAAACATACCAAGCTATACCGCCACAGAAAAATATCATATCGCCCAAAGACATCTTATCCCAAGACTTTTAGATGAACACGGATTAAAGCCTTCGCAAGTTAAAATTTATCCATCGACCATAAAAACTGTAATAACCGAGTACACCCGTGAGGCAGGCGTAAGACAACTTGAAAGAGAACTTGCAGCTTTGATGAGAAAAGCAGCTTTTGGAATCTCAAGAAACGGAAATAAAAAAGTAATTTTAAAACCAGAAGAATTGGAATCTTTGCTCGGTCAACCGGAATATAAAACCGAAAGCGCAGAAAAAATTGTTGATTGCGGCATAGCCATTGGAATGGCATGGACGCCTGTTGGTGGCGAAGTCCTATTTGTTGAAGTCACACGAATGCCGGGTTCAGGCAAACTAATCTTGACCGGTTCTCTCGGCGATGTAATGAAAGAAAGCGCTCAGATAGCGGTAAATTATCTGCGGAGCCAGGCTGAAAAACTAAAAATCGATTTTTCAGATTACGACAAAACAGACATCCACATCCATGTTCCATCTGGCGCAACTCCAAAAGACGGTCCAAGCGCAGGTATTACAATCATAACCGCCCTTGTTTCGTTATTAACAAAGCGCCCGATTCGTTCCAATGTCTCAATGACTGGCGAAATTAGTTTGCGCGGTCGTGTTCTAAAAGTTGGCGGCATAAAAGAAAAAGTCCTTGCAGCCACCCGCTATGGGATAAAAGAAGTCGTCCTGCCAGAGGATAATCGAGGCGACTGGTCTGAAATTCCCAACGAAGTTAAAGAAAAGACTAAACCGCATTTCATAAAACAAATTGAGGAAATCTTCCCTATTGTGTTAACAAAGGAAAAGAAGAAGTGATTTAGCCTGTTTCTTAAATACTGCATTACAATTAATTCTACCCGCTTTTGATGATTTCTTTCTGGCGCAAATGTTTTTATTATTACCTTTGTTAAATATTAGATTGAACGGCTTCGTCTTAAATTATAAGTGAAGAGGATCACTTATATATTTTTGTTGTTATTTTGTCAGTGGAATATTGTTGCCGCAGAAAACCGGGTCAATTTCACAAATTCCAACCTGCCTGTTTTATTGTTTAATACACAGGACAAGACAATCACAGGCAAACCAATACCTTGTTCAGTTCAGATTCTCAATAAACCTGAAAACACAAACCAATATGGCAGCCTTATCCGCATTCACGGCGCAACATCTCAAGGCTACCCTAAAAAGTCGTATAGAATTGTTTTTAACTTGCCTGTGGAATTTTTTGGTCTAAAAAAGACTCATCAGTTTGTCCTTAACGCCGCTTTTATCGACCCGTCTCTTATGAGGCATAAACTATCTTATGACCTTTTTCTAAGTTTATCCACTCCGCAATCACCGCGCTACGCTGCCGCAAGCCGTTTTGTTGAAGTTATCCTAAACCGCGAATACATCGGCGTTTATCTGTTTATGGAACGGATTAACCGACAGTTGTTAAACCTCCGCAAATTTGATTCAAATAACTTTGCCCACTCGGTAATTTACAAAGCCGTTGACCACGCTGCAAATTTTGCGCAATCCGGACACAATGGTTATGAACAACAAGAACCCGACCTTTCTAAAAAACAATACTGGCAACCGCTTGATGAATTGAACAAGTTTGTATCAAGCGCAAAAAATGAAGATTTCTTTAATCCGCAAACCGGCATCGCCTCGAAAGTTGACATTGAGAACGCAATTGATTTTCATCTTCTTGTCCTTTTAACAAGCAATAGCGATGGCATAACAAAAAATTATTATCTGGTTCGCAATGGACAAGAAAAACCGCCGTTGACAGAAAAGTTCTTTTTTATCCCGTGGGATTATGACGGTTCGTTTGGTAGAAACTGGGACTCAAGCCATTACCCTCACAATATCTGGCTCTCGAACCATCTTTTTGACCGACTTATGGAGAATAAAGAATATCGGACCAGGTTTGCAAACCGCTGGAATGAATTGCGGCAAGCCCAATTTTCCGAAGAATTTATTGTCGGATTGATTGATGATAATGTCCAGACGCTCGGCAATGCAATAGAGAGGAACAGAAAACGATGGCCTGAGGCTCGCAATCATTACCGCGACCACACAACCTTTGAACAAGACATCCAACTAATGAAGTCATGGCTAAAAAAACGATTGGATTGGTTGGATAAAGAAATAAATAGACGAGCAGGAAGTTAAGAAGGGTGGGATCAATAGGGGTAATTGGATACATAAAACAAATAGGGCGAATAAGAGATTGTATCCCGACTTTTGACGCGCCTCATAAATTAGGAAATACAAATTCATAACACATTGAAAAACAGGGATTTATTCGAAAATTGATTTTACCGCACTAAACGTCAAAACTAATGGAAAGCGTTCTCGCAGATGTCGCAGAGATATAAGAACGCAGATAAATGCAGAGATACCATTGGTATACTTGCCTTGATAGACAAAACGGAGACAGGAGATTTACAGGGATTTTTTATTTTTAACACGGATGGACAGGATGGACAGGATGTTTTATAAGATCCAAGGATACAAGATACAAGAATACGATTTTTTATCCTGTATGTCCTGTGTATCCTTGTTAAATTATCTTTTCCTTCAATCCTGTAAATCTGTTTCATCTGCGTAATCAGCGTTCCATTTTCATTCACTATGTAATGCCAACCCAACTGATAACAATAAATTTATGTATGACCTATTTCTTCTACCACACTAATAACTAAGTATTCTCGTAGATGTCGCAGAGATATAGGAGAAACGCAGATAAACGCAGAGATACCATTGGTATACTTGCCTTGATAGACAAAACGGAGACAGGAGATTTACAGGGATTTTTTATTTTTAACACGGATAGACAGGATGGACAGGATGTTTTATAAGATACAAGGATACAAGATACAAGATACAAGAATACAATTTTTTATCCTGTATATCCTTTCTATCCTTGTTAAATTATCTTTTCCTTATCATCTGTGTAAATCTGTTTCATCTGTGTAATCTGCGTTCCATTCCTTTCTATTCACAAACAAGAATGTCTATACTATCGGCAGCAGGGATGCTCCCATTACATTGGATATTCCCCCCATTTTCTAAAATCCTAAAATCTAAAAATATTCTTGATTTTTTAAGAAGCCCAATACATACTTTTATTATCCTCAGTTGAACTGATTGGTTTTGTTGATCTGTTGTTCTGTTGATTGAACATAGTGGGATGGGTGGCAGCACAACCAGAGACAAGAGAGAGTAGGCGCCGAGAGATGTGTTCTTTTGACCTAAAGGGTTGTGGGGGTTGACGGTGTTCTGTTTATACTATGTTCGTTTGCGGATGGCTTAACATTATAAATCAAGTTCAATACAGAAATACAAAGAAAGTAATATGCAAAAGAACTTAATTAATCGGCAGGACACCGTAACCGGTGGACCAAATACTTCTCTAACACAACATAACAATAACCTGTGTCAAAGTAATTTCTTATTACAGCGAAGTTGGGCTGTTTGGTTCAAGGCTGTTGCATTTCTTGTGGCAATCTTATTTTTTGCTTCAACTTATGTTGGGACTGCGGCTACGCTCTATGTGGATATCAATAGTACAAATCCGACATCCCCCTACACCACCTGGGAAATCGCTGCAAAAACCATTCAAGATGCCATTGATGCTGCGCAATCAGGCGATACTGTGGTTGTTACAAACGGACATATAACGCGGGCGGCAAGGCGGTTTATGGTTTAATGACGAACCGAGTTGCTATTGACAAGCCAATTATCGTTCAAAGTGTTAACGGACCAACAGTAACCTTTATTGTAGGTTCAGAAGCACCAGGTGGTGGCAACGGTGACGGCGCAATTCGTTGTGTTTATGTTGGTACGAACGCACTATTAAGCGGATTTACTTTAACTAATGGACACACTTTAGCATTTGCGGGAAATGATTATTATAATGAGTACGGCGGTGGCGTATGGAGTGAGATAAGTGGCATCGTAAGCAATTGTGTGATTGTTGGCAATTCAGCATATTATGATGGTGGTGGCGCGCATGGAGGCACCCTCTTCAACTGTACATTGACAGGCAATTCCGCTGGAAATGATGGCGGCGGCGCAGATGAAGGCACTCTTTACGATTGTATTCTGAGCGGCAATAGTGCCGAATCTGATGGCGGTGGCGCAAACGAGTGCAAATTCTACAACTGTACGTTGACTAACAATTATGCCAAAGATGATGGTGGTGGAGCAGATGAGGGAACACTTTATAACTGTACAGTGAGTGGCAATATTGCTGTAAAAAATGGCGGCGGCACGCATAGAAGCATTTTCCACAACTGCACATTATCAGGTAATTCTGCTGGAAAATGCGGTGGTGGTGCGGATAAAGGCGCTCTCTATAATTCCACGTTGACAGACAATTCAACAAGATATGATGGTGGTGGCGCAAATGATTGTATGCTTTATAACTGCACATTGAATGGCAATTCTGCTAAGGAATTTGGTGGTGGTGTGGCAAATTCCACTAACTACAATTGTATTGTTTATTATAATACATCGCCTAATTATCCCAATTATTATAATTCAACATTCAATTATTCTTGTACTGTTCCATTACCTGAAGGTGAAGGAAATATTAGCGATGATCCATTATTTATTACATCAAGTCACATATCCTCAAATTCTCCTTGTTTAGGCAAGGGCAGTTCAAACTATGCAATTGGTGTTGATATTGATGGTGAACAGTGGCTTGACCCTCCTGCTATGGGCGCAGATGAATATATATTAGGTAATGCCACAGGAGAAATTGTTGTTTCGATTGATGTAAACTACACAAATATAGCAACTGGTTTCGCAATCTTGTTTATAGCGCAAAATAGGGGACCAATCTCTGCTATTGTTTGGGACTTTGGCGATGGGGTGGTAGTTAGCAATAAAGCCTATATCAGCCATATCTGGAACACACCGGGTGAATATACTGTTCGACTCACAGGATATAACGACAGTTATCCGTCAGGAGTAAGTAACACAGTGATAATAAAGGTTGTAAATAGACCTGTGTATTATGTTAATGCCGAAAGTTCATTTTCTACGTATCCTTATTCAAGTTGGGAAACTGCGGCGCAAACCATTCAGGATGCTGTAGATATAGCTATACCCGGTGGTATTGTGCTTGTTACCAACGGGATATATAACACGGGCGGGAAGGTTGTTTATGGCTTAATCACAAATCGCGTGGCGATTGACAAGCCTGTTATCGTTCAAAGTGTTAACGGACCAACGAAGACATTCATTGTAGGCGCTGAGGCGTCGGCTGGTGGCAATGGCGATGATGCTGTTCGTTGCGCTTATGTTGGAACCAATTCATTTTTAAGTGGGTTTACTTTAACTAATGGGCATACTTCAGCAATTTGGAATTATGATGGAAACGGTGGTGGCGCATCGTGCGAGTTAAGTGGAGTTATCAGCAACTGTGTGCTAATTGGTAATTCAGCTATAAATGATGCTGGTGGTGTGTGGGGAGGCATTATTTACAATTGCACACTGACTGGTAATTCGGCTAATGATGATGGTGGCGGCGCATCGGGTTGCATTCTTTACAATTGCACAGTAAGTAATAATTATGCTTATGATGAGGGCGGTGGCACAGATGAAGGCACTCTTTACAATTGCACATTAACGCGCAATTATGCTCGTAACAGAGGTGGCGGCGTCAACGAGTGTACGCTTTATAACTGTATATTAACTGCAAATTCGGTTTTTTTTGAGGGCGGTGGAAGTTATTATTCTACACTTTACAACTGCACTTTAACTGGCAATTCATCAGAAAATTCTGGAGGAGGCGTAATTTCATCTACATTATATAATTGCATTTTGTATTATAATACCGCTTTCGTAGGAGCGAATTATCTTGATTCAATTATCAACTATTCTTGCACCACTCCTTTGCCTTATGGTGAAGGCAATATTAACGATGACCCATTACTCATTACATCTACTCATATACCAGCAAACTCTCCTTGTTTAGGCAAGGGCAGTTCAAAATATGCAATTGGTGTTGATATTGATGGTGAACAGTGGCTTGATCCTCCTGCTATGGGCGCAGATGAATATATACTCGGCAATGCCTCAGGAGAAATTTTTGTTTCGATTGATGTAAACTACACAAATATAGCAACTGGTTTCGCAATCTCGTTTATAGCGCAAAATCAAGGAGCAATTTCTGCCACGGTTTGGGATTTTGGCGATGGAACGACAGTAAGTAATCGGGCTTTTGTCAATCATAGTTGGACTACACCCGGCGATTATATTGTTCGGCTTACTGGATATAACGATAGTTTTCCGTCAGGCAGCAACGCCACTGTGATTATAACAGTGAGTCAATCAGTATTTTATGTGAATGCCGAAAATTCTTCCCCATCGTTTCCTTATTCAAGTTGGGAAACTGCTGCGCAAACTATTCAAGATGCGATTGATGCTGGTACTTTACCGGGTCGGTTGATATTGGTAACAAATGGGATTTATGATACAGGCGGCAGCGCCGATTACGGCAGAGTAATTTTAACAAATGCAGCAATTGTAAAGAGTGCAAATGGTCCAACAGAGACTTTTATTGTTGGATCTTCTGCAAGTGGAGGTGCAATTCGTTGCGCTTACATTGTAAGAGACGCAGTGTTAAGCGGGTTTACACTGACTAATGGAAGCGCCCAATTTGGTGGAGGAGTATTGTTAGAGACAGGTGGCGTTGTAAGTAATTGTGTGTTAGTTGGAAATTCAGCCGGTATTGGTGGTGGTGCATACTTTGGAACATTGTATAACTATGTATTTAGCGACTATTATGGCTTGCAATGTGACACATTTTTTTATTCAGCTTTATATAATTGTGCGCTAATTAATAATTCGGCTTCTTGGAATGGTGGCGGTGCTGAGAATGTTACACTATACGATTGCATATTGGCAGGCAATACATCTGGAAATTCTGGTGGTGCCGCTTGCAATTCTACTCTCTACAATTGTACTTTAACCAATAATTTGGCTAATATGAATGGCGGAGGTGTGTATTGGTGTACACTGAATAATTGTGGATTGACAAACAATTTTGCGGGAAATTGTGGCGGCGGTGCTTTTAATTCCATTGTCTACAACTGTGCGTTAATTAATAATTCGGCGAAATCTTATGGTGGCGGCGCATATTTTGGAATGTTATACGATTGTATATTAACAAAGAATTCAGCATATTGCGGCGGTGGCGCGTATTCTTCCACAAACTACGATTGTACATTTACCGAAAATTCAGCTGATTTGGGTGGCGGCGCCTTTGGTTGTACACTTTATAATTGTAAACTGAATTATAATTCGGCGAAATCTTATGGCGGCGGCGCATATTTAGGGGCACTTTATAATTGTAGCTTAAATAGAAATTCAGCGAACGAAGGCGGTGGTGCATATAATTCCACAAACTACAACTCTGCATTGACTTGCAATTCGGCTTTTAACGGTGGCGGCGCATATCTTGGCGAGTTCTATAACTGCACATTGACTGGTAATTCAGCCAGATACGACGGTGGCGGTGTGTATGGTTCAAAGTTATATAACTGTATTGTTTATTATAATAAATCTCCCGGTAATCCCAATTATTACAATTCAATACTCAATTATTCCTGCGCAGCTCCTTTACCTGCGGGTGAAGGCAATATAAGTGATGAGCCATTACTTATTTCAGCCACGCACATTTCTGCAAGCTCGCCTTGTATTGGCAAAGGGAGTTCGCAATATGCCAGCGGTGTTGATATAGATGGTGAACCGTGGCTTAATCCTCCTTCTATGGGAGCTGATGAATATGTATCCGACAATATCAAAGGAACACTAATTGTCTCAATTGATGCCAGCCGCACCAATGTTCCAACTGGATTTTCAGTTTTGTTTGTTGCGCAAAACCAGGGACCAATTTCCGCAATTGTTTGGGATTTTGGCAATGATTTCATAATAAGTAACCAGCCTTGCATAAGTTATAGCTGGAATACACCGGGCGATTATATCGTTCGGCTTACTGGATATAATGACAGTTTCCCGTCAGGCGTAAGCGCTACAGCGGTAGTAAAAGTTGTTAGCCAGCCAGTGCATTATGTAAATGCCAAAAGCGCATCTCCATCATATCCATATTCAAGCTGGGAGACTGCTGCGCGAACTATTCAAGAGGCTGTGGATGCAGCGCAATCGGGCGATGTCGTGCTCGTTACAAATGGCGTATACAACATTGGCGGTGTGGCTATTTATGGGCAAATGACCAATCGGGTTGTGTTAGATAAAGAGGTGATAGTTAAAAGTGTAAACGGTCCAGCAGAGACTTTTATTGTTGGTTCGGCGGGAATAGGCGGTGGAAATGGAGATGGCGCAATTCGTTGCGCTTATATAGGGACAAACGCAATATTAAGCGGATTTACTTTAACCAATGGTCATACACGGGCAAGCGGAGATTCTGATAAAGAGCAGAGTGGGGGCGGGGTATGGTGTGATGTCGGCGGTATTGTAAGCAATTGCGTGCTAATTGGTAATTCAGCCCAAAATAATGGTGGCGGCGCGTATGGTTCTACACTTTATAACTGCATAGTGATTAGCAATTCAGTAAGAGGTAATGGTGGTGGAACTTATTATTCAACATTATATAACTGCACACTGACGGGTAATTCTGCAAAAGGCAATGGTGGAGGTGTATGCAGTTCTGCGCTTTATAACTGCATTGTTTATTATAACTTATCAACGCGGAGCACCAATTATTATGAATCAACGTTTAGATACTCTTGCGTAGTGCCTTTACCTGACGGAGTAGGAAACATTAGTGATGAACCATTGTTTGCTTCTGCAACACACCTATCGGCAAACTCTCCTTGTCTTGGCAAAGGCAACTCAATTTACGCAAGAGGTGTTGATATTGATGGCGAACCGTGGTTAGAACCTCCAGCTATGGGCGCTGACCAATATGTGCCCGACAACGCCAAAGGACCACTTGCAGTCTCAATTGATGTTAGAGATACAAATATCCCAACCGGATTTAAAGTCTCATTTGTAGCGCAAGCGCAAGGGCTAATTTCTTCCAGCGTTTGGGATTTTGGCGACGGAATAACGGTTAGTAATCAAGCTTATATAAGTCATAGTTGGAGCAGTGCCGGTGTTTATACGGTGAGACTCACTGGATACAATGATAGTTTGCCATCAGGGGTAAGTGATACAGTGCAGATAAATGTTGTAAACCAACCGGTGTTTTATGTGGATTGCGAAAGCAAATCTCCAACGTATCCGTATTCAAGTTGGGAGACTGCTGCTAATAATATTCAGGACGCAATCGATGCCAGTGAATCATCAGGAAGGTTAGTTATTGTGAATGATGGGATTTATGATTTAGGTGGTCGGATTGTTTATGGCCAAATAACAAATCGGGTAATGTTGACTAACCGCGTGATAGTAAAAAGTATGAATGGTCCCACCGAGACTTTTATCGTTGGCTCGGGCGCAACCCGTTGTGCTTATGTGGGGTCTAGTTCTGTTTTAAGTGGTTTCACATTGACCAATGGACATTCTTCGTCAAGTGGATATTTCAACGAATTAGGTTCCCAAAATAACAGTGGTGGCGGTGTATTCTGTGAGACAAGCGGTATTGTTAGTAATTGTGTGTTGATTGGCAATTCTGCTTACTCAGGGGGGAGCGCGTCTGGGGGAATGTTTTATTACTGCGCTTTTACTGGTAATTCTGCTGTTTATGGTGGTAGCGTGTATGGTGGAACTCTCTATAATTGCAGTCTAACTAATAATTCTGCGCATCAGGGTGGCTCTGTTCATAAATCCATTATGTACAATTGCACTATCACTGGTAATTCTGCCCAAGAGTTTGGTGGTGGCACATCTGATTCTGTGCTTTATAATTGCACGTTGGTTGGAAATTCAGGCAATTATGGCGGTGGCGCAAGTAGAGGCGTGCTTTACAACTGCATACTGAGAGGTAATTTGGCTAATGTCTATGGTGGCGGTTCGTATAATTCCACTCTGTATAATTGTGTTCTGACCGATAATTCAGCTAAAACTGGCGGCGGTGGTGATTATGGTTCTGCGCTTTACAACTGTTCACTTACTTTGAATTATGCCAGATACGGCGCAGGAGTATCTCGTTCCACGAATTATAATTGTATCGTTTATTATAACGTTGCTTCTAATTATCCAAATTATTATATCTCAACCTTCTATTATTCTTGCACTACTCCTTTACCTGATGGTGAAGGCAATATAAGTGATGAACCGCTGTTTGTGGATTTATCTAATGGCAACTTACGGTTACAATCCAATTCGCCCTGTATCAATGCAGTTACTAATTATTATGCCTCCGGAGATGTTGATTTTGATGGGCGTCCCAGAATCTACGGTGGAACTGTAGATATGGGGGCTTATGAGTTTCAGTCAGCAGTCCCTGGTCAATTTATTGATTGGTTGCAAAAATATGGTCTGTCGACAGATGGTTCTGCGGACTATATTGATTCTGATGGTGATGGATTAAATAATTGGCAGGAATATCAATTAGGCAAAAACCCGCTAATTAAGGATAACCCGGGATATTTTAGTCTTATAGAGAGATTACCAAATAACAAAACCTGCTTAAAATTTATAGGTGAACCAAATAAGCAATATAAAATAGAGACATCAAGCAATTTAATTAACTGGGTTGAATTTATTTCGGTATCTATAACAAATGCTGATGGTTCAACTTCAATTGAT
>JAKPVM010000120.1 GCA_029572555.1 Verrucomicrobiota bacterium | reverse complement strand
ATTAAGAACCAGACCATTAGCGGTAAATACCAATGCCTGCGGTGAAACAGCCCCCGTGCCATACACCCGGGGGTCAGAACCATTTGTGGTATAATAAACAGAACCAGAAGGCGAATTGGTCAACTTCAAAACAAAACCTTTCCTTACAGAACCACCATATTGATTGAAAAATGGGGCAGAAATCGTAGAAGGATTTGGATACAACCCAGCACTAACGGCTTGATTTATAAAATTACCATTTCTTACTGGAAAATAACTTGTAATGAGCCTTGAAACTTCCGGTATCCAGTGGTCATAAAGCGTGTATAAATAATATGGTCCGCTGCTATATTGTTTAACGTCTCTTCTATAATCTCCCCATCGGGCTGACTCACCAACTATTGCGATTTGCAACATATTAGTAAATTTTTGCCAGCGCGCAATGTTTTGTTCCGATGTTAATGCCCCGTTATTGAAGAGGTGTTTGTGGATTCTGTCGGCAAATAAGATCTTATATTCTGCGCTATTGATTAAAACCGGGTGAAGCCCGGCAGGACAATCGGTGCTTGATGTTCTATTATGTGTTGGGTTTTCTATAAATCGCTCAAGGTCCCACACCAAAAATCTTACTGGTTCGTTCGGCTTTCGTTTGTGAACAGCATTCCAATTGTTATCGCTGCCCCAGTCCTGATTGGCAGCAAAGAAATTTAACAACGTATAGTCGATGAAATTTGTCATATCAAGTAATCGGCAGGCTTGAAGGAAGTTGTTAGGATCCATCATACTATTGCCTTTAATATAATTAACCATCGTGTTGAAAGCCGTTAAATCGCCATCAATTGCTTGTGTGGGTTTAGAAGCAATTGCATCGTAATCAGATTTTTTATCTCCAAAATAATTTGCCGCAAAACTTGCATCAATCTTTTCAGAAAATTCATAAACACCCCAATAAAGACCGTTTAGATAAAGGTGGAAAAATCTGTTATGAGGCGCCGCCATACCCATATCGCGAGCGGTTTCTTTTCCCCATGCATCACGAATTCGTGTTCCATAAAGCCTTTGGGTTTGATCCCAGTGAAGCCAGGAGTCATTAAAATCTGCACGCATTACGAGTGAATCAAAACTTGTAACCGGAGAACCGGGAAAAACGGGGTATTCAAGACTTGTCGGTCCAAAAGAACCTTTGAACAGCAAACGAAATGGATGTTTAGGTGTTTTCTGCGGATTGCGAGAGGCATTCCCCTGTATTTGAATACCGCAGTTAATCTGAAAACCTGTTTCTCCATTTGTAAGAATAAATTCCGCTGAACAAGGTCTCTCCCACGCCGGTCCACGATACAACGTTGTGCTATCTGATGAATGTGTGTAAATTCCGTTTGCAGTGCCGAAAATATCCTCGATATTCATTACAATTGAAACAGTCGGTATCGAAAGAAGAGCAGGTTTTACCAGATTTGAATATTGCTGGCTATTAACAATTTCCGGGTCTACTTCATAATCGGAAGGGTAACCTCCCCAGATTGTGGAACCGGTAGGAAATCCCGGCGGATTATTCGGCTGACGCAAAACCTGGTCAATAAATAGATAAGTGTGCGTCTCGGTTGTTGACGGAAGCATATTGCCTGAAAACGTAGCGGCTCTAAAAATTGTTGTATTTGAAATTGTGATTGGGTTTGTATACTGAATGCCTGAGGATACGGTGGGTTCACTTCCATTGGTT
>JAKPVM010000110.1 GCA_029572555.1 Verrucomicrobiota bacterium | reverse complement strand
CTTTGATACCGGTGATAATCATGCTCTTTGAAATAACCTGGTCTTTTATATCGGGTGGCTTGCGATGGATAGGCATCGTTTTTTCTGGCACAAAATCACCCAAACCGTCAATTGGCTTACCCAGCACGTTGAACAAACGCCCAAGCGTTTGTCTGCCAACGGGCACCTGAATGGACGTATCGAGATCAATGACCGGTAATCCGCGCCGCAAACCAGCAGTACTGCCCATCGCAATAGCGCGCACAACGTTTGTGCCCACGTGTTCCTGGATTTCTAAAATCAAGGGCTCTTCATGCTGACGCTGCACCATTAAGGCGTTGTGAATAGATGGTAGCTTTCCAGCATCAAATTCCACATCAACCACAACACCGACTAATCGGACGATGACACCTATGTTTTTATGTTCAGTTAACTTTTTTTCCACGATAATTCCTAATTTAGGATAAAGACTATACCAAAGGCAGTAGCTTTTTGAAATTATACCGAAAAAAACCTCGCTATCAATAAATTCGTATAGAATGATCCCATTTTAATCCCAGTAAAATGGCTTAAGCTTACTTAAATTGATGGAACACTGAGATTTATAGAGACATATCTACAAATAAAAAAGCGTATGGCGCGGATTCCCGCTATTTTACACAGAAAACGCCTTACGCTGTACGCTTTTTTATCTCTTTTAGCCGATTTGCCTCTTCCCCCTGCACCAGGCAGTTCCTGTCTAATCAAAAAAGCTATTATTTGCTTTTAATAGCATTAAATTTTCCCCTTATCCAGGCAACCCATTCTTGAGTATAGTCCTCAACGGGAATGTCACCATAATATGCATCCAGCAATTCCTTTATAGAATAGCCTTTTTCGTTGATAAGGTAATTATGATAAGAAGCACCCGCATAATAGGCAAGTGGAGAGGATTCTGAACTGCGCGCCAAATCTTTTCTAAACATGTCTTCAACAGCTTCCCCTGTCTTTTTGCAGTGAATCAACCAGACATATGCAAGACTATCAATATAAAGCGCGTAATCAAATTGACTTTCCCCTTTATCTAATGAAGCAAATTGTTCGTAACATTCCACCACCTTTTGACCTGCTTCTAATTCGTCCGCATATATCAAATCAGATTCGTCAAACTCTCCAGCTTTCAACCACATAAGGTTGTTGTAAAAAGATCTATCTGGAATACCTCCCATTTCAAATATGTCTCGATGATCA
>JAKPVM010000095.1 GCA_029572555.1 Verrucomicrobiota bacterium | reverse complement strand
GGCGGCGCGTATAGTTCAGCATTATATAATTGTGTATTGAGTTATAATTCTACATGGAATGATGGCGACGGCGCGTATAGTTCAACTTTAGTTAATTGTACTGTTTCCAAAAATGAAGGCGGTGTTTCTACTTGTGTTCTGACTAATTGTATTGTGTATTATAACACCAACTATTCAACAATAAACTATTATAGTTCTGTATTCTTTAATTCTTGCACAACGCCTTTGCCGGACAGTGGTTTTGGAAATACCGATGCGCCACCTATGTTTTTAGATTTAACAAATGGGAATTATCATCTTGCGCCTGATTCTCCCTGTATTGATAGCGGCGATAATTCAGTTGTTCTATTAACATTTACAGACCTTGACGGCAAACAAAGGATAATAGGCGATCGGGTTGACATAGGGGCTTATGAGTTTGACCCTGTCGATTTAGACAGCGACGGTATGCCAAATGAATGGGAACTTGCGTATGGGTTATCACCAACAGATTATTTAGATAAAGACACCGATATTGACAACGACGGCTTAACTAATTTTAGAGAATATCTTGCAAACACGAGCCCTTCTGACTCTGAGGATACATTAAAACTTACGACTAAATTTACACCGTCAAAACTATTACACTTTCAATTTAAGGCTAAATCCAACCGTAGATATGCCATTGAATATAAAGAGTCAATAGATGGGGGATGGAAGAGATTGATAGAATTTGACTCTGAGCCAATTGACCGAATATTGAGCACAACAAATAGTCCAAGTTCAGAGATGCAATTCTATCGCATCGTTATCCCATAAAAAGCAAGGGACCAATTTGACGGCTTATCTAATAAATAAATTTGGATTCTCGATGTCTTTAGTGGTCGAGAGTGACGGTGAATGGTTGAAAGCCTTTGAATAGATTTACCATATAAAACAACTTATGTATTTGACATATAAAAAAGGCTAATTGTGGCAAAACCGCACTAATTCATCGACTCTATGTATATACCCGTTTAAACCGTATTGGCATTATATTCGCCAATTCTCTTCATTGTCTGCGGATCACCCCGTTAGTGTTGTTTTCTTGATAGGCATCACAACGCATTGGAACCCACTTTTTACCCATTATAAATCTCGAGGAACCAAAAAGCTTCATTCGGCTGTAAATACAGCAATCTCCGAGAGTCCAATGTTCGGACTTTTAGGCTTTGTTCCAGTAATTATAAACACAAGCCATTTTACGACCTTAGGTTCAAATGAAACTTCAATCCCTTTCTCTGCATTGTCTGGTAGTTCACCAACATTCATTGTTGTCCCATCGCTAAAAACAAGCATACCAGAGGTAATCTGGTCTAACTTATTTGGTCTATCAAAAAGCCATACCTTGTTTATCTTTTGCGGTTCGTCCCATGTTAATCGGATTAAGGCAGTATCAGATTCACCGTTGCTTGCCCATTCTTCATTAATATTATTCGGATAACCACCCACATTCCCATCAACCGCCCCATAAGGAGTGTAATCTTTATGAACTGAACTAACCGAAACCTTTGCAATCAAAGCCACATTATTTTTTGAATTAAGTGCAGTATTGTCTTTCTTATCATCTGGTTTCAAAAGTTTGACTTCTTGCAGGCACATCCCATATCTGCTTCCCGGCGGATTGGACTTGAATTTCACGCCACCCCAACCAGTACTAAAATTTGCAGCATAACACAGCCAGATTGTCCTCCCATCTTTGCTGATAAACTTTGATGGGATATTCACAAAATAAGCCTGTTCGCCAAAATGTTTCATATAAGATACCAATCGCCACGGTCCTGTAATCTGTTCCGACTCAAGGATATAAGTGTTAAAATAATGCACAGTATTTCCGCCATCGGTAACACACATCAGATATTTTTTCAACGGCGCATTATAAGTCATTGTTACGCAACCCATATTATCTTTCCACGCCGCAATTGGCTTTATCTTCTTAAAATCGCTACCCCACACAGCCTCTCCTTTTTCATTTGTCCCGCTAAAAAACTCGTATTTAGAGGCGTCATTAATATTATCAATCGATGGCTTAATCCGAATTAAATAAATCTCATCACCGGTAATCCACGAATTATAAGCAAACCTCCTCCCTTCCGGTCCAATAGAAGCCCCGTGTGCAACAAGATATGCCTTTCCATCCGGCGAGTATTCCATATTTTTTCCAAAATCAACAAAATGCGGTGCCCCAATTTTAACCGGTTCACCTTTAAGCGCCGTCTCACCAAACAACGGTTTTTCAGGTGTGCAAGGTGTTTGAACCCAGCTCTTCCCAAAATCTGTGGAATACCTAAAACCAACAAATGGTCCAAGCCATGGCCAGTTATAATTAATCCCATTTTTCAGAACGCCTCCTGATGGATGAAGACAATAAGTCCCATAATACCAGATACCGTTGTAAACCAGACTTCCGCAGGGATATCTACCTGCATAAGGCGAAGGATCGCTTTTATAAACGCCCTGATTTGTTACGATTAATCCAAGCGGATTATCTCCAATGATAGTTGCGTTACCGGTCGTTGCGTCCTTTCCAGCCGAATTTGAACCTAAACCATTGACCGTTCCATCTGTCCAGGGCGAATACATATTACCATCAGACGCCCAACTCGGATACCAGGTGTCAGCGCCAGTATATTCATTATGCCGTCCTGTAAATCCTATTCCAGTAATTGTATCGGATGGTTTGAATGGACATCCATCAGGCGGTTCAGACTGCCATATCCTATATTCCTGTCTCGGCGGCGCTTCAACCAATCGTTCACTTGCTGATAGATTCGAAATAGCGGACAACACAGCGCCAACACACCACCAGATACTCCAACTTTTCATAGCCTAAAATTATGCCGTAAGTTCCCAGCCTTTCCTGTATTCACGGCGCAGATATTTATTCGCATCAGGAAGATTTGTAATCTTCATATCTTGCGCATCCCACATCAATCTTTTACCGCCTAACCTCAAAGAGACTGCGGCTAAATTGAACGCATCGGTAATAGAAAGGGCAAGCGTGAAATCCCCGAACGATTTTCCTTTGTTCCTGAAAGCCTCTTCCCAGCCTACAAAACCAGCAGGAAGCGATGACGCATTTGCCGGCTTTTCCAACGGTTGTATCTTGCCTTGCGAGATTATCCTTAGATTTTCACCAGTAAATTCGCCCATAATTATACCGTCTGTGCCAACAAACATAATACCCTCGGCACCCAACTCCTGATTGTTTTTTATCAAGTCTTCCGGTGTCTTAGGTTTTATTCCACCATCATACCAAAACAAATCCAGTTCAGGTCTATCGCCTTTTGCCGCAAAACGAAATCTAACAGTGCAGGCTAACGGGAATGAATAATCATTATGAATCTTTTTACTAACGAGGTTATCAAGTTCACACACGTGCGACGGATTAGATTCAACCATCATCGGCGGGTCAAGGTTAAGTTCTTGAAATACTCGCCACAGACTGTAATGCCCCATATCTGCAATTGCGCCGCCACCAAATTCATACCAACCCCTGAAAACGCAATGCGTATAATGCGGATGATAAGGACGAGGCAACGACGGACCTAACCACAAATCCCAATCAAACCCCGCTGGCACCGGCGGTGTGTCTGTTGGCAATTTTGTATATTGAGGCCAGACAGGACGATTACTCCAATTATGAATCTCCTTCAACCTTCCAATCCTTCCATCTCTCACCGCTTTTAATGCCTGTGTTATGCCCGGTCCAACATTTGCAGGCAAAAAATGAGTAGGAAGATTTGTTTTTCTCGCCGTATCAACCACGAGTCGTCCTTCATAAACCCGATTTGCCAACGGCTTGTGCATCATCACCCGTATGCCTTTTTTCAAAGCCGCAACCGCAATAGTTGCGTGCAGATGGTCAGGCGTCATTATCTTAAACGCATCGATGTCTTTATCCAGCAACTCCCGAAAATCAGTATAAGCCTTGCAGCCCTGATATTTACCCGAATCCTTTTGACTGCCGTAATACAACTCAATGATTTCTTTTACCACCTCTCTACCGCCGGGGATACCGGGCGCATTTGCCCGCCAATCCTGTTTCTTCAACATATTTGCAACATCCCGTCTCAATCCATCTTTTGACCAATCAACATAATCATAACTCTCCTTATTCGGATCGCAAACAGCTACAAACTGGATGCCTTTCGAACCAATCATACCGGGCAATTCTCTGATGCCCTGTGTTCCGCAACCAATCAACGCAAAGGTCATCCTCTCGCTTGGTGGCACGGCAGAATCCCCGCCAATGGCAGATGCAGGAATCACTGTAAAAGCAGTTGCAGCAGCGGTTGAATACTTTAAAAAACTCCGACGACTAATCTCACTTTCATTGGTGTTCATAGATAAATTATAAATAAAAAACAGTCGGTTTGTAAATAATTAACAAAAATGAAATAAATTCACAACCATCCCACAACAAAGATAAAAAATAACGGATTTATTCTTCTCAACTTCTGAAGCACATGAAAAATTAACAAATGCGAATTTATATGTTTTAGAATTACAATGAGTAAAATGAAAAGCAATTTTATTGCGCTAATCGCCAAAACTAAGGGAAAGCATTCTCGCAGATATCGCAGAGATATAGGAACGTAGGTAAACGTAGAAAAACCATAGTTAATCCATTCCTTGAAAAATAAAATGTAGTCAGGAGATTTACAGGGATTTTTTTTTAACAAGGATAGGCAGT
>JAKPVM010000083.1 GCA_029572555.1 Verrucomicrobiota bacterium | reverse complement strand
AAAGCGTTTCTTTAGTTCCTTGTCAATTTCGCTTTTGATGTGTTTGGTCATAACTATTTCAAGACCGTCAATTTTAGTCATAAGATAATTTCTCCTCTCCTGAATAATATCCATTTTCGTCAACCGGATAAATTTTTATTCCAAGCCCTATGTTCATGCCGCTTTTAGCGCGGTCAATAATCCTGTTTAACTCACTCCTGAGACATGTTTCACCAGTTATTAATTTAGGCTTTTCGAGAACTTTTCCAAAAAGAAGTTTGTTGCGCTCTATGTGATTACTTACGTGCCAGCCGCCGCCACCATAATCACATTTTTCAACTTCTTCGCTTTCGCCCATATAGGGGTAAATATCAACATAAATATGGTAATAGTGAATCATTTTCTCTCCAGTCTGTTTTTATGCGCAATTAGTGCCGGACTTCTCTCAAACGGATCTTCCCACCAAACACCACCAATTTCTGATAGAGTTTTTATATATTCTTCCGCAAGTCTTTCGGCATCTGCACAAGCCTCGCCATTGTTTTTCGAGAGTTGAAGCGCCGTATCTTTCCAGTGTTCTAATGACTGAATATGTGCCTCAAGATTATCTAATGCCGATTGAAGTTGCTCTAAATCCTCGTTCTTACAATTTTCAACCGCTTTGTTGTAAAGCCTATTCAAATCATTCAAATAATAATATTCAACGCTCATCTCATTCTCCTTTGTTATTATCTGTCGAGGTTTTTACATCCACGCTGACCTGGCGTGCGGAAACAGCATCGTTGTAATGGGTAATGAATTTGTCTATCCTCGTAAAAGCGTTTTGGTCAATGCCGTAGACACCAATCTTTGCATCATCGTTACTGTTGTATGTGCAACAAGCGACTACTGCACCGATGGTTTCTGTTGCTTCTTTTAGCAGTTCATCTGTAATTTTTAGTTCGGCTTCCAACTTTGCAATGCGGGCGTTCAAAGCGTCCTCAATCGGGCGGGTGTTCCAGTAATCCGAATAAATCGTTGCACCGCAATCTTCGCATACAACCTTTTCTGCAAATTTATTGAATTCAACTGGTTCACCGCAGAACGGGCAGGGCTTC
>JAKPVM010000068.1 GCA_029572555.1 Verrucomicrobiota bacterium | reverse complement strand
AACGGGATTAGAAAAGAAGTCGCTGACTGAATTTTCCTGAAAAGTAAAGCCACCAGTAAGATTAAATTTAGGAAATAAATCGGCAACAGCCACACCAATTTTTGCAGTAGCAGAGTGAAGTTGCGCCTCAGCATAACGAATATCTGGCCGACGACGCAATAGTTCAGATGGGATGCTGATGCCTACATTTGAAGGCGGCGCAGGGATTGGCGCGGGGGTATTCAATTGGTCGAGCAGTTCTGACGGCGTCTTTCCAAGCAAAATGCTGATATTATGAATAATCTGTATTTTCTGCGATTCAAGTATTGAGATTTGTGATTCAGTGGTTGAGGCTTGTGCCTCTGCGTTCGCTACGTCAAGTTTGCTTACAAATTGAGCTGCGAATCGTTTCTGCGCTATTGATGCGGTTTGTAATTGGTCTTTCAAATTCGCCTTTGCGATATCAATCTGTTTCTGGAGCATTCGCAAGTGTATGTAGTTCATAGCAACTTCGCCTGTTAATGTGACTACGACATCGCGATAATATTCGACCGAACCTGCAATGTTAGCCATTGCGGCTTCAACATTACGTCTGTTTCCGCCAAAAAAATCTAATTCCCACAGTGCATCAACCCCAGCCATTAACGAATCCGGGTCTCTTGAAGGTCTGTTCTGATAATACCTGCTATAAGATGCGGAAGATGAAATTGACGGGAATAGACTTGCGCGAGTTATTCCCAGAGAAGCCCTTGCCTGTCTAATTCGGGTGACGGCAATTTTTACATCAAGGTTTTCTTTTATTGCCGATTCAACAAGGCTAACGAGTATGGAGTCATTAAAGTTTGTCCACCATCGGGTTAATGAAACCGCATTTGAGACCGATATTACAACATTTGTTGTTACTGCGTTAGTTGTTGATGTCCAGGATTGTGGAACGTTCGCATTTGCTTGCGGCGATTTAAATTCCGGTCCCACTTTGCATCCGCATAAAAGGATTCCTGCAAACATTATGAATAAGAAAAAACATCCTCTCCTTGTTAAATAACAAGGCTG
>JAKPVM010000038.1 GCA_029572555.1 Verrucomicrobiota bacterium | reverse complement strand
AACCGGTATTTGTGGGCAGCGAACCGGATACGTGGAATATGTCGCCTCGCTTGTTGCGACAGGCAATCGAAGACCGTATTTCCAAAACGGGAAAGAAACCGAAGGCGATTATTCCGGTGCATCTATACGGTATGCCGGCACGGATAGACGAGATTTTGGCTATTGCAGACGAATACGATATCCCGATACTGGAGGATGCAGCCGAAGCGCTGGGTTCGGAATACCGCGGGCGGAAATGCGGCACGTTCGGGGAGTTTGCCTGCCTGTCGTTCAACGGCAACAAAGTGATTACCACCTCCGGTGGCGGAGCGCTGGTTTGCCGAACGGCGGAGGAAGCTGCGCGAACAAAGTTTTTTGCTACGCAGGCTCGGGATAAGGCGCCGCATTACCAACATTCGCATATCGGATACAATTATCGTATGAGCAATATCTGCGCGGGTATCGGACGCGGACAAATGTATGTGCTGGAGGATCACATTACCCGAAGAAGAGAAATTAATCAGTTGTATAGAAATTTACTGAAAGATTTTCAAGGGATTACGTTTCATACCAATCCTAACAGCAATTTTAATTCAAATTACTGGCTGACGTGCATCATTATAAATTCAAGTCAAACGGGTTTTACGCGTGAAGATTTGCGATTGAAAATGGAAGAAGAAAACATTGAAACCCGTCCATTATGGAAACCGATGCACTTGCAACCGGTGTTTGCCGATTGTCCCTATTACGGCGACAATGTGGAGGGAAAGTTGTTTGACGACGGGCTTTGCTTGCCTTCCGGCTCTTCGCTCACCAACGAGGATATAGAGCGCGTTGCCAATGTTATCAGGAGAATGTAGCATTCTCCTAACAAGGAAAAATATCATAAATACAAACATTTTTGTTTGTTTTTCATATCTTTTTCTTATAAATCTTGCAAAATACTGCGCCTATCAGATTTGGGAAATACCTGCGATTATTTGCGGATATGGTTATTTCTTTCTCGCTGATTATCGCAGCCCGATATATGCGTCTATCAGCGAGAATGTTTTGTTCATCCAATCCAGTAAATCCTTTTCATCTTGCGTCATCTGCGTTCTATTTTTTTCTATACGACAGACAGGAATGTTTGTGCTATACTTTTAATTTAAATTAATGTAGTTTTATAAAAGGTGGTTTTTATGAGTTCAGATGAAAAGTCAAAAAATGCCAGGTCAGATTTGTTATTAAAAGTAATAAATCTTGTCCCTAAAACACCGTTGGCACGCAATATTGTCCTTACTTTGGCTTACACTTTAGTTTTCTGTGTAAGCTACGTATTGTCTTGGCAATTACGGTTTGATTTTGCTGTGCCGTCGGCATATACGGCTTTATGGCAATGGGGATGGATATGGTTTTTGCCAGTCTGGATATTCTTGCTGATTGTATTTAAGCAGTTTGACGCGTTAGTGGGATTTTTTAGCCTTGTTGATTTGAGCAGGGTATTGGCTGCAACGGTTTCGTTTTCGTGTATATTGATGATTGTTTATTTCTTATTTCCTCCTCACTCAAATATTCTGACTCGTGGTGTGATTTTGATTAATTTCGTACTTTTAACCGGCGGTTATATCGGTGTTCGGCTCATTATGCGTCTTGTTTATGAATATACAAGGCGGGCTAAGGAAAATGATACAAAGAATCTAAAACGTATGGCTATACTGGGCGCGGGGGATGTTGGGGCGTCTCTTGTACGAGAGCTAAAAGCCAAACGGGGAATGGGAATGGAGCCCGTTGTTTTTTACGATGATGATAAAAGCAAGTGGCATTCTCATATACACGGGATTGAGGTTTATGGAAAGCCTGAGGATTTAAAGAAGAGCGCTAGTAAATTTAGGCTTGATGGGGTAATCATTGCAATGCCTTCTGCCAGTCCAAAACGGATTGGAGAACTTGTGAAATTGTTGCAGGATTTAAAGTTGAGTTATCAAACTGTTCCGTCGCTTGAACAACTGGCAAACGGTGAGGTTACGGTGTCGCAGTTGCGTGATGTTGAAATTGAAGATTTGTTGGGGCGCGAACCAGTAAATCTGGATATGGATAATATACGGGGTTTACTGGGAGAGAAGGTTGTAATGGTAACAGGTGCCGGCGGAAGTATTGGGAGCGAACTTTGCAGGCAGGTTGTAAGGTATGCCCCGCATAAATTGTTAATGGTTGAACGTTCGGAAGGGATGTTGTTTGAGATTGAACAGGAGTTAATCAGAGCGGGTTTTAAAGGGGTTGTTTTTCCTGTTGTTGCGGATATTCTTGATAGAGAAAGGATGAGGCAGGTGTTCAATTTGTATAAGCCTACAATAATATTTCACGCCGCTGCGCATAAGCACGTGCCAATGATGGAGTTGCATCCCGGGGAGGCTATTAAGAATAATTGTTTAGGCACTGCTTTGATTGCGGATTTGGCTGTTGAATTTGAGGCAAAACGGTTTGTGTTGATTTCTACTGATAAGGCAATAAATCCGACAAGTGTTATGGGGGCAACAAAACGATTGGCGGAGTTATACATACAATCGTTGTTTGCTAAAAATGGGGATAAAACATTGTTGATGGCTGTGCGGTTTGGCAATGTGTTAGGTTCATCGGGTAGCGTTGTTACTGTGTTTAAGAAACAGATTGCTGCTGGCGGCCCGGTAACGGTTACGGATAAAAATATGG
>JAKPVM010000027.1 GCA_029572555.1 Verrucomicrobiota bacterium | reverse complement strand
ACGGCTCTCTTCTGAACGGGGTAGCATATGCTTCACCAATGACAAATTCGCCAGCTCCCGGACCACGCTAATTACCAGGCATAAAGCACCAGTGGCGGTACGGTCTCATCATCCCGGAAGCCGCACGGACTTTCCGGATGCCGCACGGACTTTAACCGATTATGTCGATATCAGCAAGTTGCTCTATGATAAAGCGCCAACTCGGTGGCGTGGGCCGATAATTATAAACTTTCAGTCAGTAACCAACTGAATTTGTTCAATTAACTAGAGGTAGCAGTGTAATTTTAAATATTAATTGTCTCCCAAATATTTTTTGATAGTTTCTTTTATAATATCTGAATGTGCTTCGCAACGCATTAAATTTAATATAAGTTTTAAATACTCTTTGCTTAAAAAAAATTTTCCAAAACCCAACCGTTGCAAAACCAAACGCACATAATAATTGCCAATTCCATTCGTAAATGACAATGTATTTAAATATTGACTCGTATTTTTTTGTATATAATTTAATCAGCTTTCCTGTAAATTATCTCTATTCAAAATTGTTTTATTAATTTCTTTAATCTGTCTCATAACGGCAGCGCTTTTTTCTTCCTTAAGCAAATAAACTTCAAAATTTTCTTTTCTTTGCCTTATAGGTAGCAACTTGAACTTTATCGAATTCTCTTTATTAATTGTCAATTCTGCTAAAAGTCCTGTGTACCATTCCTCATTTTTGGAGGTTAATGTAAACAAAAAATTCCCTAAGCTATAAATAATAGGCACATTTTTATAAATTTCAAATCCACCGATACAATGCGTGTGATGCCCCACAATTGCATCGGCACCTTGCTCTGCATAAAAGTGGTATTGTTTCAACATACGAGGGCTTGGCAGGTTATAAAATTCATGACCGCCGTGAATGATACAAATTACCTTATCATGTACGGCTCTTGCAGCTTTAATATAATTCAGATTATCTATAATGTTAAGTGGATTGGCTCCAGGCTTATTTTCTTCTGCTATTGACCACTCATTTTCGGTAAAGTTTAATATAGCAATTCTTATTCCGTCACAATCGATTGAAAATGGTGCTGCTGCGTCTTTTAGATTCATGCCTGCCCCAACATAATTGATTTGGCAACTCTTTAATGCATCAATTGTGTTTTTTAAACCTTTCGCACCGTAATCTAATATGTGATTATTCGCCAATGTAACCATGTCTATTTTTAGTTTTTTTAGGTATGGTAACATTGTCCTCTCGGAACTGCACAAATGGGGTCCAGTTTTCACAATTTTATGTTCAGCGCCGGCTGACGTCAACGGTGTCTCAAGATTAACTATTTTATAATCGGAATTAAGAAACAGTTGCGTAATAGAGCTATCAATTAGAGATATATTTCTAAAATTGTTCGAAATGAAGAAATCGCCTGCAATAAGGAGTTTCAAATAATTTTCCTCGGAGCTTCGTCTAATGTTTATAAATCAGAAAGCGTGTCTATTTTTAAGTGTTCAATGTGTTGGTATTTTTTATCGTCATATCTTCATCATATCTATGCAGAAACGGCCACAGGAATAAATAAACAAGTATAAAAGGTATGATAGAATATATAAGGCCATTTGGGTCTCCGTTAATTACATACCCCCCGTAAATAAAGCTAAATGTCACATAGAACGCCAAGGCAACCTTACTCGAACAGTACCATTCGTAAATAGTTCTTTCTATTATAGATCCAATCGAACCATAAATCATCATGCCAAACATTACGCCCGGAATTCCCGCAGCATATATAAAAGAAGCTATGATACCGGGGGGTGAGCTTGCTATAAAATTGTTAGTCAATAAATAAGTATTAATAGTTGAAATTGTTGGTGGGGGTGCTGTAAAAGTCATAACAACTTTTTGAGGAATAATCCTTAATAAACACCAGAAATAATCGCTAAAAAAAGTATGAGGTACACTTTTACCTGCCTCGGTTGCTGAAACTTCTATAGAGTGGATTCCGTGAAAGGCTTCATGAAAAATGGAAGTTAAAATCGTAGTATTTGTGTGTGTTAAGCGGATGTCATGCAAGTAATGGAAAGCAGAAATCGCATCAGTAACACTGCTTTCCAATCCTACAGAAAAGGAATACAGACTTTGTTTACCGTAAAATATAATTAAAGGGAATATAACTATAAATAAAACAACACCAAATTTGTTAATTTTCTTGCAATAGATTGCATGACTAATATAAATGTATAATAAAGCATAAATGATGTTACCTCTTCCTGCATAAATTAAACTGCTGAGTACAAAACTTATCGCAACAAATGCCATTATCATAAACCAAAGGGTTCTGTTTAATTGTTCATGTTCAAGGAATATAGTGATATAGCACACCAAAAGCAAAAGGATTCCTATGGGAAGAAATCTCATTGCCATTGCCGTCATTCCTAATTCGACATTTGCTAAACCATATCGCAATTGTACACCAAGCATTAAGGCATCTTTCAGGCCACCAAAAGATTGAATAAAGAGAAAGAAAGACATCCCATAAATAATCGCGCCAAGCAAGCATATATTGACAAATGCATTGGTATTTTTTAGGCGACGTGGCTTTACCATTGGCTCCTTTGACCGCATCATTTGCCATCCAACAATAAACGAAATATAGGACAACAGAACGTAAAATGAAATCCTTAATAAGTTGAAACCAGAAATAAACCAGTGGTTGATATGCTCTGTATCGATAAGAAGAAAATAAAGAGGAGCGAGTGTGTAAAGTAATATAAAATAGAAATTAAAGATAGTGAGGGCATCAATAATTAATTCTTTCTTGCGTCGCAATTCAAAAATAATGATTGAACCAGTGATCACAAATAATAAAATAGTTCCATAAATAGAATCAAGATTATTCAAAGTAGTAACAATCCACCTCAGTAACCTTTAGAATTAGGGTGATAATTGAGTAGGCCGTCCAATTTATCCGAAAATACATCTCAAAAAATAAATTTCCACCTAACTACAGGTTCTTTTCCCGAGAAGATCATTATCGAATATATTACAGTGGTGAGTAATATCGCAGACAGCTTTGCGATAATCGATGTTTCCGGCACAAGCGAAATACCAACGGATAAAACCGTAACCATGTAAGCAATGAAAAAAAATGTTTTTGAGAATCCTATATAATAAAGCCGCTCCGAATTATACCAGCCCAGCAGAACTGTTGCGGTTGAGCCTACCAGAAGGCTTAAGGGAACAGCCAGCAAGCCAATTTTTGGCACCATAATTAAAAGGCAGGCTATATTTGCACCGACACTAATAAAATATATAAGGGTATTGAATTCTGTTCGCTTGGTTATTCCCGGCCCTAAGCCGATAATCTGCGATATAATAGTCAAGCCGATGGAAAAGGCAATCATGCCCGTGAGAGATGCAGCCTTCATATAATTTGGCGTTGTCAACAGCATCAATAGTTCTTTGCTAAATAGCGCAAAGACACCAATAATAAAAAAAACAAATATTGATATAAATTTCATTATATGCCGGTAAATATCCCGATGATTTTCTTTTTCGAAATTTTCCCACATAAATGGTCCCCAAGCCATTCTAAAAGCGTTGTCAATCAATTGAAAAACCGATGCGATTTTGAGTGCTACGGTATATATACCAACGTCAGCCAGCGTTAAATAGCCGACTATGACAAACCGACTCACATATGAATTTGCCCATCCGCCTGCTACAGCAGGCACCATTGGCAGGCCATATCGAAAAAACTTCCTGAGCATATTCATCTGAAACGAAAATGACAAGAGGAAACGGAGATAAAATAACTGAAAAACTGTTCCAATAATAAAACCTAATAATTGTCCGTAAAAAACGCCTATGATGCCTAGCCTCTCATACACAACCAGCCATATGGATAGTCCTACCGAAGCCAACATTTGTACAATTACAAATACGCTATACATTAACGGCTTTTTTAAATATCTCATTACAACTGATAAGTAAGAATAGAGATTTGATGCAGGAATAATCATTGCGGATACAATAATTATTTTATTATAATCGATCGTTTTAAAAAGCAGCTGGGAGATATGGTCAGCCACTGCTACTAAACCTAAAGTCCAGAAAACAGAAAGACCTATAATAGCCCAAAAAGCCGTTGACACATATAGACGCCTTTCATGTTCCTCTTTCGCGGTATAGTAATATCTGGATACTGAGGATTCAAGCTGTGCCATCCCTAGTATACTGACCAGCACAACAACAGTTGAGATAAGATCAATAACTCCATATTCTTCCGGCGAAAATATCCTTGTATAGATGGGTACGAGAAATAAACCAATGAATTTCCCTATACTTGATGCCACGCCATATATGGCCACATCCTTTATAAGCTGTTTGATCATACAAGATATAGTTCGAGACGTCCATCCGTCCATACTTTTTTCTGATAACGTATCTTTTCTTGAATATTACCTTCAAATGTTCGCGTATCAATAATTACATGGCTGATATTGTATTTGTTTATAAAATGAGCCAAGTATTCTTCTGATATTATTGCATTTTCCTTGTATAGAATACGTGGATCAAAATCTTCACTTAAAAAAAACAGCCAGCCATAAAAATATTCCCATTTGATGTCTAGTAACTGCTTTGTTATTTCAAAATTGTTTGAAAGTATTCGTATAGATTTATTATTCGTTCTGCTTTTTTCAATCTCTTTTCGCAATGAACTAAGATCAATGCCAATATTTCGCATTTTGCCTTTATTAGTAAATATTGTCTTTAGATGGGGTATCAGGTGGCATTCAACGATAAGACGAGGTAATCCTAATATAACAATGAGGATTACTAATAATGGCTGATCGACAAATTGTATTGCCGCAACTGCACAAGCTATACTCACTGTAAATTCGACATATCTTTCCGGCTCACCTAAAAAACGTGTGTATTTAAAGGAAGTTATAATAAAGACAACAAATGAAGCTACGATAATCTTCATAAGTACAACAAGATTTGAATCAATGAAATACTTATCATAGTGGAACTGTCGGAGAATGATATACAAGACAAACATGACACAAGGTACACCCGTTAATACTTTAACTATAGGGTTATTATACATGTATGACAAAGAACCTGGAATCCCCTTTTCCTTTAGAAACCTTGCTATATGAATAAAATCACACCATATACTCATTCGCTGTGCTAAAAGCACTATTTTAGTGCCGTATTTTGCATAGTATTTTTTATGCTTCCACTGGTAAACCATGTAGATTTTCGACGTACTTGGAAAGAACAAAGCAAATAGTAGTATGCCAGAAATGTTCGAAAGAATAAATAAATAATCCATGAAAAGCAATGATAGGATGACAGAGGCGATAATTATAAATTGCGTTGTAAATTGTGACGCTAATAGAGATAGTAACATTAACAATGGAAAAGAAAAAATAACATAGTAATCCCCTCTAAAATAAAAATAGCAACAATACGTAAATATCTGACCTATAATAAAGCCGATGGAACGGGCACTCAAACCGGTATTTCTTGCATTTTGACCATCAAATAAAATACCGGATGAAAGAAGCAACAATGGTGCATAAAGTAATATTTGAAAGGAATTCGCTTCTGTTTTCAATGAAGACGCAAGATAGAATGAAAAAGAACAATGAAGAAATAGAATAGTTAAGTTCATCAAAATATTTTGATATCTTATTATAAATTTAAGCTGAGACTCAGTTAAATACGATAAAATCCAATGATACAATTGCGGATATCCCATCATATTACCAATAAGAAATGGTTTCACATTCTTTATAAATCTATTTCCATTTTGCTTTATAAGATCAATTATTAATTTGTGGACGTAATGATCACTTCCCCACTCCTGCTTTAAATTACTTATATAAATATAATTACAGGCAAGAATAAAAAAAATGAATGCAAGAAATATCTCTACAGTTTGTATCATATTAGGCAATAGCCTTTATAATAAATAAGACCGTTGAATCAGCAACTTCCGCGGCAAAGAAATCCGGAGCCCAATCCAAATCGAGCGTTATAGCTATCTCATTGATGTTTTTGTTTTTCTTTATCATGTTCATGCTTGGCTACGCACCAGAGCCCGCCACCTCGTCAATATGCCGCATGGCCGCCCTGAATTAATTTCTGTTCGTAGTCTTCCATGCTCAAAGGACAATCAATCAGGTCCTCAAAATCCGAGCTGCTTAAGCGGCACTGCCTTGCCATTTTCCCCAGGTTGCCTGCGGAAATCTCCCTGTGGCTGCTGCCGCGACTGGTTTTCGTCCACACGCTCGATTTTTTCCCGTTTGAAAGAAAATAGATGAACTTCTCGTGATCGTTATCCGACCGGACGAAACCTTTCCGCCGCAATGCACTTTGGACGTCCGCTCTTGCCCGTGGGGTCATTTCACATCAACCTGTTGAGCCATATTTCGCAATCTCTCCGCCATCGCTTTCGCATCTGATGACAATCCGTCAACATCGGCCAATACATATTCTTTCCACAACCATATAAAATCTTTCTCGAATTCCTCCAATGCCTCTTCCCGGGATAGACCGGCGGCAATGATATTCAAATCCAGGCATGAAATTGATATCTCCTGTTCCGCCTCATCCAACACGGGTTGTAGGATAAGAGGTGCTCTAAACACGATGCGGATTTCTCCGTCATCAATGGCCCGCAATTCCAGCGGCGAGAGATCGATTTCATTAATATCTGTTATATTTACGATTTTATCTGGCAAGCCCCGGCTGTCCAGTTGAACCTGGCCCACAACTTGAATCGGCTCCCTCAGCTTGTTGACGACAAAATCCTCGATCTCTTCTTCGTAACTACCGGTTATTACCCGTTGTGCCGGCGCATAGAAGATCCCCATCCGGTTTTCATCCGTATGTATATGAACGAGATCACCGATTAGCACCCGCTCCTCGGTCATGGCCACATTCAGATGCCTTTGTATTGCCGCGCGCAAATCTTCAGTTAATGCAATCAGCGGCGTCTCCAAATTGCGTCCAATACCAATATTCCAAGCATCCCCCTTCTTCGGGCAATAAGCTGATATAGAGCGAAATACGCGCCGCCGGTAAGTGCTGTCCGGCAGGATCTCTCGCAGACATGCCTGGGCTGCGGGTGTATCTGTCGTTAAATTATCAATGATATCAAGGTAACGGTCCTTACATAAAAGGCCGATATCCGCAACATCCCCAATTGATTTCGGTGCGGCAACGGCGGCAACCAACTCATAGCTGCCGGGGCGCTCGAAAATCCGTCGAAGCTCGCATGCCTGCTGAAGCTCCCTTGATATTCTTATGCGTTGACGAAGATCGTATTCCAAGGCCGCGGCGGCGATGATATGGATGGTTTCCTGAACCCCACGCAAAATCTGTGATAGCAACAGAAACGGGATATGACCTTGCTCTATGGCAGGTCCACCTACTTTGATTAGAAAGCTCCGTTCATCCATGTGGGTTATGTTCTGTTAAGTTGGATTATTTTCAATCCGATCAGCAAAGCAAATCCGGGTCGGCCAAGACGAGGGATATGTACCAAGGCAGTCGCGATTCAGGAGATTGTTGTTCACCAAAGTAGTCCTGACCAGCAGCGGTGATACCTTGAAGTGCCCGGCGGCGTTTTCGATAGCGGTATCGCTTATCTCTCTATTGCCCATGTATTCCATCAAATCTTTGAAAGGGCAGAGAAACTCTTGGGCAAAAGCACGTTGAAATTTCTGTCTTTTTGTTTTTGTATCGCAAATAGGCAACAACCGTTCATCAGGTTCGGTAATAAGATTATCGGCAATGATCCGCGCCAGAGAAAAACGTCTTCCGGCCATCGACGTCTTATTGATGAATATATTCATTTCTTCAACGCTGTCCCTCTCGCGGAAGCCCGCATTGACGGGCGCTGATTTTGCTTTAACATATTCCAGCTTGCTTACCGGCAAGGACAATATCTCAGCAAGTGTCTTGTCATTTACGGGGCCGCTTTTTATGGACCAAAACATTCTTGCCTGGCTGGCAGCCGCGACTGCGCGACGCCATGACACTGGACTCGGTGGAACGGCAACGCGGATTCTTTCCCTCAGCATCTCGCTCCCAACCACCCTGGCCGGAAAAGCCATCGATCTTGATTCATTCCAAAGCCGCACCATCACTTCCCCGGCATTCTCCTTGAATGCGGCCGCCATTTCTTCAACTGCGCCGGTGCCATAGTCCCTCCTCAAATTGAGAAGAGATTCAACAGTGTTCTCGGGTGTTTCGTCCGGATCTCGCCCAATCAATGCTTCCAGCTTTCGCCAGACAGTCAAGGATGGGTCATGGCGCTCCTGAATAACTTCTTTCCATAAGCCCACCAACTCTGTTTCGGCTGAAGTTTTACTTACGACACGATTCATCACGGCTTCTATGAAGGCATCGACTGCCGCTTCAAACTCCGTTGCCGGTATGTCCAGATCAATTCTCTGCAGATAGCGAACGAATACATCTCCCTCAGCAGACGTTGGTTCGCTACGAATAGTCACCGCCTCACCATCGCTGGCGAAAGAAAGGTCCGGCCAGCAATAACCGCCCCCGGCCGCGCCGAGTTTGTGACTCAGAAGCCAGGAGATGTCATTGTTCCTCTCAGGCTCCCATCTCAGACGCCACCAATTGGACGCAAACCAAAGGGCCATCGCATACGCAGACACCCGCGGTCCCTTACGGACGGTCTTGGCAAACTCATCGGACAGTTCCGTTATGCAAAAACTGCCCCATGAAATACAAATATCCGCCAGGGTATAACGCTCGATGATATTGTCCGAATCACGAGGCAACCAATCAAAAGAGATGTCAAAGGCCCTGTTCATTTATCTTCCCTTGCCCAATGGGCAAGAACTACCAGATAAAATGGATCACTCTTTGGCAAAGGGTAGCCGTGATAAACACCCTTTTCGGAATTTTCAAGCTGTC
>JAKPVM010000003.1 GCA_029572555.1 Verrucomicrobiota bacterium | reverse complement strand
TTCGCCTCCCACGCGCTGAGTCGGTGAATCAGGAGTGACCAAATCGGGGTTTTTAGCCTCCAATTCGGCTAATTCATGTTTCAGCGAATCCAGCGCTGCCTCGCTTATTTCTTCGCGGTCCAAGACATGATAAAGATACCGATGACGATTAATCGTCCGGCGCAAGACATTTATCCGTTCTGACGCTTCTTTTTTGCTCATCAGAACCCATTATAAGCCGAAAAGGTTAAATTTTCTATGGTTAACGAAGAGAAATTGACACCCTTGTTACTTTGCGCGGATTAGTATCGCCCAAGGGGGTATTTGACCCTTTAACAATCGCGGTTGACATACAGTTATTTTCAAAACCGTTATCTGAATTGTAACAATTAGAAGTCCTGTAAGCTTCAAGGTTATCTACAAGATTTTTATTTATGGCATAGGAAAAATCAAAAGAGCCCGTCTCAAAGTTAGAGGAATTTGTAGCCTTATAAATATTACCATCAGAAGGGAGCCAGCTCAAAGCTATCGGGCGGCCAAAACATTCAATCTCGTCGGCTGGGTTAATGGTTTTTATTGGGTCCCCGTAAGAATTATAAGTTTCTTCTATGAAATATTCTTTCTCATCATAAAAATCCAAACAATGCCTAACTGAAGTGGCGTTATAATAAGCAATCTGCGAATTGCGATTAAGAGAAGTTAAGATAAGTTGTCTGGTAATTATGTTAATTAAGGCAACGCCAACAACCAACACGACACTAGTCAAAAGAATCGCATAGAGAAGGGCAAAACCGCTTTTTTTGTTTTTAATAATTAAAGACATAAGTTGTATATGAAATGTTTTTGTCATTTAAAAATCCTCTGTTTTTCCAAATTACCTTGGAAACAACTTTCAATTCTTTAGCGCCATAATCACCAGCTGTTGAATTGGTTACCGGACTAATAGTAACCACTCTGCTAAAAATCGTCGGTGTGCCCTCTGGGCTTCTGGCGCTCATGTAAATATCACCGCTTAAGTAGATGGGACAATCACCCCCCGAGTAAAGCGCTGCTCTGCCATCTTGGCCAGCGTCAACGCAATAATCGCCCGGGTTCAAGGTTTCACCGCTGTCATTCAAATAAATTACCACTTCTAGACCCTCTTGGGCCAGATAGTTCGCGGTGATCTCATTTTTTAAGTAAACGCTATCACGAAGAGCGGTTGGCAAAAGCGACAATGGTCCAATAACCGCAATCAACAAAATTGTGATTGCCACCAAAGCTTCAACCATTGTAAAGCCGGCCCTTAATCGCGAGTTAAATTTAATTTTAAAATAATTACAGGTCATTTGTTCTTTGGCTAGCAGTTGTTTGAATGTAAAAATCAGTCAAGTTAACCCCACTCCTGGCTTCTCCCTTGACCCCCACTATCACTCTCGCTTTGTATCCAGTCCGATACAACTTGAGATTTAGTTGTTCTAAAGTAATTCCTTTCGCTAACATGTCTTTCGAGTCGGAACAAGTAGTGCAACCTTCGGCGCATTTTACAAGCGTGTCCCGAGAATCTATGGTTTCTTTCTTGTAACAAAAAGTTCCTCCTCCCAGGCGGTCAAACTGAACACCCTCCCTTTCAGAGAGACTAATGTTAACCCCTTCTCTTAGCTCCAAGTTAATTTTCTCCAAGGCAAAATTCAGATTGTCCATCAACAAGCGCATCGCCTGCGCTTTTTTATAAGCGGCTGATAACTGAACCAATACCCCGCTCACAATCAAGGCCACAATCACAAAAATAGACACCGAGACCATCATCTCAATCAAAGTAAAACCTCTGTTTTTGGAAATTGTTTTCATTTTAATTTTCATCGCAACTCCCAACGGTTATCTGGCCGCTGGCAAAAACATAAACACATCTTTGTTCATTATTACGAAGAGAAGTAACGGTAATTTTGACGTGGTTAAGTGACGAGGCCTCACTTTCTGGCAAAAAAGTCGGCTCCAAATTACTATTTAACATCTTGGTATAGTCCGTGCTAGGAAAGGTTAACCCTGTCACGCCACCACTAACCGAAAGAGAGTACCCTTCCAAATTGCAAGCTTCAACCTCTTCATTGTTGCTAGTTTTGTAAATCACTATCTTGTTGCCCCCAGAAAAATCAACGCCGATACTATCGTTTATGGTTGTGCCAACTACTTTTTCAGCCGTGCCATAAACTTGGGCTGCTCGTATGCAACCGGCGACTTCTTGCGCCGTCAAGTCAAGCGCCCCTTTGCGACCAAAATTAGGAATATCGGCCATCACCACGGCGGTGATAATCAAAAAAAT
>JAKPVM010000283.1 GCA_029572555.1 Verrucomicrobiota bacterium | reverse complement strand
GTTAATTGCCCACCTTCTTCATAACCAACATAGCCGGGTGGAGACCCGATAAGTCTTGATACGGTGAACTTCTCCATATATTCGCTCATATCAAGTTGTATTAGGGCACGCGAGTCGCCGAACATACATTCTGCAAGACATTTTGCTAACAATGTTTTACCAACCCCGGTTGGACCCAACAATGCAAAAGCGCCAATTGGTCGCCTCGGGTCTTTCAAATCTGCTCGAGAACGACGCAACGCCCTACAAATTGCGCCAACCGCTTCTTCTTGCCCAATGATAACCTTTGACATTTCTTCTTCCAACTTCAACAGTTTCTGGGCTTCTCCTTGTTCCATTCTTTGTAATGGAATTCCTGTCCATTTAGATACTACCTGCAAGATGTCATCTTCATCCACTACAACTCGTTTCTCTTCGCGTTTTGTTTTCCATTCACTTAGCGAAACATCAAGTTTCTGTTTTGTCTGTTTTTCTTTATCCCGCATTGCAGCGGCTTTTTCATAATCCTGTCTTTTAATAGCCGCCTCTTTTTCTTGCTTAATTTTTTCAATGTCGGCTTCAAGATCTTTGAGTTCTGGCGGATGCGCCATCGCGCTAATTCTGCATCTGGCACCTGCTTCATCCATCACATCAATTGCCTTGTCTGGTAAAAACCTATCAGTAATGTATCTATCTGAAAGCATTACCGCTATTTCAATTGCCTTATCGGTTATCTCTGCTTTGTGGTGTTCTTCATATTTTGGTCTTAATCCTTTTAGAATTGCAATCGTGTCTTCAATAGAGGGTGCATCGACCTTTACGGTCTGGAATCTTCGTTCAAGCGCGGCATCTTTTTCAATGTATTTTCTATATTCATTTAGTGTGGTTGCTCCAATGCATTGCATTTCACCACGACTTAATGCAGGTTTAATTATATTTGAGGCATCCATAGTTCCTTCGGCAGAACCAGCGCCAACAATCGTATGCAATTCATCTATGAACAAAATGACGTTTTTAGCACGCCGTATTTCCTCCATCACAGCTTTTATTCTCTCTTCAAATTGCCCACGATATTTCGTACCAGCCACCATCAGTGCAAGGTCTAATGAAATTATTCGTTTATCTCGCAAAATATCTGGCACATTACCGCGCGCAATTTCTTGAGCAAGCCCCTCAACAATTGCGGTCTTGCCAACGCCAGCTTCACCGAGCAAAACAGGGTTATTTTTAGTACGACGACAAAGTATTTGAATTACTCGTTCGATTTCTGTCTTTCTCCCAATAACAGGGTCAAGTTCACCTCTGCGCGCCAGTTCCGTTAAATCCCTTCCAAATGCTTTAAGCGCCGGAGTCTTTACCCCAGCCTTTTTATCCGGGTCTGGTTTGTCAACCATTTCATGCATCTGCGGCTGTTCATCAAGCGAGGAAGACTCTATATTTGGATCAATTTCCCTTATGATTTCCTGACGCGCTCTTTCCAGGTCAATATCAAAGTTTTTTAATACCCTTGCGGCACCTCCCTCGCCTTCGCGAAGTAATGCAAGCAGGATATGTTCAGTACCAATATAAGTATGATTAAAAGCCTTTGCTTCTCTGGCTGCAAGCGCAAGAACCTTTCTTACACGAGGCGTAAACGAAATTTCTCCAACTATTTTCTGCTCGGAACCTTCGCCCATCAACTTTTCAAGCTCCATCTTCAAAACTTGAATGTCAATCCCCATCTTTTGCAATACGTTTATCGCAACCCCCTGTCCAAGCCTGATTAAACCGAGCAACAAATGTTCCGTACCCACAAAATTGTGGTTAAACCGCTCTGCTTCTTTTCGAGCAAGTGCCAGAACCTGACTCGCTCTCGGTGTTAGATTGTTATTTAGATCTTCACCCATTTTTCTTACTATAAGTTGCTTTATATTTTACTATTTGTCCAGACCAATAATAAGAGCCATTTTGACCCTTTACTATGACACTCTTTCACTTTTCCCATGATAATTTTTCTTATCATTTATATTATAGCATTATTTGTTCCCACACCAAAATATTTTGGAGCCATATTATTTAATAAGACCAATCTCCCTCATTGTATTTAAACTGTTGCAATAACTTAATTCACTTTTAGGATTATTTAAATTCCTCAATATTATCTTTCGTAACAAGTCTAAACGGGATATAAGTTTCTTTTTGATATTGTTCTTTTTTTATCATTTTTAGGGCAATTTCAATTGCTGTACGCCCTTGCGCCTTTGCGTCCTGAAAAACTGTTGCATCTAATCTTCCATCTTTGACAGCTTTTAGCGCATCTGCAATTGCGTCAATTCCGACCACAATTACACTGTTTTTCATCTTTGCCTGTTCAAGGGCAAGGAGTGCGCCCATTGCCATCTCATCATTTTGTGCAAAAACCGCATTAATTTTATTCCCATAAGATTGAATCCAGTTTTCCATTAAACTTATTGCCTTTGCCCTGTCCCATTCTGCGGTTTGTTGCGCCAAAACTTTTATTTCGGGATATTTTTTCAAAACTTCCTTTGCGCCCTCATCTCTTTTGATTTGAGCAGCCTGACCCATAAATCCTTGCATAATAACAATATTCCCCTTCCCGTTGAGTCTTTTTGCAATATATTCAAGGGCAATCTTGCCACTCTCTTCATCTCTTGAACCAACAAACGCAGTTGGTTCGTCTCTTGTTTCGGAGTTTACGTTAATTATTGGAATTCCAGCCTTTTTCGCCTTAACCACAGCGGGAGAACTTGCATCAACTTCACAAGGATTCAAAATAATCACATCCACGCTTTGTGCAATAAAACTCTCGACCTGTTGTACCTGTTTTTCCGGATTACGCTGGGCGTCATTCACAATCAATTTTATTCCCGACTCCTTTGCCTTTTCTTGCATAGCATTGTTCAACATTACGATAAATTCAGAAGACATATTAAGAAGGGTAGCCCCGATGGTAATCTGTTTCTTATTATCATATAATTCAACTTCTGATTTTTTGCATCCTATACAAACGGAACATACCATTGAGATTACAACTAAAAATAAGACTATTTTTATTTTCATAACTCTATCTATTTTTGCATTTGAAAAATTCGCCATTTATTAGTAGCGCAATCCATCCAAACAGCGCCAACAATTATAAGACCTTTAATAATTTGCTGGTAATAAGAAGATATGTTCAACAGGTCAAGTCCATTGTTTATGAGTCCCATCAACAAAGCCCCCAGAATTGTTCCGCCAACACCGCCAACGCCACCGGAAAGGCTTGTTCCACCAATCACGGCAGCCGCAATTGCGTCCAGTTCATAAGCAATTCCTGCATTTGGCTGTCCTGTTGTGATTCTCGCCGCCAGAACAACACCAGCAAGTCCAGCAAACGCCCCGCAAATTGTATAGGCAAAAAGTTTTATTCTAACGACGTTAATCCCGCAAACCCTTGCAGCGAGTTCGCTATCTCCAACTGCGTAAATATGCCTACCTGTCCCGGTATATTTTAAAATCACCGCTGATAATAAGGCAATTGCTAATAATATTAATACGGGATTTGGAATACCAAATAAATCGCCGCTTCCTATGGAAATAAACCTTGAATTTAATCCCGATACAGGTTTGCCGCCACTGATTACAAGGGCAAAACCTCGGGCTATTGTCATCATTCCGAGCGTTACAATAAACGGCGCAACCCTTCCTTTCGCAACAACAAAACCGTTTATAAAACCGCACAATACCCCGGCAAAAATCCCGGTAAATATAGGGATTATAACCCCCTGTTGACGCGCAGACAACGCTGCCACAACACCTGATAGTGCTACAACTGAACCGAGAGAAAGGTCAACCCCGCCTGTTAATAACACATAAGTTACTCCAACAGCAAGAATGCCGTTAATTGAAATCTGCCTTGCAACTATAAGAAGATTTTGAACCGTGAAAAAATTTTCTGAGGCTAATGAAAGGACAACGCATAAGAGAACAAGAATTATTACAAGCCCATAACGAGCTAAATTTTCAGAAAACTTAAATTTCATAACTTATTATTCAGTTTGCTAAACAGTATGCCTTATCTATAACAATCCAAGAAAAAACAGTCGTTTGTGATATACACTCCGATAGATTTTGTTAGGTGGTTTTGTCGCTATTAGCACTACATTTTTTCACTATAAGCCATTTATCGTAATTGGGACAAAATAGCAAAACTGCGCAAATAAAGATGTAAAAGAAATTCTCATAAACCACGGAATAATCTTTCATCTGAATAGCACCAATCAACAAAGTTATTAATAATAAGCCAGCGGCAAACAGGACTTTGTTTCTCGCTATACCGAGGATCAATAAAACTCCGAGCAATAATTCACAGTAAGGAAGCGCATATCCGTAACCAGCAATGAGCCATTTAGGGAGAAATGATTCTCTTAATTTATCTTCAAGCAAATAACCGGTTACAAACCATTTTGCGTTTTCAAAACTCCATTTTCCCTGATAATAAAATTTTCCAAATGAAGTAAAGATGAATAAAAATCCAAGCGCCCATCTTAGGATTGCGGTTGCAGCAGATTTAGTCCAATCGTTTTTTACCTCTTTATTATCCATTGCTATGGTGTTACAGGAAGCCGTCCATTATCTACCTCTTGCTTCATCAGAATCCCCTGCTCTTTATAAGGCTTTAACATAAAATGAGTTGCAGTAGAAATAACGCCCGGAATTGTGGCTAATTTTTCGGAGACGAACTTTGCGACTTCTTTTAGATTATCCCCCTCAACCACGACCATCAGGTCGTAAGCACCGCTCATCAAATAGCACGAACGAACTTCGTCATATTTTGAGATTCGTTCTGCCAGTCTATCAAAACCGCCGCCGCGTTCAGGTGTAATTTTTACCTCAATTAAAGCCCTGACAAGGTCAATCCCAAGTTTTTCCTCATTAAGAATAGCCCGATAACCAAGAACGATCCCGTTTTGTTTGAGCGTTTTGAGTTTTTCTTCAACCATCTCTTTCGGGATATTAAGCATCCGTGAGAGTTCGTCCACAGTCAAATTGGGGTCGTCTCTTAAAAGTTTTAATAAATTTTCCATAATATTTTTATTACCATTTTATCAAATACAAATCAATCAAGTAGCTGAGGCAAAATCTTATGTGTCAATCTATGTTGTTCGCTTGCAGGGATAATGCCCTCCTGCACTTTTTTCCATCCATGTTCGCGCAATGAACGCCAACCTTGATCCCGAGCAACTTTCCGCAGATCAGTGGTTTTAACACCCGGTTCAATCAGGTCGGCAATTTCATCAGTCACAATAAAAAATTCATACAACGCAATCCTGCCGCGGCATCCTTGATAGTTGCATTCCACACAACCTTCTCCTTTGAATGCGCGAACTTGAACTATCGGTATTTTTAAAGCCTCGGACATCTCTTTTTTAAAACGATCGCCCAAATCGTTATCCGGCTTGGCGCAATGCTTGCAAACACGACGTGCAAGTCGTTGGGCTATGCTGCAAACAAGTGATGACCCAATCAAGTAAGGGTCAATCTTCATATCCATAAGTCGAGTGATGGAACTTACGCTATCATTTGTATGGAGTGTAGAAAAAACAAGATGCCCGGTTTGAGCCGCCCTGACAGCAATTTCAGCCGTCTCATTGTCGCGAATTTCTCCTATCAACACAACGTCCGGGTCATGACGCAATACAGCGCGCAAACCTTCTGAAAATGTAAGCCCGATTTCTTCGTGGACTTGAATTTGTTGAATGCCTTCGAGTCTATATTCAACTGGGTCTTCGATCGTGATGATTTTTCTGGTTTCATCATTGGCGTGAGCAAGCGCAGCGTAAAGAGTCGTTGTTTTTCCACTCCCGGTTGGACCGGTAATCAAGACCATACCCTGCGTTAATTTTGTCAATTCAGAAAAAGCCATTTCTTGACCGGGTTCCATCCCGAGTTGGCTTAAATCTCGGAACAAACTTTGTCTGCCGAGAATCCTTAAGCAAATAGCCTCTCCGAATTTTGTGGGTACTATAGAAACTCGCAGGTCATAGTCCTCATTGCCAAGTTTCATTGAAATTCTTCCATCCTGCGGGAGACGTCTTTCTGAAATATCCAGACTTGCCATTATTTTTAAGCGAGAGACAATTGGATTATAAAACTGTCGCAATCCGGAGGGGAGCGGAATATGCTGCATCAAGCCGTCAATCCTATATCTCAGTCGTATAGAAGAACCATACGGTTCAATATGAATATCGGTTGCCTGCAAACGCAATGCTTCAAGGATTATCTGGTCAACAAAATCGGCTATTGTAGGGTCAACTGTTTGCGCAGCATCGGTTTGCTTAATATCCAATATAATTTCGTTGCTTGTGGTCGTGCCGCTTTTGTCCTGGCGCAAACGTTCAATTGTAGCTGCGCCAAGACCGAATTTATTTTTCAAGAAGCTATGAATAGCGCTCGGCGAGGCGATTGTGACTTTTAGTCTTTTATTCAATACAAGTCTTAAATTTCCTAATTCAAGTTGTTTAAGAGGCTCGCTTAATGCAATGGTCAAAGTGTCTCCTTCAAGAGAAATTGGAACCATCCGATAGTGAAAAATTAATTTCAACGGGACTGAATTTAAAACTTCCTGCGGGATATCCGTTTTAGACAAATCCACATAAGGAAGGTTGTTAAGTTTTGCAAGGGCGCGATATGTGTCCTCTTCGGTAGCAATGTTAAGTTCCACCAGCAAACGGTGTTGTGGTTGATTTACACGGACTTGATGACGTTTTATCTGCTCAAGTTGGTTTGCGTTAATCTTACCAGCCTCAAATAACAAATCGGCAACATCTTTTTTCTGGTTATCTATTAAATCTGTCATTTAATTGGGATCTCTAAAACAAATTCTTTATTAAACATAATCACATTTGTCTTGTCAGGGCAAGCAAGGATGGCTTGTTTTGGATTGAAATCTAATGTTACAATATTGGATAGAAAATTCATTCCGGCTGTTGCAGTAACGAGATTTGAGTTCACAAGGAAAAACGCCTTTTTAAATCCCTCTGAGTTCTGTATCATACCAATATACTTAATTTGCACTTTATAAAATTTTGGTGGAGTCGGAGGCAGTGGCGAAGAATTAAGGTTTGTTTGTGTGGGAGGCTGTGGCTCAAATTTATCTGTATAAAAAGGGCTTAAAATGTTCGTTTTTAAAAACTCAGCTGTGTATAAATTCAATAAAAATAACTTTTCTGCGCTTTTAATTGGAACAAGTTCTGCATATTGTTTGGGCTTCGAATGAGTTATATTTACCAAAGTCGGCTTCGTAAAAAGCTGTTGTATAACAATTATCAACAAAATTAATAAGAAAACGAGGATGCCATAAAGCGCTGTTCTGCTTTTCTCTAATTCGCGTAAAAATTCTGTTGTTTTAATCCATCTCATTCTTTCTTCGGTTTTACAAGTACAAAACCACATATTCGCAAATCTGCCATTACATTATCCGTATCTTCAATTCCATCTTTTTTGATAAGGATTCTATCAATATATAATTCAGGCTTATCCATCTTTAAAGATGCATCTTTTACCTCCGGATTGAACTTCGCAGGCAATAAAGTTACGAATTTTAATACTGATCGGCTGTTACCGGCAACTGTAATCTTGAAACTCAATTCTCTTGGAAAGGCATTTGTTTTATCATCTTGTGCTATGGTTTTTACAGGTCTTGTCATTAAAGAGTTAATTGATGTTATACGACAATTTATTGCCGACAACAAAGAATTGTGAACCATAGAAAGATAAGCCCATAAAAGTTCCGGGTTCTTCATTTCGGAAGAGTATTCGGGATAACCTGCCAATACTCCGGGATAAATTGTGACAAAGTTTGATGACGCTGCCGCTTGTAATTCTTCCTGACACAGCTGCCGTTCATTTTGATATTCTACCAGTTGAAATGGTTGTTTCAATTTTGCCACTACTTGCTCAGAAAAAGCGGTCTGTCTTTCAATAGTAATTTTAAGAGCATCGAGCCTTGCCTCTATTTCCTCATAATCTTTAATATTTTTTTCAAGCGGCGAAATATCAATCCAATTTTTATCGGCGTTCAATGGAAATTTTTTGTTTAGAACCTTCAAGTTTTGCTCAATTGGTTTATCAAAAGACTTAACCCAGCTATTCAGTGGGAGATAAACAGCAAATGTATAAACCCCTAACACCAGGCAAATTAACAACAATGTTTTTTGTAAATGTCTATATTTCTTTGTGGCTATCATTTTTGTTGTGGTTGTGTCAGCGGTGTTATTTTATCATATACTCCCATCCTCACCGGTGTCGGGGTTGGAGTTTCGCCAGTTTCCATCGTAGGAGGTTCATTTGTGGCTTGCAACGATTGAAATTCGTTTGTCGCCAACTCCATAAAAATTGCAAAATGTTTATCAGGCAATACAGTCTTTTGGTCTGCCATCAGCCTCCGTTGTTCAAAAGGTATCGTGTCAACGTTTCTGAAACGGGGGTCACGTTTTAAATCACTCACGAGTTGGCTCAAAGTCTTTCTCATTGTATCGCCCTCTTCTGGAATGCAAACCTCTACGACATATCCCGGACGAACTACAACCTTGTTAGTTGCAGAATGTTCTAATGTTGGTAATAATGGTCCCATAATAACCACCCCATCTGGCTGTGGTGGTTCATTTGTCCCCGATAACGGTGGCGCGTTAAAATAGGTTTGTTCATCAGCAAATAACACGAACCACATCGGCTTATTTGATCGGCTCAAGGTAATTAATTCCAGGGTCTGTATTGTATCCATCGTAACCTGTTTTTTATACAACACCGTCCTTAGCTTTTCATAATTCTGCAAAATTACGCTTTTAGTATTTTCTAATTGCTCCGCGAGTTTTAAACCATATTCAATCTGTGAACGAAGGATTGACTTCTGCCTTGCAGCAAACGCAGTCTGCCAGGTCCCTACCCCGAGCAATATGAGAAATAAAAATACAAGAAGGATACAAACCGATTGAATGACCTGGGCAATTTTCAATTTTTGCCAGGAAGATTTTAATTCATCCGGCAACAGAGAAGCCGATTGTGCTGTGCCTCCCAGAGCTTGAAGAGAAACACCTTTTGCAACGGCAAAAAAACCCGGTGGATATGTGCGTTCTTCGTCATCTTCATAGTACCATTGAGAAAAATGAGGACTGGTCGGCTTTTTATTTAAATAATCAATCAAAAATTCATTACAGGCATTTCCACAAAGAACAAATTGTAATGACTGGAGGTTCAACCGCGATTCAAAGTTATCAGTTAACCATTCGCCAACAATCCTATATAGTTCTTGCAGCCACCCATCAATTAATGAACAATATAAGTCGGATTTATCATTACCATAGAATAAATTCTTTTTACAAATAATATCGATTGCTTCTTGTGTAGAGCAACCAATAGATGACGAAAGTGATTCTGCAAATAATTCCAATCCAAGCGCAATACTTGTCGTGTAAATTCCTTGTCCTTCATATAAAATAGCGATTGTAGTGCTACGCATACCCAGTTCAACAAGCACAGTAGAAACGGTTTCAGGATATTTCTTTAGATAAGCAGTTATTAGTGCGTTGCCAGTTGAAGTGATACCGCATACCTCTTCTTTTTCAATTCCAAGCCTATCTATTGCTTTAAACACCTCTTGTTCCTGACAAAGCGTAACCCAGAACGAGTGTGTATGCTTTCCATAAGGCTTTAACGGGGCATAATCCCAGATAATTTTTGTCTGGCTTAACCCTGCAATTCGGTGCGCCTCGCCCTGTATCATCCTTTGAATGTCAGTTTGTGAAGCAGGCGGAAGGTCTATTACCTGAGATAATGTTAAATGCTGGGAAAGTGAAATTGCAACGGGGTAATGTCCAAGAGATTCTATAATTGATGCAACCTCATTTTTCAAAGTAGATTGAGCAATCTCGTTATTCTCAATATAATCCGGTAAATCAACGACTTCTTTTCGTAAAAATGCGGTTTTGTTTAAAAATTTCTGTGCTAATACAATTTTGATGTTGCGTGCGTCCACATCAATTGCAATTACCCTGCGAGCCGGTAAAATCGGTAACCCTAATACATAAGGAAATTGTCCTTTCAATAATCTCACTTTAAATCAACGGATTGCTGGTGGTTTGTTTGTTTCTTCCATTGGAATAACTAATTCTCCATTTTCATTTAACAATGTTGCTGTTACAAATACCAAAAGATAACGCGGTTTATTATACTCGGTCTTTCTTCTGAATGCAGCGCCAATAATAGGAATATTTCCAAGAACAGGGATTGATTCAACGTACTTTCGTTGTTCTCGCTGCAACACGCCGCCCATAACAACCGTTTGACCGGATTTGACCATTACGCGCGTTGCTAATTCCTGGCTGCTTGATTCTGGCAACTTAATTTCAAACGAACCGGAAACATCTCTTACTGTTGCGAATGTCTTCATTTCGACATCTTGATTTACCTTCGGATTCACCGCTAACAATATAGTCTTTCCGTCTCCGCCGACGCTTGCAACAACGTAAAGAGAAACCCCGGATGTAATTTTTGTAGGCTTTCCCTCCGGAACAAGACTTGACGCTGTTATATACTGCCCTATGGTTTGCTTTACAGAATACTGTTCATAATAATACTGTATTTTGCCATCGCTAATCATCGCCGGCAAATTGTTCACAAGAGTTAAACGGGGAGCGCTTAAAGTTTGGCTTTCGCCGCTTTGTTGCAGTGCTGTCAATGTTGCAGTGAGGTCAGACCTGCCAAGAATTCTAGGAAAGATATTTGTCCAGGTTTTTTGTATGCCTGAGCTAAAGTCATTCTCAAGTCCTGAAAATGTACCTAATCCAGTATAATCCTGTGGAGCGCGTCCAGATCTGACAGGTCTTCCAGTCTCCCAACTCGCCCCGAGTTGCATAAATGCCGCCTCAGTTATAGTAATGAAACGGGATTCTATTAGAACTTGCTGCAAAGGTTTATCAAATTCACTAACGATTTTATCCATTACCTCCAATTGTTCGCGTGTACCGCGTGCTATAATAATGTTCCTTTCATAGTCAATATAGTATTTTGAACCTGTAAAAAAGTTTGTAATTGCCCGTTCTATGGACGGTTTTTGAGGGGCGTTATCATTTACAAACCTTATAAACTCTTGCTTCTCAGATACGGTTGTTACATTTCCCGCAGTAGTCGCTGTTTTCGTTACCTGCTCGGGTCCAAATTGTGCAGGAATAATAAATCCATTTTTTAATTTATAAAACCGTGTCTCCTCCATTAACCTTTTAGGGTCTTTGGCATCTATAATCCATATCAAATCTTCACCCACTTGAAATTGAACGTCCATATTTCTTGCCACATATTTTAAAAACTCTCCTAATTTTACCTTGTCCATATTTACACTCAAAGTTTGTTTAAATGCTGGAATAGCTTTATCGGCTACAAAATTTATTCCTTCCGCCTGTCCGATATTAAAAATAATCGCTTCAAGGGTTACATTATCCAGATGTACAGAAATTTCTTTTTCTAAAATTTTAGCCATTCTACCTTCGGGCGACTCAAGGTCAAAAAGTTGATTTGTTTGATATATTTTTTTGCCGAACGATTCCGGAATATACGGTTCTGCTTCAATCTTCTGAATAGCGTCGCGGACATCTTTTCTGGGTGGCAAACCTCGGTCTTTGGATTCCGTAAAAAGTTCGATTGGATTGGGATTAAACGAAGAATTTCCAGCGTCAATTTGACGGATTTTGTCCTCAATATTGGCTTCTAAATACTGCTTACGTTGTTTCTCGACCCAACTTTTCAACCGTTGAACGTTATCATCGGTAGGCGCTTTTTGTTCAAGGATTGTCACCTTATCCATTGCCTCATCCCATCTGTTCTTTGATGCAATCGAAAATATTTCCTTAAACTCCTTGTCATATTCGGCGCTGTATTTTGGTTTTGTATCGTTCAGACTTTGTTGTTCAGCCTGGGTTGGCGCCTTTATATCCGGGCTTGTTTTTGAGGCTTTTGGCGTGCTTGTCTGGCAGGCTGTTAAAAAAGCCATTCCTGATACAATCACTATTAATCTCATTAAACGTATACTCATAACTGTAATCTATTTTTATATTTCGTCTGAAAAATTCAGCCCAAATTTCAACCATTTAATTCCGGTACTTACGTTTTTAAATCACACCGAATATTAGACAAGTTCACCATTTTTCAGCCGTTCTGCTATTATACAATATAAAACCAATCTACCTGGACGCAAGCAAGCCCAAAACTCTAATTTATTATTCAATTATTGAATAATCGTGGACCGACGCTACCGAAGTATCCATAATTTAATCATTTTACGCCTTTTGCTTTGAACTTAAATTTAAAAAATTAACCCCTATCTTTTGAAGTGCATACTGGACTTCTCTCATATAATCATTATAACAAAGCATCCAATGAAAACCCGGCATTTTTTGCATCAATTCAGATTGATCGCCATCAATTTTAACATCAATCTGCGAACGACAAATATCAAGAAATGGATTCTTTACGATTTTTCCGCTTAATCCAACCCACCGTCTGCCACCAAAATCAGGTATTAAACAGGTGCACTGTTGTCCAATGCGCATCTCAACCTTAGGCGCTGCGCCATAATCTGATTCAAAATGTGTTAAAACCAAGGTCGGTTCATAATGTTTTCCATCCATTTTTCTTGGCGCAGTACAATGAGCAAGAGTTATCATATCGTCGTGTGGATAGGTAGGGTCGTTCAAAAATACAGGTAATCCAGAGATATAATGAAGCAAAACACCTGACGGGATCACGACAAAATCAGATTCGCAAAATGCAAGCCCATCATCATCATTAATCAAAGACAGCGGTAGACAAGCAGTGGTTTTTGAAACTGCCATTATCGTTCCCATACAGGCATTTATTGTCATAGCATCTGTTTTTTCCTGAGCCATCAAGTCCCTAAAAACAGCATCCAGGACAAACGCCCTATCCACAAAGCCTCTATCTGTCCTCAATTTTATCCCCCTCTGCCTTAAATACCTACCAGCCTCATCTGTATATTTTTTAACCAGATTAGAATCTTTGTACGCCGATTCGAGTTTCTTAGAAAGTTCTTTATATGGATAGTCTACTAACTCCATTTTCCAGATTTCCTTTGCTTTCGCTGGTGCATCGGCACCGCCTCTACCCCAACCTCCTGATCCTCCGATACATACAATCTTTTTATTCATTGAATTTTTCAACCCATATAAGGCGCGAAATCGCCATAAAAGTTCCGACGTATTGTCAATAACAACATCATCAACAGTCCAGCCTGCCTGAGTAATTTCATCCACAGTCTTTCGGAAAAACCGATTATGCACGATTTCATACCATAAATAGACCGGACCGGGGTCGTGTCGTAAAAACATAACATTCCATTTCTCCGTAGAAGTCAATGCCTCAAGCAAATTTACCCAGCCACCAGCAGCATAAAGTAATAGAACGTCGAAATCACCTTTAACGAGATTTTGAGCCTTTTCAATACTCCTTATAGGTTCAACGGGCAGAAATTTAATTTTAAAATTTGCTTGTTTTGATAGTTTTTGAAGTTCTTCGTTAATCCGTTGTTGTTCTGCCTTTGCCTGTTCTTCGGTCTGAATTCCACCCCAATTTCGCCAGCTTGTTGCATCGCGTCTCTGTGGCAGGTCATAAGTTAGAACCGGTTGGACAACTAATTCTTTTTTAATTACGAGCATCTGCCTTTCATTATCCTCTGCATATATAACAGACTCTCCTAATTTATATGACAACGCGGTTGCCGCTGCTGTAACACCAAATGTATATAAAAACTTCCTCCTGTTAATGGATTGAATGTGACAATGAGACGATGGAGTCGCACAATGACAGCAACATCCGTTTGAGTGGTTCACTCGAAGAATATTCTCTTGTGTTTTCATAATAATTAATTTTTAAACTTTTAATTGAACATTAAAAATTTATCAGAATAATTTTTATAAATAAAGAAAAACTTAATAGCGTCAAAATGTAAAAGATTTGATTGAAAAGTCTTAAATAATAATTTAGAAAATTCTTTATGAAAAAATTAGCATGTAATATTAGTTCGTTGTTATTTGTAGTTATTATTTCTGCCAATGTCTATGGCGCAATTAATGAACCACCACCGGGTTTTAAGGCGCTGTTCAATGGTAAAGATTTAACAGGATGGTGGGGGGCCGGAACTGAAGACCCGCGCAAATGGATGGCTTTGCCCCCTGATGAACTGAAAAAGAAAAAGGAATCTAGCCTTTCTGATATTGCAAAACATTGGAAATTGGAAAATGGCGAACTTGTTAATGATGGGAATGGACTTTATTTAACCACTGAACAAAATTTCAGAGATTTTGAATTGTTGGTTGATTATAAAACAGTACCTAAAGCAGATAGTGGAATATATTTGAAAGGCTGTCCACAAGTCCAAATCTGGGATTACACGGACAAAGGTAAATTTAGCATTGGTTCAGACAAAGGTTCAGGCGGATTATGGAATAACTCGCCCGGTTCTCCCGGAAAAGATCCGCTTGTATTTGCTGACAAACCGTTTGGCGAATGGAATCATTTCCGTATTATTCAACTCGGAAGCCGAACCACCGTTTATCTTAATGATAAATTGGTCGTAAACAATGCTATAATGGAAAACTATTTCAATAAAAAGCTTCCCATACCGCCAGAGGGACCAATTCAGCTTCAAACCCACGGCGGCGAAATAAGATGGCGAAATATTTTTGTTAGAGAAATAGACCAATCAGAAGCAAATAGACTTTTGCGAGGTTCAGATGAAGGTTTTGTTCCAATTTTTAATGGAAAAGATTTTGAAGGCTGGGCTGGTCCAACAGATAATTATGAAGTCCGAGATGGATCCATTGTTTGTAAAAAAGGAAAAGGCGGCACAATTTACACAAAAGAAGAATACTCTGACTTTATTGTAAGGCTTGAAATTAAACTTCCAGCCGGTGGCAATAACGGACTGGCTATCCGATACCCCGGCGAAGGAGATACTGCTTATGTCGGTATGTGCGAACTTCAGGTTCTTGATAACACCTCACCTAACTATGCAAAACTTGACCCAAGACAATATCACGGCTCTGCTTATGGAATGGTTGCAGCGCATCGTGGCTATCAACGTCCAGTCGGCGAATGGAATTATCAAGAGGTCACTGTTGTTGGCTCAAAAATTAAAGTAGAACTAAATGGCACTGTGATTCTTGATTGCGACCTTTCCAAAGTAAATGAATATATGAATAACTCGGCGCATCCCGGCAAAAACAGGACATCAGGATATTTCGGCTTTGCAGGACACAACGACCCGGTAATGTTTAGAAATATTTCAATCAAAAGATTGAAGTAGTCTAAAATATGAAAAAAATCTTATTGTTTTTTCTACCTATAATATTAATTGCCCTTTTGTTTTTGCCAAACACGGAGGCAGCGCAAAATCTTCGTAGACCAAATCTCGTGTTTGTTTTATGCGATGATTTGCGCTGGGATTGTATGAGTTGCGCCGGACATCCGTATCTTAAAACACCCAATATTGATAGGCTTGCAAATGAAGGCGTAAGGTTTGCAAATGCCTTTTGCACAACCTCTCTATGTTCTCCAAGCCGTGCTTCAATATTAAGCGGGTTATATGCGCACACTCATAAAGTGATGGATAACTTCACTGAGTTTCCCTCAAATATTACAAGTTTTCCACAACGTCTCCATAACGAAGGATACGAAACCGCATACATCGGCAAGTGGCACATGGGAGAGAACAATGATGAAAAACGACCCGGCTTTGACTATTTTGTGACACATAAAGGACAGGGAAAATATTACGACACAGAGTTCAATGTCAACGGCGTTAGACAAGTATTAAAAGGTTATTACACGCACATTGTTAATGACCTTGCCATAAATTGGTTAAAACAACCACATAATAAACCATTCCTCTTAATGCTCGGGCATAAGGCACCACACAGTTTCTACATCCCTGAACCAAAATATTCAAATGTCTTTAATAATGTGGAAATCAAATATCCCGATACTGCCTTTAATTTAGAAGGCAAGCCACAATGGATAAAAGACAGGCTGACAACGTGGCACGGAATCTATGGCCCCCTCTTTGAATGGAGGAAAAAATTCCCTGATACATCATCCGAAGCAGTGAAAGACTTCGCCGCTATGACCCGCGCATACTGGAGTACTATCTTGTCAGTTGACGATAGCGTCGGGGCTTTATATTTCACGCTAAAGGAACTCGGGCAACTTGATAATACTATCTTTATGTTTATGGGTGATAACGGTTTATTAAACGGCGAACACGGAATGGTCGATAAACGGACTATGCACGAACCAAGTATCCGCATACCGATAATCGTTCGCTATCCGGGACTCATTTCCATAGACAATCCAAAGGTGATTCAAGAGATGGTCCTTACGGTGGATATTGCACCATCAATTCTTGATTTGTGCAATGCAAAGCCACTAAAAAACATACACGGAAAATCCTTCAAAAAACTCGTTCAACAGGGAGATCCAGACTGGAGAAAGTCATTCTTCTACGAATATAATTACGAAAAACAGTTCCCATATACGCCAAACGTTCGCGGTGTGAGAACCGATGATTGGAAATATATGCATTATCCACACGGCGATGGAACTCCTGACCGCCACCTTGCAGAATTATATAACCTTAAAAATGATCCCGAAGAACGACATAATTTAATCAATGAACCACAACTCGCTGATGTGTTAAAAGACTTGCAAAAGGAATTAAAACGGCTAATGAAACAAACCGGATTAAAAAAAGATGTTATGCCAATTGACGAAGGGATTAAAAAAGAACTCCCAGAACAATCAATTAGATAAGACGCCTCCTCTCTTTTTAAATGCCAATGAAACAAAGATGATTCACTACCTTTAAATGCAATTAATAATGACGTTGCGAATATATTATTTTTGAGAAAAATTTAAAGGGCGCTACGCCACTAAATAGAGATTCATTGGCAGATGCCACTTGAACACTATCAGCAAAATAATTGCAGCGCCCCGGAGTAGTTCCATAAAAAATTATGGTTATCGCTTATCGCAGACAGCATTTTTCTCCGTCTTTGCCAATACCAAATTTTCGTAGAACACCCCCTGCTGGGCAATATCCAGTAAATGATGACTGGATTAAATTGAACCCAACAAACACGGGTAATAAATGCCACCAGGGACTTACCCAGTAAGCAAGGGCTGTACCGATTATCACCAATGTGCCCGCAATTATTCTCGTAGCTTTTAACGTTGTCATATTAGCCTCCAACTTTTTTACATTCCACAGCAACAACAATCACCGGTGGAAGAAGACTTCCCGTTCTGTTCAACAACTCTCGTTATCATTGAACGAAGCGAACCTTCCGTAGAAAAACCGACCGTTGTATCGGCGATCTTGCCACCATTAAATAAAATCAATGTCGGCACACCGCTTATGCTATAAGTTGCGGCAAGTTCAGCGGCATCATCAACATTGACTTTGACAAATTTTGCTTTTCCGTTGAATTCAGCCGCCAGTTTTTCCAGAACCGGGCTTAACATCTTGCAAGGACCACACCATGTGGCGTAAAAATCTACCACCACAGGCATATCAGCATTTAGCACTTCTTTAACGAAGTCGGTTGAATTTATTTCTTTAACCATTTTCATATTTCCAATTTCACTTTTCATAGTTTCAGAATAAATTGAACCGCAGTCAGAGAAAAAGTTACAAACAGGATAAAATTAAAATAAAAACGGGATATAACGCGGCGCCAAAAATGGGATATAAAAAATTTATTTTCTCTTTTCAAATTAATTTATCTGATTAAACTTTATTATTATTAAAATTAAATGTAAAAAAGAGGAAATTTATGATAGTGTGGATAATAGCGGTAGCGCTGATGATTTTGTTAGCAATATTTGGCTACACTCATGGCGTTGTAAAAATGGCGATATTAGGATTAGGACTTTTAATTGGATGCGCAATAGCAATGCCATTTTCTACCCTGCTTTATCCTATCTTCCGCATTGCAAAAATTTATAATCCATTAATCCTTTGGACAATTTCGCCATTAATAATAATTTTGGTCGCTTCTATTGTTTCTTCTGCAGTGGCAACGATAGTCAGTAACAAGGTTGAAGCATACTTCAAGCATAGGGTTCCAGATTTTGTAAAAGTATTATGGGACCGGGTAAATGAAAGGCTCGGTATCTGCGTTTCAATGATTAACGCCCTGATATATTTTTTAATTATCTGTGTAGCCGGTTACACGCTTGGATACCCGGCATATCAACTCTCATCAGGAGACCAGGATAGTGGAATGTTTAAGATGCTTGTAAAATTTTACGAAGACCTCGACAAAACAAAGATGAACAAGGTTGCGGCGGCTCTTGACCCTGCTCCGCCAAAGTATTATGCGTGGAGCGATGCAATCGCTATCCTATACCACAATCCACAACTCTGGGAAAGGGCGGGAAAATACCCTCCGATTATGGCATTGTGTGAAAAACCAGAATTCCAAGATATACTGAAAGACGAGGGTTTGGTGGAAAAGTTCAAAAAACGTGAACCTATTCAAGCAATATTTTCAGAGGCAAAAATTAAGGCAATCATAACTAATTCAACGCTTACCGCTGAAATATTCAAAATCGATTTAAAAGATTTCACAAATTATTTGCACACCGGACAGACCGATAAATTCCCTGAAATGATACTTGGAAACTGGTTATTTAATTTAAAAAACACGCTTTATCAGATAAGAAAATCAACACCTAAAATGACTCGAGTTCAAGCATTGTTCATAGAACGTTCTTACTCAACAAACATACAAGATGCCCGTATTACAGCGCTTGTTGACAAACAAATAATTTTGAGAATAACCGATAAAAGAAATAATATGCAGGTTTTTAAGGGTACATGGGAAAAGACCGGTCCGGGTTCCTATACGGCGTCCTGGGGTGGCGGCAACATCAGTAAGGAGATTGAGGTTGAACCTGACCGACTAACTATTAGAAAGGATAACAAACTGATGGTTTTCGAACCGGAATATTAACAATATAAAAACTATGAAATGTGATAAATCTGCATGGATTAATGGTAAAGGGTATGAATGTTCATTTGTGCCAAAGCCATCGGGACGTATATATCGGTTTATAATACTGGGGGCGCCGGGTGTCGGCAAAGGTTCTCTTGCTGATGTATTAACTGAAAAACTTGGAGTTTGCCATATCGCCACAGGGGACCTTTTCCGAAAAATCCAACACCTACCGCAAGACCGAATAGACAATAAAATGAAAGAGGCTATCAAACATATGTTGGAGGGGCAGCTTATACCTGATGACATCGTGATAAACATCATAAAAGACCGCTCACAATGTTTTAAATGTCCTCTCGGATTTGTGCTTGATGGTTTTCCAAGGACAATACATCAGGCAAAGGCATTAGAACAAATGTTGGCAGAATTTGAAATAAAACTTGATACTGTAATTAATTTAACAATGCCTATTCAGGCAATTATTGAACGACTTCAAGCAAGGCGGGTCTGTTCAAAGTGTGGCGCAGTTTATAATTTGATAAATAGAA
>JAKPVM010000272.1 GCA_029572555.1 Verrucomicrobiota bacterium | reverse complement strand
CTGAATAATCGGTGGTGATATTCAATAGCGAGCCTTTTTACCAATCTTAATTTGTTAGTTGTAATTAAATTCTTAATTACATCAAATTCTGCCCCTTCGACATCAAGTTTCAATAAGCTAATTTCACTGTTTATATAATCGGACAAACAGATTTGTTTAACTTTTATTGTATTTGTGGAATTCTTAAGCAAGGTACTACTCGCAAGAGAATAGCCTTCGTTTATAAAAAAGTTGATTTCAGAATTTTCTTTTCCACAAGCGGCGTCTACAAGTTCTACATTTTTAAAATTGTTTGTCTCGATATTTTTTCTTAATAATTTAAAAACTTCGGGATTTGGTTCAAAGGTAATAATTTTTGCTTCAGGGGAAAATAGTTTAAAATAAATGGTGGCAAAACCGCAGTTTCCTCCGCAATCTATTATTACAGGGATCTTTTCAGAAATATCAATATAATAGGCATTTACCAAAAAGATTTCATCAAATAGTTCTATAAAGTCATAATGACTGGGTGTATATAATCTTATTTTATCAATTCTTTCCGTAAACGGGGATTTGTTTTTCTTAAGAGAAAACTGTAAACGCAACCAGCAAGTCGCTAAGTGAATAGGCGCCAGTGGGGTATCTTTAATACGGTTAATTCTAATGAACTCTTTTATGATTTTTAAAAATCCAGGTCTTTTATAATATTTTAAAGATTCTTTATTCACAGATTTATGTTATATATATTAAAAAAGTTTTATAGTTTAATTATATGAAATTAAATATAGAATTTAAAGAAATTTGATTTTAGTATTAAGCTTTATATTTGGTTTAAGATTATAATTTTTATGAACGATTGGTTCAAAGGTGTAAATGAGGAACTTTTAAAGTTAATCAGGCCCGACGTTTCAGTGCCCGGTCTTGATTCAAAAGCCCGCGCGGATAGGCTGGATTCTGAAACTATTGATACAGAATTACATAAATTATGGCACGCACGAGTCCTGCCCGAATGGTCTGAAAGACAAACAAAATGTTTGCTGTTGTTATGGCATGATTATATGGAATTGTCACATCACATTGCTGATGAAGAAAGGACAACAGATTTTATATATATTCACGCAATGATTCACAGAAGAGAGGGAGATATTTATAATTCCCGTTTCTGGTTTCGTCATTTAGATATGTGTCATATTGTTATTTCTAATATTACGAAGGAAGTAAGGACTTATTTAACCGAGAAAGACGAGACACAACTTCTTGACAGATTTGTCAAGAACGATGGATGGCTTCCGTTGGAATTTTTAGAAGAAGTTAGCAAGGCGTCAAAATTGAAACCATCAGACCCATTTGTAAAATTGTTGCGGGATATTCAGACCATTGAGTTCACTTGCTGGTTTAAATTTATTTGTCTACTACCTTGATTTCGATACATATAGTTCTTCAAGCAGTTGCCCCAATATTTGTTCTTGCTATTTGTGGGTTATTGATGCGTCGTTATTCTATTTTGACTGCCGAAGCAGACTCAAGTTTATTAAAACTATCAATTAATGTTTTATCTCCTTGTCTTGCATTCGACTCAATTGTTGGTAACAAAGCTCTTCATAATCCTTCAAATCTTTTAATTGCTCCGATTGTTGGATATTCAACCGTTGCCATCGGGGTAATGCTCGCCCTTATTACTTGCAGACTATTAAAGTTAAAAGACAACAAGGTAAAAGGAACTTTCGCACTCACCGTTGGCATATATAATTATGGTTATGTGCCATTGCCTCTTGCATTGTATTTATTCAACAAAGAGACCGCCGGTGTATTGTTCATTCATAATTTAGGCGTTGATATAGCATTATGGACTATTGGCGTCGCACTTTTGACTGAAAAGGGTGAGAGGTTTAGCTTTCGTAATGTTATAAACGTTCCTCTTGTTTCAATTATTTTTTCTGTATTGTTAAACTTTATGGGCGCAGAAAATTGGATCCCGAAGTTTTTATCAATATCAATAAATATGCTCGGGAATTGTTCAATACCCATTGGTGTAATTTTAATCGGTGCCACAATTGATGATTATCTTGAAGAATTTAAACCAAATGACGGGAAACCTATAATTATTAGTTCCTCCATTTTACGTCTATTAATTCTCCCATTAATTTTTCTATTAATTGGATATGTTCTTCCGTGTTCAAAAGAATTAAAGGCAGTAATAACGTTACAGGCGGCAATGCCATCCGCAGTACTTCCAATTGTGTTAACAAAGTATTATGGAGGAGATGTAAAGACGGCGTTGCGGGTTATAATATCAACTTCGATTTTGGGTCTGATAACAATTCCATTCTGGATTCAAGCCGGTGTTAAGTTATTAAATTTGAGCCGTTAGCGGGATTTTAAAATATACTCTTGAATCGCGTCAACCAGCCCATTGACGTTATGTACCGGGGATACTACAGTGGGTTTCAAACCAAATTTTTCAATTATTTTAGCTGTTTCCGGTCCAATTGCGGCTAATTTAATATTTTTAAACTTTTTTAATAACTCAGGCAATTTGAAGCGAATATGAAAGTTTTCAACTGTTGAACCGCTTGTAAATAAAATCCAATCAGCGCCTTCATTCATAAGTCTGTTAGCATCTCCGTTGGTATCTTCTGTTTCTGCGAGGGTTCTATAACAGGCTATATCATCAACAATAGCGCCTAATTCTTCTAATGCTTTTGGGAGTTCTTGGTTTGACACTTCTGCGCGTATCAGACATATTCTTAAATTTTCTATACTATGATATTCGGCAAAGACTTTTGCTATATTCGCGGCAAGTGATTCTTCCGGCATAAGGTCAACTTTCAGATGATATTCTTTTAGTTTTTCCGCAGTTCCTATTCCTATTGCGGCAATTCTCGTCCCGCCAACATCGCGAATATCCTCAAACTGTTTAAAAAAGTGTTCAAAAAATGCCGTTACTCCGTTTGGACTTGTGAAAACAATCCAATCGTATTCATTCAAACCGAGCAAGGCATCGATAAGGTCTTCTTTGTTTTCAGGCGGAACAATTTTGATTGTGGGAACTTCAAGAACATCGGCGCCACGTTCTTTGAGCAGATTTTTAAGATTAGCAGATTGATTTTTTGCCCTTGTTATTACGATTCGTTGTCCGAATAAAGGTCGTGTTTCAAACCAGTTCAATTTCTCCCGTAATTTAACAACTTCTCCAATTACCATAACAATCGGGGGATTTATTCCGTTTTCTTTTACAATATCGGCAATAGTCGATAATGTCCCGGTCAATGTTTTTTGGTTTTCAAGTGTTCCGGATTGTATTATTGCAACTGGTGTTTCAGACAACATTCCGCCTTTCAAAAGGTCGTTTACAATTTGATTAATTTTTGTGTTTTCTGTTAGAAATACTTTTGTTCCTTGCACATTAGCAAAATTAGAAAAGTCCAATGCAGATGGATTGTTTTCGGAAGAAACTAAATCGCTTGCCAATATCAGAACGTTGTTATTTAACCCGTAAGTGACTGGTATTCCAGCGTAAGCAGGTGCGGCTTGAAGGCTTGATATACCGGGAATTATTTCAAACGGGATATTGTTTTTGGCTAAAAACAAGGCTTCTTCCTCTCCGCGACCGAATGTAAATGGGTCACCATTTATTAACCTGACGACTGTTTTACCTTCAACGATATGTTTTAATATCAATGAGTTAATTTCATCGATGGTTTTCCCAGCAGGTATTATTTGGGCTCCGGTTTTTGCATAATTAAGGACAGCAGGATTAACAAGCGCGTCATAAATTATAACATCAGCGAGATTTAGAACTTCCACTGCGCGTAATGTCAAAAGTCCTGTATCTCCCGGACCGGCGCCAACGAGAAATACTTTATCTTTTAGTTTGTTCATAAAAATTACTATTTATATTACAATAAATTTCAAAAATGTAAAAAGTTAGGATGTTTTTTCTTGAAAAACATTTAAATCGGTAATAAATTATCATTAGAACTAAAAGTAAAAAAGCTCTTTGAGAAAATAACAAATTTCCCTGCCCGGTTCGTGATTAAAGACTAAGACCTTGAACCGTAGTTGATTAATAAGGGGCCTCTACTTCGGTCGTGGCCAACATGCCTTAACTGGAAGTTGAAAGCGGCTGATCGGGCACCCACCTGTACTTAAAATGTTCAGAGGTACAGTTGTCACACGGCCGTGGCGGGGATTTTTTTTCTTGTTTAATAAAGATGTTTTGCCTTCTAATTCTTATATGACTTCAATGACATCTCGAGAAAGAGTACGCGCTGCGATAAATCATAGAACTCCTGACAAGGTACCAATTGATTTAGGAAGCACTCCTGTCACCGGAATTCACGCTACAACTTATTCAAGGTTAAGAGATACTCTTGGTTTAAAAAAACAACCAGTCAAGGTTGTTGAACCAATGCAGATGCTTGCTGAAATTGAGCCTGATGTGTTAAAAATATTAGGTGTTGATACCATTGGGCTTCAATTGCCTTCAACTATGTTTGGTTTTCCTAATAGTGGCTGGAAACCTTTTAAATTCTTCGATGGTACAGATTTATTGGTTAGCGAGTGTTTCAACGTTACTATTGATTCTACTGGTGATTTATTGATGCATCCCGGTGGTGATTTAACCGCTGCCCCAAGCGCAAGAATGCCGAAAGATGGATTTTATTTTGACGCAATTGTGCGTCAACAACCCAATGCAGAGGAAAATCTTGATCCCCGTTTGTTTGCAGAAGAGCAAGTAAGACTTTATAACGATGAGGAATTAAATTATCTTCAAACAACAGCGGACTATTACTACAAAAATAGCGATAAATCAATTGTTGGTTGTTGGTGGCAAGGTGGGTTAGGTGACATTGCACAGGTGCCGGGTATGTCGATTCGAGAACCCCACGGTATTCGCGATCCGCAAAGATGGTATGAAATGCTGATTGAAAAACCTGATTATATTCACGGAATTTTTGAGATACAGACAGAAATTGGCATAGAGAATTTGAAGTTATATCGTCAGGCTGTCGGGGACAAAATAGATGTGATAGTAGTGAGTGGCACTGATTTTGGTTCTCAACGAGGACCATTAATTTCGCAGACCCTTTTCAGAAATTTATGGAAACCATTTTACAAAAAGATAAATGATTGGATTCACACTCATACCGATTGGAAAACGTTTTATCATTCCTGTGGCTCAATTGAAATGTTAATGGAAGACTTCATTGAATGCGGTATTGATATAATAAATCCGGTTCAATGTTCAGCAGCGGGGATGGAACCGCAAAAGTTAAAACAAAAATATGGTGATAGAATTGTGTTCTGGGGTGGAGGTGTAAACACTCAATATACATTGCCGTTTGGAACTGCTGATGAAGTGAAAAAAGAAGCGGTGGAACGAATAGAAATATTTTCAAAAAATGGCGGTTTTGTTTTTACAACAATCCATAACATCCAGGCAAATACACCGCCAGAGAACGTTATCGCAATGTTTGAGGCAGCAGTAGGTGGAAATATTTTTTAATCTAAAAGCCTGTTGCACAAATACTAACAACCAACAAAGATATACAGGATAGGAAAAAGAACAAAAGAATTAACAAGGATATACAGGATTTACAGGATAATCATAAGCCAACCAAAGGCTTATTTTATAGGGTGGTGGGAGCATCCTTGCTCCCAATTACTAAAATTGTCAGCAAGAATGCTGACACCACATTAAAACTTCCTAAGAAGTGAAAGGATTGTAGCATAAAATAGGGATAGAACCTCGTAGAGGTGATAGATCAACAATTTAATACCAACCGTTGATAATAATAATCCAATAGTTCTGTAATCCATTACTATGGATTTTATAATGTATTTGTATCGTTTTGCTATAATCCTATCACCCCCGATTGCGGATTTTTATCTATCCGTCTACTGTTCCTATAACCATCTCCTACTCTCTGCTCTATCCTGTATATCCTGTCTATCCTTGTTAAATAAAAATATACTGTAAATCCTTTGTTTATTTATGGTTAAATTCATTTGTGCAACAGACGCATAATTATTAATTTTTAAAGTTTTTCGCTTGCAAAACATAGGAATCTTTAAATAATCTAAAAAACATTATGGAAGACCTCAAAAAATTAAGCGAAGCGATAATTGGTGGCGATGCCCAATCTGCCCGTGCTATTACTGAAAAAGCACTTTCACAAGGCATAGATCCCGTCAGGATTGTCCACGATTATATGGTTCCGGCTATGAATGAAGTCGGGCAAAGGTTTGATTGCAATGAGTATTTTGTTCCAGAACTGCTTTTATCCGCCCGAGCAATGAAATCTTGTCTTGAACTTTTAAGGCCTAAACTCGCTTCTGGTGGTGTAAAGGCTGCTGGACGTGTTGTAATTGGCACTGTTAAGGGTGACCTTCACGACATTGGAAAGAACCTTGTAGCAGCAATGCTTGAAGGTGGTGGATTTGAGGTGATTGACCTTGGTGTTAATGTTTCTCCGGAAAAGTTTGTTGATGCCGTAAAAAATATGGATGCGAACATAGTGGCAATGTCGGCTCTTCTTACAACAACAATGCCTGCTATGAAGACAACGATTGACGCTCTTAAAGATGCAGGTTTAAGGCAAAAGGTTAAAGTTCTTGTTGGCGGCGCGCCGATAACCGAGAAGTTTGCGGACGATGTTGGCGCCGATGGTTATAGCGAAAATGCGCCCGGGGCAGTTTCGCTGGCAAGAAAACTTCTTGCTGCTTAATTGTTGTGTGATTGCGTCGGTTAAGCCTGATAGATTGTTGCTAAGATTTCAACAGTGAACGAATTTTTAAAAAATCTATTAAGTAAGTCGCCGATTGTTTTGGATGGCGCATGGGGCACACAATTACAAAATAAAGGACTTGAACCGGGCGAAATCCCTGATATATGGAATCTAAATCATCCCGAAAAAGTATATGAAGTCGCAAAATCTTATATTGATGCCGGTAGCAATATAATCTTAACAAATACATTCGGAGCTAACAAAATCCGTTTATCAGAGTCACAAGAATTTTCAAGTAAAGTTAAGGAGATTAATCAACGCGGTGTCGAAATTTCAAAATCAGCCGCCAATGGTAAAGCCTATGTTTTTGCGTCAATTGGACCATCAGGAAAGTTACTAATGAGCGGGGATGTAACAGAAGACGAGTTGTTTAAGGTGTTTAAAGAACAGGCTCAGACAATTGTGGAAGCTGGGGCAGATGGGATTGTTATTGAGACTATGTCCGACATTGAGGAGGCTGTAATAGCCGTTAAAGCAGCAAAAACAACAGGGCTGCCATTAGTTGCCTGTATGGTTTTTGATTCTGGCAAAGCAAAAGATAGGACGATGATGGGAAATACGCCCGAAGAATGTGCGGAAAAATTACTGGATGCGGGAGTTGACATTGTGGGTTCAAACTGCGGGCAGGGGATTGAGACCTTTTTAAATATTTGTAAAAGACTTCACAATGCTTCTTTAAGACAGGTATGGATTAAGCCAAATGCAGGATTACCAACTGTGGTTGATGGAAAGGCAGTGTATAAAACAACACCGGAAGAGTTTGTAAGATATGTTCCAGATTTGATAAATGCAGGCGCAGGATTTATTGGCGGTTGTTGCGGCACAAATCCGGAATTTGTAATTCAAATAAGAAAGTATTGTTCGTCCTATAATCAAATCGGTTTATAATCTTTCCCCGTAAAGATTGTGTCTTTTATTTTGCTATATCTATTAAATTTGGAAGTGAATTATCTGATGCACCCTCCGATATCATAAACTGTATAAGAACCATAACGATGGACTTGATAACCTGGATAATAGCGAACATAATGTGGATAGTATGAAACAGGATAAATCCGGTATCCTGGATAAGGTCCAAAGAAACCCCTCCGTCGTTCTCCAACAGCTCTATAATCTGTGCCGATTACCAGAGGCGGTTCGTAATTTGGATAATATGGAGACGGGCAATAATTGACACTTTGAATAGCATTTGCCAGAACCATTGTTTGAGCCATATCGGTTTGCATTTTAGCAAATGCCAGAATCTCACTATTATCTCGCTTTTCGGTTTCAGGCTTATTTGATTTGACCTGCATAATTAGTTCATTTTGATTCCTTTGAAGGTTATCAATTTCTTTTACTACATTTCTGATTTCTTCAATTAACATCTGGTTTTGTTGCTTTGTTTCTACCACTTCCAATTGATTTCGGAGTTGTTCTACCATTTCAATTTGCATTTCTAAGAACTGTAGATTTTGCGAGAGATCAGAATACAACTTTTTCAGTTTTGATATTCTATCAAGTTGTTCAATTGTAAAGACGTCTGGCAATACGACTTTTTGCTTTTCAACCAATCGTTCCGTATCTCTTGCTGTTCTGTCTAAAACATCATTCACTTCATTCAGGATTGTGCCGATTTTTGCCAATCTTGCGCGGTATGGTCCGGATTTAATATCTTCTGGTTTTTGAATATACTGAAAGTTTGAAATATCCGACTCCAAACTTGTAATTTGAGGCAGAACTTTTCCCAAACTATATTCTGCATCTCCAATAAATTTTTCGAATAACCTTGCAATTTCGACACGTGTTTTTGCGACGCGTTTGTTCTCGCTGGCTTTATAAATGCTATGGATAATTAGCGCACCAGAGAGAACTCCAACAATGAGGCAAATTATTGATACTAAATGTGGTTTTAGGGTTTGCCTTGGTTTTTCAGGCGCATCAGAATTATTTGAAATCATTTTCATAATTGCCCTCACTTAATTTGACACCGAAACTTTAAAAAATATTCACTATTATCCCATAACTGATAAAAATCAAACCTTACCCCCTGATTTTTCAGGGTTTTTTAACGCATTTTTCACTTTTAGAAATTTTAATTCCTTTTTCCATCAATCATTAGCAAATAAATAACAATTGGATATATGGGTGGATATTTGTTGAATGGACACAATAATATAAACAGCTTCGTTAATCTGTGAAAGCAGGTAATATGAAAATTTCTCGCAAATTTTCGCAAATATTTAAAAACGGTGATAAACGCGGATTTATCACAGGG
>JAKPVM010000260.1 GCA_029572555.1 Verrucomicrobiota bacterium | reverse complement strand
AGATGTGTACAACCATAAACGTCTGCATTCCTCGCTGGGATACAGACCGCCGGTAGAGTTTGAAGAACTGTTTTATAAAAACCAAAAAACCGTGCCGACTGCTCTAATCCCGTCTGTCTAACCGCAGGGGTGCAGTCCAACCAGATCATTAGACTGTCCCACGGCACTATGCACCTGGGATAGTTCGCCTTACGCTTCAAGTTGCGCTTCGCTTGCTTTCAGCTTGGCTCACTAAAGACTGAAGGTTCATAGATGATTGTTCTTGCTTCAATAAAAAACTATTATTGAAAAAAAATAAATGATATATTTAAAAAAACGATTACAAAACGAACGAAATTGAGACATGAATTATAATAAATGGGTAAAACCAAAGTTAATAGTGATATGCCGAACGAAATCTGAGGAAATGATTTTAGCCGCATGTAAAGGCAATGGGACAAGGCATCAAAAATCAACCGATTGCTTAAACGGAAACAAGAGAGACTGTTTTAGATCCGCTACATCGTAGCCTCCTCCACCCTCTTAGTCGTTGTGCTGGTTCAATCTTGCAGATTGAACCCTGAAATACACGAATTATTAAAATATATGGTTCAAGCTACAAGCTTGAACCATCTTTGGGACCAGCTTTGGAAAATCCCTCTTTTGAGGGATTGACAATTAATAAAATAAGTATTAAGTATCGCTAATCATTAAGATGTGGTTAGGTGTCAAGAATAAAGATTTGACCCGTCTTGCCTAGAAGATAAAACAAATCTTGGAAAGGAAAAGGGAACAGAATAAGTTAAGAACATCCCCCATAAGACTTATGACATCGAGAAATTGGATTAAGCCTACTATGCTGGTTATTGTAAGGAGCAAACCAGAAGAAGACGTCTTGCTCACATGTAAACGTAAAGGCATCAAAGGACCTGCTGTTGTTGGAGCAGATGTGCAATGTAAAAACAGTGCCAATTGTTACAATAATACAGGGAGTTAAGCGAAACTCGTTGAGCGGGTTCAATCTTGCAGATTGAATCCTGAAGGTTCAAGCTGCAAGTTTGAACCAGCAACTCCACGCCCATCTTAAATCTTCCCTGCCACTTACGCTTTGAATCCCAATCAATTATGTGTTATTGATTCGCCAAATTAAGATTTATTATAAAGGACTATTTTTATGGATATTCAAGTAACCGAAAATACCATCTGCCTGCCGTCGGAAGACATCGTGGCGCGGGAGATTGAAGGCGATATGATTATCGTGCCGCTGGTCGCGGGAATCGGTGATACGGATGATGAACTCTACACGCTCAATGAAACCGGCAAGGCCATCTGGAAAAAACTCGATGGCGCAAAATCCCTGGATCAGATCGCCGGGGAACTGGCGGAGGAATTTTCCGCTCCTGCCTATGAGATAAAAAAAGATGTTCTCGGTTTTGCAACTGAAATGGTCAGCAGGCGCATTCTCGCTGTCAAAAGCTGAAATCTTGTGCGGGTCCTTTTGCGGGTTTGTGCGGGTTCAATCTTGCAGATTGAATCCTGAAATTCACGAAATTTAAAATATTACGGCTCAAGCTGCAAGCATAAACCAGCTTTGTCACAATAAAATATCGCTTCTTGATTTCCACCTCAATTCACAATATAAAAATAATCACGATGTCTTATTCAGAAGAAATTTCATCATCTGAACCTGCCGAAGAGCAATATGTTTCTTTCGGCGGTGAG
>JAKPVM010000251.1 GCA_029572555.1 Verrucomicrobiota bacterium | reverse complement strand
CGTTGAAATATTGATTGAATAATACGTGGAATTTTTATCACCGTGTTGTCTTATATTTTCTAATGAGATGTTGCGTCCTAAATGGTCGTAAATCTCGACTGATTTTGACGGCAATGTTACATCAATATTATTTTTTGCGCTCCAAATCACGAGGACATTTCTGCGCGTTCCATCGGGTTTTGAATCAAATAGGAAAGCCCTTAAATCGGGATTTTCATATTGCCAACGACCTATTGGCTTTGCGTCGGCAAGTAATCTGCCGCAGGCCGCAAGCGCAACATACCCCGGACGCGGCGTCAAATCTTTCCTCAAAAGACCGAACTGAACCTGACCTTCGACATAATGCGGGAGCAGAAAATAAAATGTCGCCGCAGAACCTTCGTTCAAAGAACAGGCAAAGGTTTTTACTACCCGTTCAGATTGGAGTTTTAAATCTTCATCGGAAAGTTCTTTTAATTTTTCATCGCCGGACCATTTCACCGGCAGCGCTGCTTCTGTAACCCAGAGCGGTTTGCCTGCTGAAACTGCCCGATGGTCTCCATAAAGTATGGGATAATTATCAAATGGTTCGTAATGATGAAAGTTATAAGTGTCAAAATAAGGGGCAGTCTGATTGTCTGCAAGGTCTTCTAATTGCGCCTTGTTGTGAACGGCAAAGACATTCAGGCAAGCGATGATTTTCGGGTTTCCTTTTTTCAATGCAAGGTAAGTTGCCTTCTGGAAGGACGCCATTTCTGCGCCTGTATGTCCGCCAAAATTCGGTATATCTGCCTCATTCCAGGGTTCAAAAGCCATCACATAGCCACGCCATTGTTTAGCCATTTCAAGATAGAATTGGTAGGCATCTCTCAAATCAGGTGGAAAGCGATGTGTGTTTTCCGATGCCCATTTAGGCGAGATATGGTTGACCTGAAGAACCTGCAATCCAGCAGCAGTCTGACAATATGCCGAACTGTCATAGCGCGTTTTTTCTATAAACTTTCCTTTCTGTGGTTCAACCTCTGCCCAATTCAATCTGTCCCGAGACCAATTTACCCCGGCAAGGGCGCAAAGGTTTGCAGCTAACGGCATTTGTTCTTCGGGATAAAACCACGCCATCGCAACATCAAGGCAAATCGGCGATGTAAGCGGGGTCGGTTTTTTCAGTTGCTCCAACACTGCAAGCGAAATCCAGTTAGTATCACCCGGACGAGACAGACGATAAAATCCCGTTGGCAATTTCCCTAATTCAGTAATTCCGTTTTCCGGTTTTGCCTGAAAAAGAACCTTATTATTATAATCTAACAATCGCCACACTCCATCAGGCAATTTGATTCGGACAATTTCGCCTTCAAGAAACACATTTCCCGGATGTTCTGGAAGTGGCGACGGAATATTCCGTTTTAGATAATCATCTGCATTGGCGTTAAAAAAAATATTTGTAGCAAATGCCACTATGGCATAAATCGTATATTTTGATATTCGCATAAAATTTTATTTCACTGCGCCAGTAACAAGGGTCTTGATTGCATACAACGAAGTTCGCGCCGTAATGAACAATGTTTTGCCATCATCACCGCCAAAGCAAAGATTCGACGGCGTTTCAGGGCAGAGGATTTTCCCAATTAACTTTCCATCAGGCGCAAAGATATGGACGCCGTCGCCTGCGCTTGACCAAATATTGCCATTGCTATCGCAGCGAATTCCATCAGGGCCGCCCTTATCAATCTTGCAAAATACCCTGCCATTTTTCAGGGCGTTATCAGGAGTTACCTCAAAAACACGGATATGACGCGGTTTCCCTGAGTCTGCAATATAAAGTAATTTTTCCTCAGGCGAGAAACACAATCCATTAGGTCTATCAAAATCGGATGCCACAACCTTTAACTCTTTGTTTTTCGGATTATAACAAAAAACAAAATTTGTTTTTAGTTCGCTCTCTTCTATCTTTATTCCGTAAGGCGGGTCTGTGAACCAGATTGTGCCATCAGATTTTACTACCACATCGTTTGGAGAATTAAACTTTTTCCCATTGTAAGAATCAACAATGGTTTTAACTACACCATCATTTTCGGTCAAAGTAACCCTTCTGCCGCTGTGTTCCACAGTAACAAGTCGTCCTTGCCTATCCACTGTATTCCCATTTGCGTTATTACTCGGTTCCCTGAAGGTCGTTAAGCTGCCGCTTTTGCTCCATTTCTTTAATTGATTTGCCGGAATATCGCTAAAAATAAGGAATCCGCCATCTGCGTTGACCCAGACAGGTCCTTCTGTGAACCGCATACCGCCAGCGAGTTTTTCTAACTTTGCGTCAGGCGAGATGAGTTTTCTAAAGGCGGCATCGTCGCGAATATCAAATTCAGCGCAAATGGTTATAAAAGAAGAGATAGACAATAAAATTAATATCGGAAATGTTTTAATAACTGTTTTCATATAACTTATCTTATTCAGAAATTGTAAAAAGTCATCTATAATTTTTGGACTAAAAATGATAGGTAGATAATCGGGCAAAATATTTTTATATTTGATTCAAGTGTCTGGTTTATTAGTTGATATTAATATAGAGAGCATATATAAGATATACTAATATATAATATTAGAATAAATAATATGCGGGATTGTTATTTATGAACGATTATAATGAGAGATTTAGCGGCGTCATTAGCTTAATCGGAATGGATAAAATCAATATCCTTTCAAATGCCAATGTTTGCCTAATCGGACTCGGCGGCGTCGGTTCATGGGTTGCCGAGGCTCTCGCAAGATGCGGAGTAGGGCGTATCACTATTGTTGACTTTGACGTCGTTTCCAAGACCAATGTCAATAGACAAATCCATTCACTTGATGGCGACTTCAACAAAACAAAGGTTCAATCAATGGCAGAACGAATTTTGAGAATAAATCCATATTGTATAGTTAAACAGATTCATTCGTTTTTTACTTATTCAAATGCAGATGAAATTTTATATGAAAATTATAGTTATGTAATTGACGCTATGGATAGCCCGTCAAAGAAATGTCTGCTTGCTGATAAATGTAAGAAACGAGGAATCCCATTAATAATGACTGGTGCTGCTGGCGGTAAAATTGACCCTACAATGGTTAAAATTGCGGATTTATCAGAAGTATATAACGATAGGCTTTTACAGGAGGTTCGGAAAAAATTACGGGCAAAATATGGATTTCCAGGTGCATCTTCGCCAATGGGTATAGATGCCGTCTTTTCTATAGAACCGGCAAAGAGACAAAAGAATAACATACCGGACACTGAAAAGGCAGAAGACTCCAATTTTAAAACCCGGGTAGGGACGGTAGTGTTTGTAACAGCTGTATTTGGTTTTGCGGCTTCATCAAGAGTATTCGTAAAACTAACCGGAATTGAGACCACACCGCAAGTTAGTGATGTAGGAAAAATATTATGACTATTCCTCTGAATCCTCTTTAGCCGCCTCGGATTCATCTTCGTCAATAATACCTGACTCTTGAATATTGGTCTCAGCCCCTTTTTTTAGCCAGACCAGCAGGATACTTATATCGGCAGGAGAAACGCCGGATATTCTCGCGGCTTGACCTATTGTTGCTGGACGGATCTTTGTCAGTTTTTGTCGGGCTTCCATTCTCAAACTTGGCACTTTTAAATAATCAAAACCCACAGGTATCTGCTTGGATTCTAAGGACTGGAACCGTTCGACCTCATCTTCAATGCGCACAATATAACCGGCGTATTTAATTTCAATCTCGACCTGTTTGATTACCTCCTCGTCAAGGGATTCGTTTTTTAAAGGGAGGTCGCTATATTTAATTTGAGGTCGGCGTAAAATCTGTTCAAGAGTTTGAGTGCCCACACGAGTGTTTTTCAACCGTTCAAGTTCCTTTGAAATTGCCTCACGCTTCTCAATAACCTTTTTGTAAAGTCGATAAGGTAGCAAACCGACATTATATCCAATTTCGGAAAGTCTTAAATCAGCATTATCCTGTCTTAATAAAAGGCGGTATTCGGCGCGCGAAGTGAACATCCTGTAAGGTTCAGTAGTACCCTTTGTTACAAGGTCATCAATTAAGACGCCAGTATAAGCCTCGTCCCTACCCAAAACTATTGGCGGTTTGCCTTGAATCCGTAGAGCGGCATTAATTCCTGCCATCAGCCCCTGAGCGCCAGCCTCTTCGTAGCCGGAAGTCCCGTTTATCTGCCCTGCAAGATAAAGATTTTCACAGACCTTTGTTTCCAACGAAGGGAGGAGTTGATCGGGAAATACAAAATCGTATTCTATTGCATAAGCAGGTCGCATCATTTCGGCGTTTTCGCAGCCTATGATTGTATGAACCATCTGGATTTGCACATCATAAGGGAGGCTTGTTGAGAAACCGTTTACGTAAATCTCTTCGGTGGTTATCCCTTCTGGTTCAAGAAAGAGTTGTTGACGCTCTTTATGAGGAAATTTAACAATCTTATCTTCAATAGATGGACAATATCTTGTGCCGATACCTTCGATGACCCCGGAATAAAGTGGAGATTTATCAAGATTTGCCCGAATTATCTCTGTGGTTTTTTGAGTTGTATAAGTAATATAACAAGGGGTTTGACCACCTACTCTGTCAAGGATTGAACCGGGTGGATATTTATTATTTGAGCAACTATGGAATTTGGGGTGTGAACCATTTTGTTCCACGTGGAACAATTCATCTTTCCAATAAGTAAAGTAGGGGATTGGTTCATCGCCGGGCTGGCTGGTTGTTTTGCTAAAATCAATTGTATGCCTTAAAAGTCTTGGCGGTGTACCTGTCTTCAATCTCCCAATTTCCAAACCCGCTTCTTTTAATGATGCCGATAGACCAATTGCTGCCGTTTCCCCTGCCCTACCCCCTTGTATCTTATTAAATCCTATATGTATCAAACCGCCCAGAAAAGTCCCTGTCGTGATGATTACAGTCTTCCCTAAATATTGAATCCCTAAATTTGTCTCAACACCATAAACCTTGCCATCTTTTACTAAAATGCTCTGAACCTGACCCTGTTTTAAATCAAGGTTTGGCTGCCGTTCCAGTAGCCATTTCATATAAAATTGATATGCCTTTTTATCGCATTGCGCCCTTGGAGCCCATACAGAAGGTCCTTTTTTGGTATTGAGCATCCTGAATTGCAAACCTGTCATATCAGCCGCCATCCCTGTTGCTCCGCCCATTGCATCGATTTCTCTTGCTAAATGTCCTTTTGCAAGTCCGCCAATTGCCGGATTGCAGGACATTTGACCAATTGTATCAAGGTTTATTGTCAGCAACAAAGTCTGGCAGCCAATACGGGCGGCGGCTAACGAGGCTTCAATCCCCGCATGCCCGCCGCCCACAACTATCACATCGTAATTCTTCGGATAAACGAACATCTATATAATATACTCGGAATATTTGAAAGCGGTAGCGCTTAAAATGACTGAATCCGTCCTTTCAATCTTCCGTTGCTTATTTGCAGAGAGATGAGAACAGATATGATAGACGTTCTCTTGCAAATCTTCTGGTTTAACTCCATTTGATTTTTCTTCTGCTGAGACTATACCTTCAGCGATTTCGACAACCGTAAATGGTTTTTCAGGATTTGCGGTTAAGAAGCCGGTGATTCTTTTTTGCAGGTTAATTATCTCTGCTGCTGCCTTCTTACCTGCTTCAACGCCTGGCTGGTCATAAGCATTAATATTAATCAGGTGTGCATATAGGCCGACTGCCCGTTCAAAAAGGGCAATTAAAGCCCCGACAGTGCAAGGACAGACCTGCTTTAACGTTATAGTAATTGATTCACGCCCTTTTTCAATCAATGCCTGCCTTGTTCCTAAATAAAACCCGGTCAAATAATCGCCGCTCGTAACATCATTTTCCACATAAAACTCCTCCTCATCTCTATCCTTTAATACTTCAATGAATGTTACAAAAAAGTCGTTTCTGCCATCCCTAAGTTGTTGAATATAAGCGTGTTGGTCGGTTGAACCTTTATTTCCGTAGACGGTTATCCCTTGATTTACAAGCCGCCCCGCAAGATTATATTCCTTTCCAAGCGATTCCATCACAAGTTGTTGTAAATAGCGGGAGAAGAGTTCGAGACGGTCTTTGTATGGCAAGATGACCATATTCTTTTCACCTTTGCCTTTGCCTGTGTAAAACCACATCAAGGCAAGCATTGCGGCAGGGTTTGTTTTTGCCTCTTTTGAACGGGTCCACTCATCACAAACCATCGCGCCTTCCAGCAACCTATCTATGTTAAAGCCTTGCAGCGCAGCGGGTAACAACCCCACGGCGGAGGTTTCACTCGTCCTGCCGCCTACCCAGTCCCACATTGGGAATACCTCTAACCAACCTTCATTTTTAGCCTTTTTAAATAAATCGCTCTTATCCTCAACCATCTGTGTTGTAGCCACAGAATGCTTTGCAAACGGGAGATTGTTTGACTTAAAACGGTTTTCCACTTCAAGCATTGCATTGCGGGTCTCAATAGTCTTTCCGGATTTAGAAATTACAACGCACAAAGTTGTATCTAATTGATTATCAAGCAGATGTAATATCCTCTCATATCCATCGGGGTCGGTATTATCGATAAAATAGACCTTCATTTTATCGCTTACCGGGTTGCCCAGAGCATTTGAAACAAACTGTGGTCCGAGAATTGACCCGCCAATACCCATAACGAGAAGGTTTTTAAACGGTTTTCCTGTGGAACTCAAAATTTCACCATTATGTATCTTTGCGGCGAACTGCTTAACCTTATTGACGGTATCGCTAATTTCAGCGGCGATAGACCTATCCGGGGCTATATCAGGATTTCTTAACCAGTAATGTCCCACCATCCTATTTTCTGATGGGTTAGCGATGTCGCCCTTTTCCAGTTGCGCCATAAATTTAAGCGCTCGCTGGATTTTTAGCCTCGTTTTATCCATAAATTCATCTGTAAAACAGATTCGGCTAAAATCCACAGAGACACCTATTTCATCATTTTTAACACAATATGTTTGATATCTTTTAAATAATTGTTCTTTTGTCATAAATACCTCTAAAGATACCTTAACTTACAAAAAATAATCAAAATGGACAAATAGAAAAGTAATTAAGAAAATGCGGTCTAATAGAATCGTGCAAAATTTATTCGTAATAATGAGAACAATCAATTGGTAATTTCGGTTTAAATTTGACAATCAGCCCAATGCTGTGCATTTTTAGATGAATTGATTTATTGAGATATGAAAATGTTTAACATAGCAAAACGTGTATTTCTATTTGTTGCGGTCAATATTCTGGTTGTGATGACCATCGGGATAGTTTTAGGACTGCTCGGTGTCCATAACAAACTCCCGGAGGGGATGTATACGCAGTTGCTTGTAGTTTGCCTTATCTGGGGTATGGTGGGGGCATTTATATCCCTTGCGCTATCAAGAATAATGGCAAAATGGTTAATGGGTGTTCACGTAATTCCGCCAAATGTCGGCGATCCAGCATTGCGGGAACTTGTTCAAATCGTTCATTCATTAGCTAGAAAATCAGGCATTGAAACTATGCCGGAAGTGGGGATTTACGAATCCGACGAAGTCAACGCATTTGCGACCGGTCCGACACGTTCCCGTTCGCTCGTAGCCGTATCCACAGGGCTTTTGCGAAATATGCGCCGTGAAGAAATTGAAGGCGTTCTTGCACACGAAATTTCGCATATAACCAATGGCGATATGGTCACGATGACGCTCGTTCAAGGCGTTATTAACGCCTTTGTAATGTTTCTTGCCCGCGTGGTTGCCTTCGTTGTTTCTCGCGCAATGAGTCGTTCCGACGACGACAGAGGCGGTGGTCTAATTTATTTCCTGTTTGTAATGCTTTTCCAATTTGTTTTCTCTTTGTTTGGCGCAATTATTGTTTGCTGGTTCTCGCGGTGGCGTGAATTCAGGGCAGATGCTGGCGGAGCAGAACTGGCTGGTCGCTTAAAGATGATTAGCGCCCTTGAATCTTTGCAGCAATTTTACCAGAGAAACATAGAATCATCGGCCACTAAAGAAGAGGCATCTTTTCAGGCATTTAAAATCTCCGGAAAACAGGGCGGTCTATTACGGTTATTTGCCACTCACCCGCCACTTGAAGAACGAATTGCAAGGTTAAAAAAAGTCGGATAATAAGACTTCTTAATAGCCTATTTTTGGCGCTTATTTACTCTTGAATTGTTGCGCCTGATTTCAAAAAAACATTTGACATCAGACGGTATAAAGATAATTCTTTTCTCAACTATGAAAGCATACAAAATAAAGTCTGTTGTATGTCAAATTGTCTGCCTGTTTTTCTTGACAGTCCTCAACGGCGGAGAATTTGTATCTCTATTTAACGGCAAAGATTTAACTGGATGGAAAGTCCCGAACCCCAATCCATTCTGGCGTGTAGAAAATGGGATATTGATTGGGGAAAATGATGAAAAATTAAAAGGCAGTATGCTCTACACCGAACAGAGCTATAAAGACTTTATATTTGAAGCAGATGTTCGGTGGGGGGGCGAAATTGACAGCGGTTTTATGGTTCGCAAACCCGAATTGCAGATGCAAATCGGAGTATCACGCAGCCTAAAAAAAGATTTGACTTGTTCTTTTTATACAGGCGGTCAGGAACGCTACCCCGAAGCCGGTAGGGCTAAAGATATTGAAAAAGTATTAAAACCAAACGACTGGAACACAATCCGTTTGCAAGCAAAAGGCGACACGTTCACAGTCTGGTGCAACGGCGTAAAAGTATCCGAATACACGAATCCCAAATATTCTAACCCCGCTCCAATCGGTCTCCAAATCCATCCCGGATTGAAAATGAAAGTAGAATTTAAAAATATAAAGATTCAGGTGTTGGAGTAAAAAGACTGTCGCGCAAATAATTTAACCATCAAAAAGTAGAATTCTACCTGTGTGTGGTTAGTAATGATATTTAATAAATTAGCAGGTCTCATTTTATCCTATTGTAAGTAATTCAAAGATTGTTTATAACTTAATATTATAGAGTATTGATTTGTATGATGGTTTGGTGTTAGTATGTAAAGTTCTAAATGAGTGCGAATGCGGAGTCTGGAACAAAGGGTTCAGTGTTGTCTTCAGGCGTAACAACCTGCGGTGCGGGGTTTCCATTTTTAGGTATTGGGTTTGGGTTGTTGGTTTTGTGGGCTACGTTGTTTCATCTGACGGGTAATTCTACTCTCGGTTATATTAAGTCGCATTCGCTATTTGTCTGGTGGTATGAGGTGATGTCGCAGTCAGTAAGGGGGCACGGTTTAGGCGCATTGTTAGACGGTGAAGATGCCCTTGGATGGTTTATTCCATTAATTGTGATAGGGCTATTGTATTGGCGGTTTGATGATTTAAAGGCAATTGAGAAAAAGCCTTCGTGGTTAGGTGTTGTGGCAATTGGTTTTGCGGTTCTGTTGCATATCTGCGGGTTTCTTGTTCAGCAGACGCGGATTTCAATCGTTGCTTTTTTCCTCGGTGTGTATGGGATTACTGGGCTTCTCTGGGGTAGGGTTTGGATGAAAGAGACATTGTTTATTTTTGCGTTATTTTTGTTTTGCATTCCGCTTAGCGGCGCTTCTGATGTTATAGCCTTTCCGCTTCGAGTTTGGTCAACAACATTGAGCGTAAAAATCGCAAGCGGGTTGTTTGGGCTTGATATTATTCAACAGGGGACGTTGATATTTGATTCTTCGGGTCGTTATCAGTATGAGGTTGCGCCAGCCTGTGGCGGGATACGAAGTCTGACCGCCATATTTGTTCTATCGCTTTGTTGTGGTTTTATATTTTTTAAATCGATATGGAAGAAGGTTTTGCTTGTAATCTCGGCGTTGCCGCTTGCAGTTGCGGGAAATGTATTAAGGTTGTTAGCTATAATTTTTGCGGCTGAACTTGCCGGTCAGGAAGCCGGCGCAAGTGTCCATAGTAGTTCAATTTTTAGTTTGCTGCCATATCTACCGGCTCTTATTGGGTTCTGGATTTTAACATACTGGCTCGGAGATGAAATAAAAAGAAAGGAGAACTTGAAATAGTTTAGATGTTTGAAGGCAAGAAAAATCTTTATATTTTGTCCGCAATTGCAATCTTTTTAATGATTGGGGCTGGGGTGTTGCTTGGATATTTGCAGGAGAATCAACGTTTGAGCCAGACGCCTGTAAAGGTGGTGGCTGAGCCGATGCCCGGCGTTGATTCAAGCGCAACTGAAAAAAAGGTTTTTACTGTCCGGACGAACAGGGTTTATCTGCCGGAAAAGGTGTTGGATTATTCATCAATATTAATTCCTGTGGAAAAAGCAGAGTTTGAAACATTGCCAAAGGATACAATTTATGGCAGGAGGCTTTATCGGTCATCTGACGGGTTTGAGATTGTGAATATGGTTGTCTTGATGGGGGCAGATAGGACAAGCATCCATAAACCGCAGTATTGTTTGGAGGGCACAGGTTGGCGAATTGATAAGTCCGAACAGGTCTTAATTCCGATGGATAAGCCATTTCCGTATCAATTGCCTGCAATGAAATTGACATTGAGTGGCTATCTGGTAGGACAAAATGGAGAGAAAACTTTACGGCGAGGTGTTTTTTTATACTGGTTTGTTGCGCCAGACAAGATGACAGCAGAGCACAAGAACCGGATGTGGTCTGTGGCGGCGCATCGGATTTTGAAAGGTGAGATTGAGCGGTGGGCTTATATAATCTATTTTTCAACTTGCTCGCCGGGTGAAGAAGATGCTGTGTTTGAGCGAATGAAGGTTTTTATTAGAGAGTCATTACCTGAATATCAACTTGTGCCAAAGGCAAATTAATTATGTTGGGAAGACATAGACAATTGCGGAAACGGCTGCATCAGATTGCCGATGCCGGGCTTTTTGCGGTTGCCTTATATGTGGCACATTTTCTTCGGGCAACGTGGACATTTGGTCGTCCTGAAATATATCCATTCTCCGATTTTCTCTGGTTGTATATAGTTATCTTACCGCTTACGCCTATTATCCTGGATTTACAGGGGTTTTATAATCGTCCTCTTTTATCTACTCGCCGACAAATTGTTATACCTCTGGTGAGGACGAGCTTGATTATGAGCGCCATTATGATTTTTACATTGTTCATTGCACGAGAACAACTTGCACGTTCGGTATTTTTCCTGTTTTGTCCAATTAGTTTTCTGCTTGTCTTTTTAAAAGAAGAATTTCTACGGATTGTTTATCTTTCGCGGTTCGGCATTGAACAAGTTCAGCAACGGGCTATTCTTGCTGGCGCACCAGAAGATATTAAGATGTTAAAAGAGCGGTTAAGGAAAGGGGAGAGGTTTAGCCTGAAGGTAGTGTCTGAAATTGATTTGAACCGTCAAGGTGTAGACGATCTTGTGAATATGGTGCATGAATTTTCACCGAACTGCGTAATTTTTAATGCGCGCCATATCTATTATGAATTAGTTGAAAAGGCTGTAAAGGCTTGCGCAACCGAAGGAGTCGAGGCGTGGCTTGTTGCAGATTTTTTTAAGGTTGAAAATTCACGAACTGCCATTGACGAAATTTTTGGCATACCTATGCTTGTTTATCACTTTACACCGCCGGCGTCGTGGCAAGTTCTGGCAAAACAATTGATTGATTATCTGGGCGCACTTGTGTTGTTGATTTTGACATTTCCGCTTTTTATTATTGTTTCAATTCTAATTAAACTCACGTCTCCGGGACCTGTTTTTTTCAAACAATTGCGATGCGGGTTAAATGGGAAGCCCTTTGTGATGTATAAGTTTCGGTCAATGAGAACAGATGCCGAACAGCTCAAGCACGAACTGGAAGTGTTAAACGAGATGAGCGGACCTGTTTTTAAGTTGAGCGATGACCCGAGGGTGACGCCAGTTGGACGAATTTTAAGAAAGTTCAGTCTTGATGAATTACCGCAATTAATCAACGTTATGAGAGGCGAGATGAGCCTTGTTGGACCGCGTCCACTCCCGGTTGATGAAGTAAAACGATTTGATGATTTTGCGTATAGACGGCGATTGAGTGTTAAGCCGGGATTGACCTGTCTATGGCAAATTAGCGGCAGAAGCGAGGTCACAGACTTTAAAGAATGGGTCAGGCTTGACCTTGAATATATAGATAATTGGTCTTTATGGTTGGATTTGAAAATTCTTTTAAAAACTATACCTGTTGTGTTAGCAGGTAAGGGGGCAAAATAAAATTTTTGATTGACCAGTATGAACAACAAAAAATCAAACAATAGACAAAAGTCTAAACCTGTCTCGGTTGTGAGCGGCGGTGCTGGATTTCTCGGTTCTAATCTTGTTGATTTGCTGCTCAATAAAGGGCATAGAGTAATTGTGTTAGATAATCTTATTACCGGAAATATCAATAACATAGCGCACTTAGCTGGTAACGAAGATTTTCGTTTTATAAAACAAGATGTAACAGAATACATTTTTATAGATGAACCAGTCGATTATGTATGGCATTTTGCCTCACCGGCAAGTCCTGTGGATTATCTGGAATTGCCGATACAGACGTTAAAGGTAGGATCACTTGGAACTCACAAGGCATTGGGGCTTGCGCGGAAAAAGGGTGCGCTCTTTTTACTTGCCTCAACATCTGAGGTATATGGCGACCCACTTGTTCACCCACAGCGAGAAGATTACTGGGGAAACGTGAATCCAATTGGATTACGTGGTTGTTATGATGAGGCTAAACGGTTTGGCGAGGCAATTACTATGGCTTACCACCGCCAACATAATCTTAAAACGCGAATTGCACGAATTTTTAACACTTACGGACCGAGGATGCGAATGAACGATGGCAGAGTAGTGCCATCATTTATAACCCGGGCATTGAAGAATAAACCGATTGCGGTTCAAGGTGATGGCAACCAAACCCGCAGTTTTTGCTATGTATCTGACCTGATAGATGGGATTTATAAATTGATGATGAGTGAGGAGTTGTTGCCGGTCAACATTGGAAATCCACAAGAAATAACAATCCTTGAATTTGCAAAAAAAGTTATTCAACTTACAGGTTCACACAGCAAGATTGTTTTTAAACCGCCTTTACCAGACGACCCCCGGCAAAGGCGACCGGATATATCCAGAGCAAGAAAGAGACTGGGGTGGGAACCGCAAGTTCCGCTTGAAGAAGGTTTATTAAAAACAATTGAATTTTTTAGAAAAAACTTATAGTCTACCGACTTAATTTATGAATTTTTAGAGAACATTATTAATTTGGTTTCTAAATATTAGATGATTGAATAAAAAATTTTGTTTTAATGGGAACAAAAATTGCTGTAAAGTTTGACTATTAATAGTAAATTAATGTTTTGTATTGCTATTGTTCTTCTTTTATTATAAGAAAATTTAGATAACACAATGATGGAGTTATTTGACGATACGGATGTTTAAGTCAAAATCATTTTTAACGATGGATTGTGGCGCAAGCACGCTGAAAGTGGCGGAGTTTGAATCTAATGAGTCCGGTGGTTTGCGCTTAAAGAAATATGCTTTAAAATCCCTCGGGATGGAAGGATCGTTTGAATCCTCACGCAGTGGAGCTTTTTTAAAAGCTCTGGAGGATATTTTTTCAAATAATCAATTTTCTTCAAAAAAGGTTAATATTTGCGCCCCCGGATTTAATGTCTTTACAAAATTCGTAAAACTTCCGCCGGTTGATTCAACTAAAATTACACAAATCGTTCAATTTGAGGCTCAACAAAATGTCCCGTTTCCGCTTGAAGAAGTGGTGTGGGATTATCAGATTGTGGGCACATCTTCAACTGGTGAATTTGAAGTTCTCCTGGTTGCGATAAAATCCGATGTGATTGAAAATCTCTTTCATGATATTGAGAAAATAGGGCTGATTCCGCAGATTGTTGATGTGTCGACGGCGACATTGAGCAATTCGTTCAGGTTTAACTATCCTGACCTTGACGGTTGCACAATGTTGCTGGACATTGGGGCAAAAACAAGCAATTTGATGTTTTTTGAAAAAGAAAAGTTTTTTGCAAGAAACATAAACATTGGAATGAATCTAATTACGCAAGAATTTGCAAATGAATCTCGACTGCCAATTGCTGTGGCTGAGAAGATAAAGATTGAGAAGGGGTTTGTAAGTCTTGGTGGTGCTTATGAAGAGCCTGATGACCCGCAGGCTGCTGCTATTTCGAAAATAGCCCGTCAAGTGATGACCCGTTTGCATATTCAAGTAAATCAAACCATTCAATTCTATCGCCAGCAACAGGGTGGAATGCCGCCAATAAAATTGTTCCTTTCCGGCGGTGGTTCAACAATGCCATACACAGCTCAATTTTTTGCTGAAAAATTGAATCTTCCGGTTGAATACTTTAATCCATTTAAAAGTATAGAAATTGACCCCTCGATAAACCTTGAGGAGCTCGCCAAGGTAGCACATACATTCGGTGAGGTTAATGGGCTTGCATTAAGAAACCTGGCACATTGCCCAATTGAAGTGAACCTATTGCCGCCAAGTTATTTAAAGAGACAAGAATTTAGTCAAAAAAAGCCATACATTATTGCTGCCCTTTATAGTATAGTTTTAGGATTTTTTAGTTTTCTTTTTGTGGAAGGCAGGGTTCTGGAAGTTAAGAGGGCAGAACTGGATTATCTTGAATCAAGATATACGCCACTAAACCAAAACAAAGACCGATTAGAACGGGGATTAAGAAGGCTTGAAGAAACAAAACAAGGTGCGCTTCTTGCAAAGTCAATTACCGAAGGACGCAATTTCTGGCAGACATTGTTGCCGGAGTTAAGAAGTGCTTTAATCGAGACTGAAAGTGAGGGAAAGAATTATTTTAAAGTAGATACTGGTATCTGGATAGAAAGGATGTTGACCGAAATGCCCCCACCGCCACAAACGACTTCTGGAAACACAGATTCGGCTTATTCATCGACGACTTCGCCTCGCCAATTTTCAATTGAAAATATGCCAGCAATTACAAATATAATTTTGACAGTGCGCGGTGTAGATATGACCAAAAACGATCCTTCGGGAAATCCAAAAATGGCATATTCATTTTTATCAAGACTTCATTTAAGAACAAATCTTTTTGAGACGAATGGAACGGTATTTAAAGGGACGTTGGTGCCTGATACAAATTCTTTTATGACGGAAGTAAATGTAAAACTAAAGAAACCTCTTTTGTTATAAACTATGTTATGGATTAAAAGAAATTTATTTTTTGTGACTGCCTGCGGGGTTGCGGTAATTCTGATAGCCGTTGCAATTGTAAAATATTTTGAGCAGAGTTCTGAAGATAGTGAACTAACAACGCAGGTTGAGGAATGCACTGTTAGGTTAAAAGAGATGTATGAGTTGCCAATATTTCCTAGCGCTGAAAACATGCGAGCAATTGAAACTGATGAAAAAAATCTGAACAATTATATCCAGCAATGCAAAAAGTATTTTAGACCGATTCCACCATTGCAAATTAACAATGTTCAGGGGTTGAGGAACAGCCTTGATACTAATATCTATAATTTTTATCAAGAAGCAAAAGCGCGCGGTGTTACCATTATGACGAATAATTATGCGTTTAGTTTTGATGAATTAATGAAGAGAATAAACTTTTCTCCGTTTAGTGTGCGACCACTTGCCCAGCAGTTGGCAGAAGTAGACGAGATTCTTAAAATTTTATTTGCGGCAAAGATAAACCGACTGGAATTTATCCAGCGTGCGCGGGCTTGTGTGGAAGATATGCAACCAAATGTATCATCTGCGCATTATATAGCAAACGGACCGATAACAAACGCTGTTATGATCGCACATCCATACAAGATTATCTTTAGCTGTTTCAGCGGTGAACTTACTTCTGTTATGGAAGGATTTATGCGTTCGCCTTATGGATTTGTAATTAAAGCGATAGATGTTGAACCATCCGGCGGTTTTATGATGCCCCCACCCGGCGGAGCTCCACCGCCAGGCGGTTTTCCCGGTTTTACTCCCGGTATGCCTCCAATTAGACCCGGTTTTCAGCGTTTTCCGGGTGGAGTGAGACAACCGCGCCAACCCGGTGGGAATGTTCCGCGTCGTGGATTTAATCCAAACCAACCACCGTCCTATGCGGCGCCACCGCCATTGGTAGGCTCCTCGGCAATAAGAACTAACCGTGCAGGAGTTATTACCTTATTTAATGAACGCCCATTTAGGGTAAGTATGCTGGTGTATGTGGTCAATTTTAAGTAGGGTAAATAATTAAGGGAATTTTTTAGAGATGGAATTTTTACGAAAACATTACGAAAAAGTAATTTTGAGCGTTATTTTGGCTCTATTGGCGATTGCACTTGCATTGTTACCCGGAAGAATTGAATCTATACGGACGCAACTTCAAGAACATCGTGATAGTTTAATTAAGTCAGCAAAAAATTATCCACCGATTAATATGACTGAATTTTTAGCGGCACTTTCCGGTATAACAAATTATCCGGTAATAAAATTATCCGGAGAACATAATTTGTTTGCTCCTGTCCTGTGGTTGATTGACGCAAATGGACAGATTGTGAAAGTTGTATCTGAAAAACAGGTGGGACCGGAGGCTTTGAAAATTACCAAAATTACGCCATTGTATTTTATAATAAGCCTAGAAAGGGTTTCTGGAAGTTCATCTAGTAGTTCATATATGATAGGGATTACAGACGAGTCTGCCATTAGACCAGCCGATAGAAAGACAAGGACACGGTATGTTTCTTTAACAAGTAGAAAAACAGAGTTTTTTAAACTTGACGAAGTAAAGGGCGACCCGGCAAATCCCGAAGCGCTTGTTCTTGAACTAACCAATGAAGAGAAAAAAATTGAAATTTCAAAAGACAAGCCATATAAGGAAGTGCGCACTTATGTAGCTGATATGCGTTATGATATGGAAAATGCAGTCTTTACTAATAAACGAACAAATGATGTAATAACGTTTGCCGGCGATGATTACAGGATTGAGGACATTCGTCCGGACGGAGTTGTCCTTATGTCTGAGTCGTCAACTCGTCGCTTTATTATTAAATATACACAACAGCAATAATACTATGTTTGCTAAAAAGATGATTAAGAAAGCATTGAAGCCAATATTATTAGGAGTAGGTTGTCTGTTTTTTGTCTGCTCCTTTGAAGTAGGCTATACTCAAACTCCGGCTGATATTGCCACCCAAGAAGCGGTCCGACGACAGGAACAAACAATCTTGTTAAGAAAGAGGCTTGCCGATGCTCAAGCTACTTATAAGAAAGGAGAGATTGAAAAAGCGGTTCAATTGTATGAAGACGCTTATGCAATCTTGCCAAAGATCGGCGCCGGTGTTGAGCAGGAGTCTCAACAGGTGATATCTGGTCTCGTAGGAACTCGCCTCGTAATTGCTGAACAATATCAAAAGGCTGGAAAGTACTATGAAGCCGATGCCCACATAAGTCGGGCTTTAAAGGTCAGTCCGGATGACCCCAAGGTCATTGAAATGAAGAAAAAGAACGACCAACTAATCGACGAGACAAAACGAATAACACCGAGCCGCGAGATGACAGAGAAAGTTTTGCCAGAAGTGGAAAAACAAAAAGATAAAGTCGCCGTTCTTGTTCAGGATGGAAGGCTATTGTGGGAAGTTGGAAGGCTTGATGAAGCCGAGGCTAAATTGAAAGAGGCTGTCAAACTTGATCCGGAGAGTAAAACTGCATATTACTACCTTCGCCTTCTAAATGAATCTAGATTCTCCCAGGAATCAAGGAAACGCGAATACGATGCTACGGCAAGACTTGTTGAAGTGGAAAAAATATGGGAAAAACCGAGAACTGGTGAGCGGTTGCCTGTGCCAAATCCTTATGCCCGTAGCACCAAACCGCATACAAGTGCTGGTCGTCAGGCTATTCAAGATAAATTAAACAAAATAGTTCTTAATGAAGTTTTTTATGACGGTTTAAGACTTGAAGATGTGGTGAAAAACCTTTCTGATGAATCTAAAAAGCGCGACCCTGACAAGAAAGGCATAAATATTATATTGAGCGCCAATGTTGATCCACCGAAACCAGAGGGCACAAATTTGGTTGACCCTGCGACAGGCATGCCACTTCCTCCGCCTGAACCTGTTAATATAAATGATATCCAGGTAAGAATAAATCCATCTCTGTCCGATTTACGTTTAGCAGATGTGTTAGAAATATTGACTAAAGTTACAAACCCAAAAGTCAAATATTCAATTGAAGATTACGCTGTAATTATTTCCTTCAAGGCTGAAGAACCTGAACCACTTTATACAAGGGTATTCAAGGTTGATGCGAATACATTTGTTCAAGGATTACAAAACGTCACTTTGGATTATTTTGCTGCTGGGGGTAGTGGTGGTGGCGGCTACGGTGGTGGCGGCTACGGCGGTGGAGGCTACGGCGGTGGCCGCAGAGGCGGTGGTTATGGTGGCGGTGGTTATGGTGGTGGCGGCTATGGCGGTGGTGGCTATGGCGGTGGTGGCGGTGGCGGAATGGGCGCTTCTTATGCATTAGTTGAAATTGCTGGTGGTGGCGGTGGTGGTGGTGGTGGTCGTGCCGGCGGTACTGGTGGTGGTGGCGGTG
>JAKPVM010000233.1 GCA_029572555.1 Verrucomicrobiota bacterium | reverse complement strand
AATTCAACAAATATCCACCCATATATCCAATTGTTATTTGTTTACTAATGATTGAGGAAAAAAGGGATAAAAATTTCTAAAAGTGATTGTTAAAAATGCATTAAAAACCCCTGAAAAATCAGGGGGGCAGGATTTGATTTTTATCAGTTATGGGATGATAGTGAAAATGTATAATAATTTTCAACAAAATTACAGATATCGGAGTTTGCCTGATGACAAATTATAACAGAACAGTATGGAATCGGTTGGTCTGGTTGGGAGTGTTTGCAGTGGCAATGGGATTGTTGGAGGCTATTTGTGTTATCTACCTAAGGCGATTGTTTCCTGTGTCGGAATGGGCAGGGGTACTTTCCGCGCCGCCATTAGAGCGGTTTCATATCGAAATCATTCGTGAAGCATCTACTCTTGTAATGCTAGTCGCAGTGGCATGGCTGGCTGGTGTCAATCTACGGTCGCGTATTGCTTGTTTCTTCTATGCGTTCGGATTTTGGGACATCTTCTACTATGTTGGGTTAAAATGGCTGGCGAATTGGCCCGGCTCGTGGCTGGAATGGGATTGTCTGTTTCTAATTCCAAAACCGTGGTATGGACCTGTATTAGCGCCAGTATTGATTAGCGTCTATTTCATAGTTGCCTGCATTGCATTGCATTTTCGACTCAATGTCCGTTGGCGCTCTGGTATGATTGTGGCTCAAATCGTAGGCTTCTGTATATGGTTTTGGTCATTTATCAAAGATGGTAATCAGATTCAAGTGTACGGTTTTCATAGCGTCAAATATTCGTGGACATTGTTCGCGCTGGGAATAATCATTGCAATCGTCGGGCTATGGCTGACGGTACGAGGTAATTCGGAACGGGAATGAAGTTTTCGGTTTTTCCGACAGGAACGTCGGGATTTACCCAACGTAATAGTTGCGATAAATTATTCTTTTTCCCACGGAACTACCCATTTATAAATTGTGCGACTCCATCCATTGTCATTATCCTTTAATTGGATAACTTCGGCGGGTTTTGCGCCACGCATATCAAACTGGTACGAAATAATCCTTGTGCCCGCTTTTAACTTTGCCAACTTCGGCATTAGCTTAACATTCAAATCAGGAAGTAAATATAGAGTAACGACAGTTGCCTCGCTTATATCTTCTTCAAATATGTCGCCCTGTTTGATTTTAACAAGTTTTTCTACACCATTAGTTTTCACGTTTTCAAGAGATTCTTTAACCCGTTGCGGATCGATATCAATACCGACTGCCTTTATTCCATATTTTTTGGCTGCTGTTACCACGATTCTTCCGTCGCCGCATCCAAGGTCATAAAGGACATCGCCTTTTTTAATTTGAGCCATTTCGATCATTTTCTCCACCGCATCCATTGGTGTTGGCACAAAAATAACATCAGGGTTCTTTTTAGGAGCCTCTTTTTGTTGGGTTGTATCAGCTGCAAATCCTGTGCTGTACGCAGATATAGACAGGGCAAGTATGCTTCCTGCAATTATCCCTTTAAGAATTGATAGTTTTTTCATACGTTTTTACTGATATTTTTATTAGTTTATATTTATTATCCATTTTAGACAATTAAATCAAGAAATTATTCAATTGCAAGATTCCTCTTTTATTTAAAAACTTCACAAATCAAGAAGAATGAATTAGTATTTAAGAAAATTATGAAAGCCAGACTTTTGAAAATAATTCTTACTGTTGTCCTAATGTTATCTTTGTTGTTGACCTTAAATGCGGATGTATTGATTGTTGCTGACGAGATTCCCGCAATGAAAGTGCTTTCTGAATTTGTTAAAACTAACGCTAATATTGAATGCAAAATTGTTACGCAGTCGGAAATGCCAACAAATCTTGATAATTTTTCAGCAATTATTATCTATATACATCGCAACTTGAATGAATCAGTCGAGAAGACGCTAATTGATTACACCCTGAAAGGCGGCAAACTTATCCCACTTCATCACTCAATTAGCTCAGGAAAGGGCAAAAATAAGTATTGGTTCAAATTTCTTGGAGTATCACTACCACAAGGCGACGTTGATAAGGGCGGGTATAAATGGATTGAAGGCGTTGAATTTGATGTTGTCAATCTTGCAGAGAAACATTTTATCACAACCAATAAAATTAAATATAACGATAAAATTTCATTCAGAGTAAACGATGATGAAAAAGAGTTGCACGGTTTTCATCTTACAGATAGCGAAGTATATCTGAACCATCGATTAATTGGAAATCAAACATTGCTTCTGGGCTTTAAATATACCGATAAAAAAAGCGGGAAAACTTATATGCAATCCCATTGCGGTTGGCTTAAAAAGGCTGAAAAAGGTTTGATTATTTATTTAATGCCGGGACATAGCGTAAAAGAATTCCAAAATCCGATTTATAGTCAGATTGTATTAAATGCGATTTTGTTTAAACCACTTTGAATAAACCAAATTTATCAAGGTGTTTTGATTAAAGTCAAAACAAGGTTTTCGCGATTAATCTAAATTTAATCGTTATGACAGATTATATAAATTCAAATTTAGGTAAAGATGGTTTGACCGGTGTTCCGGTTAAAGTATCTGGTTTAGTTCAATATCAATCTGGTTCAATTGTGAGTCGTGAAATTGTTAAAAAACCGACTGGAACCGTGACTTTATTTGCATTTGATGCTGGTCAGGGTTTGAGCGAACATACGGCTCCGTTTGACGCCTTAGTGCAAGTCATAGATGGGGAAGGGGAGATTACAATTAATGGCGTTTCTAACATAGTGAAGGCTGGGGAAATAATTCTGATGCCAGCAAATGAACCTCACGCCGTTAAGGCAGATAAGCCTTTCAAAATGATTTTAACGATGATTCGTTCTTAGTGAATTGTCGGACGTAACAATAAATTATCAACCCGGTGGCCACCCCATTTTTCTTCCGCCAATGATATGGAAATGAAGATGAGGCACGGCCTCGCCTGCATCAGGGCCATTGTTTATAACAATTCTATAGCCGCCGGTTAACCCGAGTTTTTTTGCTACTTCTTTTGCCTTTAACAGAAGATGTCCTAACAACAACTTGTCCTCTTCCGTTGCAACATCAATTCTCGGGATTGGCTTTTTTGGAACAATCAATATGTGGGCAGGGGCTTGTGGATTTATATCTCTAAAAGCCGCCACTAAATCGTCTTCATAAACAATATCCGCAGGAATCTGCCGCGCAATGATTTTCTCAAAAATTGTCATACCTCTATTTTTGTTCTTCCAATAAATTTTTCAAATACAAAAATCAATAAATTTCTATTTATGTCTGAACGGCATCAGGCTAAATTCATATTGAATTGTAAGCGATATAAAATATATTAATAAAATATGAATTTTAATCATCAAGATATAAAGAAACGTCATTTTGCGAGTGATAACTATGCGGGTATATGTCCTGAGGCATTAGAGGGGATTCGGGAGGCAAATTTCGGGCATGAATCAAGTTACGGTAATGATAGATGGACTGCTCGGGCTTCGGATATGATTCGCGAGGTGTTTGAGACAAATTGCGAGGTGTTTTTTGTCTTCAATGGCACGGCTGCAAATTCGCTATCGCTTGCCTCTTGTTGTCATTCATACCATAGTATCTTGTGTCATGAAATTGCGCATATTGAAACTGATGAATGCGGGGCTCCGGAATTTTTCTCCAACGGCACAAAGGTTCTTCTAATATCCGGCGAAAACGGCAAAATTGACCCTGCTGGTATCGAAAAAATGGTTAAGAAACGCACCGACATACATTATCCAAAACCGCGAGTTGTAAGCGTAACAGAGGCGACTGAGGTGGGCACGGTCTACACTCCGGATGAATTAAAGGCGATATGGTCAAAGACAAAATCGCTTGATTTAAGACTTCAAATGGATGGTACTCGGCTTCCGAATGCAATAGCATCTCTTGATATTACACCGAAAGAAATTACGTGGCAATGCGGTGTGGATGTGTTATGTCTTGGCGGAACAAAAAACGGTATGGCTGTTGGCGAGGCAGTTGTATTCTTCAACACAGACCTTGCTTATGAATTTGATTACAGATGTAAACAGGCTGGACAGTTGTCTTCTAAAATGCGATTTCTTGCTGCTCAATGGGTGGGAATGTTAAAAGATGGTGCATGGTTAAAATACGCCAGGCATTCAAACAAAATGGCTGCCTTACTTGAATCAAGACTAAGAAGCATACCCGGTGTCAAAATCCTATTTCCACGACAAGCGAATTCTGTATTCGTAGAAGTCCCGCAATCTGTTGTAGATGATTTGCATTCCCGAGGGTGGTTGTTCTACACCTTTATAGGGGAAGGTGGTTGCAGGTTTATGTGTTCGTGGGATATCACGGAACAAGATGTAACTGATTTTGCAAACGATATAGCAGAATTAATGGGACAAACCAGACGCGAGCCATCATCTGCAACAGTTTCCTCAAAGTAGTTTATTGAGCAAAAATTTATTCCATTATTGAATAATGAAAGAAAATCCCAAAATTGGATTAACTGGGAAAGTTGAATTTATAGTTGGCAATGAAGATGCGATAAAGTTCGATACTGATAAAATGCCGGCTGTTCTTTCTACACCTATGCTTGTTGGCTACCTTGAACAGGCTGCGCGTTTAGCAATTGAACCATTGCTTGAACCAGACGAATCCTCTGTTGGTGTTGAACTTGAAATTAAACATTTAGCGCCAACACCCATTGGACAAAAGGTCGTTTGCATTGCTAAGGTTATTTATGTTGATGGCAACTCAATAACCTATCACATTGAGGCATTAGACCAGAAAGAATTAATTGCTCGCGGCACACATAAAAGGGCAATCATCAATGCGCAAAGATTCAATCGGCGAGTGGAAAAAAAGAACGTTTAATGCTACGTCAATTTTGCGTTGTAGTTTTGTTACAACTTATTTTAGATTTGCAACAACGAAATAATTATGCCTCTTCAATAACTTTCCAGCCTATTGCATCAGCGAGTTCATAGACTCGGTTTTTCAAGTCTCCGTAAAAAGTTACTCTGTGCCAACCCCATTGATCCCACATTGTAAATAGTTTTTCTATATCGCCAAATGGTTCAGCGATTAGTTTTGTTCTGCAAGCTCTGTCATCCGGGTCATTTCCGACTGCTTTTCCCTGGTGCATAAGGATTGATTTTCTATCATTACTAACTTGAAGGGTTGTAACCATATAACCTTCCGGGAACATTGATCTTACAGATGCGCCCTGCCTATCTTCGGAATGAGTAAGTATTTGATAAGGACATTTTTTTTCATTTGGTCCAAATGGCTTATTTGAAGCAACACAATGCGCATATATTATTTGCCTTTTTGAGGTATCAATAACGGGGTCAGAGATAAATCCCGGTCTGCCATTAGTGAGAATACCGAACGCAACCATTGTAGCGGCTGAACGGATGTCGCACTCGCATCCACCAACTAATGCCTCGTTATTTAGTTGATGGAAGCCTAAACAAGGATAAGCGGTAATGTGTCCGCCATAAAATCCGCCGAGACAATTTATTGTGATTGCATTGGCGCGATATTTTTTCAGCAATTCTTTTTCAGCCAAATACATTGCGGCGGATTCTTTAAGTGTATCCCAGCTCACGCCTTCAATTTTTGATGCCCCTAACTCCCACTGGGCAGCAATAAGTTTGGCTTCATCTTTGTCAGCGTTTTTATAAGCGTCATTTAACTCGCTGAACGGAACGCGTACAATGGGTATACCCATTATTTGTCCAGCAGGACCGGGTTGCATATTGTTCACCGCCAAAATTTTTGATTCTTTGAACCTGACAATACAATTTTGAATGGGGATCGTTCTTAAAAAGTCTTGTTTGAGTTTTATTTTCCCTGGTGACGGAGTATTTCGCTTTCGCACTTCGGCAACCAATGAAGCAAAGTTTTGTTCATCGCCCGGATTTTGAATAGCGTCAAAACATTTCACCGCTTCAAACAAATCAGATGTTCTTGGCGATGAAATGAATCCAACATTTCTTGCATTTTGACGAATAAAAGTTGATGTATATGTTAAAAAGCCACCACTGCCGCCATATTTAAAGTCTACATAAAGGACAGGCTTGTTTATTTTTGCCACAAATTGCACTACCCGATTCCAGCAGTTCATCTGGAAAACAATATATCCGTCTATATTTTTGTCTTTATCTTCCTCAATAATTTTGTTTGCCTGTTGCTCTCCGGTAGCGGTTGAAGTTAAAAATTCATAATTTTTGAATTTTTGCTGAAGTTCTTGATTTGTTCTATTTATGAAAGGTTCAAAATCGAAACCTTTATTTGGCCAGTCTGGGCCTTGCTGTTTTAATGAATGCAGCGAATAAATGATTCTGATTCTTTTTTTAGTCGGTTGTTGGGCTGCATAAGTTTTATATGATTCATCAATCAAAACACCACTAATTGCGGCACAGCCAATTATAAAATTTCTCCTATTCATCCTATGGAATGGACAATCCATATTTGACCGGTTTGTTTTCATAGTGTCCTTATACATAATTTTAAATCATTGTTCAATATATATCTGTTAGAAAATTAATGCGCCTCTTGATAAATCTTATTTAATTAATACCTTTATTTAAGGTATTTAAATTGCTTGAACAAGTGGATATTTTTAAACATATATTTGACAGTATAAAAATTCCTGAACTGTCAAATACTCCTATCAGTATTAGTGGTGTTCACCCCGCTGGACAGCCATTTATCTCGGTTTTGTTTCAGAAAAAGTATCCTGATTACAATATTTTAATTGTTGTTGATGACGAAAAGCATCAGGAGAATTTCAACAGCGACATGTCCACACTTTTGAAGTTTTTTTATTCCGATGCTTCCCGAAAAAATCAGCAATCAGTTGAACCATTGTTTTTTGCTGAATGGGGTATTCTTCCAGACGACGGAAGACTTCCCAATATAGATTCGTTAAACGACAGACTACAAACATTAATAATTCTAACCGCGAAAGACAGTGAAAGTTTTAAACCATCAACTAGCAAAAATGAAATTACGAAGTATGGAGGCAAAATTATTATTGCCTCTGCGGTTTCTTTAATCCAGAAGACAATCTCTCCAACTATATTAAAACAGTGGACATTGAATTTAAAAGTAGGCGACAAATATGGCCCTTTTTGGCTTATTGAACACTTCCTAAATTGTGCTTATGAACAAGAAGTAAAAGTAACGCAAAAAGGCGAATTTTCGCATAGAGGTGGTATAATTGACATTTTTCCGTTGACCAGCCAGTTACCTGTTCGGTTCGAATTTTTTGGCGATGAATTAGATTCGATTAGATTGTTTGACCCAATTACTCAAGTCTCTCAAAAGACTATTGACTCTGTTGTTATTCCACCTGCTGGAGAATATGGATTATTAAAAAAGATGTTTACTGCTGGATTTGATGCAAAAGGTGAACGCTCAAATTTAGACCAAAAATATACTTTAGAATCTGCCTCCACGTTGCTGGATTTTTTAGAAGAAAACACAATCATTATACTCTGTGAACCTGAAAAACTAAAAGAGAGGGTTGATTCCTATTTATCCCACACGATAAACGATGCCCCATTGTTTGTTCGCTGGGATGATTTCACTCAAACCGCTATTTCGCGGCAAATGAAACTATTGGAATTACAGGAGAAAAACGAAGGTTGTATAGAAATTCAAGATAAGAGTGAAGATATAATGCCTAAATTGCCTGATGCAATTTTGAACAATCAAACCTCGGATGTTGAACAAATAAGCCCTCACAATTTATTAGTCGATTCCCTTGAATTCTGGAGACAAATATCAGACACAGATATTGATTATCAGGTTGCAGATACTAATAGGAGGTTGTTTTGCCAGCAGATTCAGAACTGGCTAAAATCTGGTTATACTGCAATCATTTTTTGTCCTCAAGAAAGTCATATTAAGCGGGTCAAGGAAATCTGGGAAGAATACGGATTAGATGAAAAATGGATAAAGAACCAGGAAAATAAAAAAGAAGGTGGGCGGTTCTGTTTTTATCAAGGGGCTTTATCCAGAGGTTTTATTATTGAAGATGCAAAAATCGTAGTAATCACCGACGCAGAAATATTTGGTAGACTTAGATATTTGAGACCGAGAAGGTTAAATTCCAAATACATTGCTGGTTCAACTCTTCCACCATTAGATATTACCGAACTTGAGGAAGGGGATTATGTTGTCCATATAAATTATGGGATTGGAAGGTTTTTAGGGTTGGAACGAATTAAGGTCTCTGAACAAGTAAAAAGTGATAAGGAAGGACAAGAATGTTTATTAATAGAGTATGCACCTTCAAAAAAGGGACAATCACCACCAAGGCTTTACGTTCCGGTAAATGAAGCGCATCTTGTTACAAAATACATAGGTACAAGCAAGGGGCGTCCACCACTAAATAAATTAAGCGGGAAAAAATGGCAAAAGGATAAAGAAAAAGCAAAGAACGCAATTCGCGACCTTGCCGCTGAACTGCTTTCACTTCAAGCAGAACGATTAAGTTCTTCCGGTTTTGCTTTTTCGTCAGATACCACGTGGCAACATGATTTTGAAAATAGTTTTGAATTTGAAGAGACACCCGACCAGATTCAGGCAATTCTTGATACAAAAGCCGATATGGAATCAGCGAAGCCTATGGATAGGCTGATTTGTGGCGATGTCGGGTATGGGAAGACAGAGGTTGCATTAAGGGCGGCATTCAAGGCTGTTATGAGCGGAAAACAGGTAGCAATTCTTGTTCCGACAACCGTATTAGCCCAACAACATTACAATACCTTCCGAACAAGAATGTCGCCTTATCCGATAAACATTGGATTACTCTCGCGATTCAAAACAAAAGGAAAACAAAGAAATGTGATAAAAGGATTGTCATCAGGCTCAATTGATATTGTTATCGGGACACACCGTCTTTTGCAAGATGATGTAGTATTCCACGATTTGGGTCTTGTTATAATAGATGAAGAACAACGATTTGGTGTCCTTCATAAAGAAAAATTGAAATTGATTAAGAGAAAAGTTGATGTGCTGACATTAACTGCAACTCCTATCCCGAGGACTTTATATATAGCACTT
>JAKPVM010000175.1 GCA_029572555.1 Verrucomicrobiota bacterium | reverse complement strand
TAAGGATAGGGACAAACATACAAAGGACAGATTCATTTCAGGCTGTCAGCAATATAAGGAGGTATACGCGGTTGCAGTTGCTAATTGAAATTATTATAAGGGTATACCGGGTATTAAGCGAAGAGGACAAGAAGGAGTATGATGGATTATTTTCTGCATATACAAAGAAGAGTTCTGGGCAATATATATATCGGCTTACGCAAGAAGAGGTATCCAAAGAGTTTGAAGTTGTGGGAAAAGTTTACAAAGAAATAAACGACAAGTTGAGATGCAAATATGAAGGTGTAGAGATATTCAGGATATTTGAGAGGGTATATTTGGAGCATTTTACTGTTGTTAAGGAAAAGGTATCTGTACGAAGTGCGGAAGAATTAACCAGTTCAATTCTGCTAATATGTAAAATTATGGTGGGCCCAGTAGGACTTGAACCTACGACCAGACGATTATGAGTCGCCTGCTCTAACCACTGAGCTATGGGCCCACAACAGCTAAATATTGTCATGTTTTGTTATAAAAATCCACAAAAATTTTATGAACAAGGACTTTTTTCAAGGTCAATAAGTCGTAATGATATTAACTTTTATCATTAATTAAGAAACCGCAGCTTCCGTTGTTGTTTTGCAACTACACTGCCATTCCTTCTTGCGCTCGTGCAATGTAGTAAAGAATTCATAGGCTTCACGAAGCCTTCGCACACAGACTTCCTTATCCTCAAGCATAGTTTTTATGATTCTCAGGATTGGTTTTGGGCGCAGAAAATATTGACGGTAAAACCTATCAACAGCCTCATATATTTCTTCTCTTGAAATTGTTGGATACTCAAGCGCTGCGTCCTGCAAGCCGTCTTCTCTAACGATATTGTCATTTTTTGCAAGCCAACCATTGGCTTTCGCCATTTCGTATAGTTCAGTTCCCGGATAAGGCGCCGCTAACGAAACTTGAATGGTGAACACATCAAGTTCCATTGCGAATCTGATAGTTTCTTCAATTGTTTCAGGGGATTCTATGGGTAAACCAAGGATAAATGTCCCGTGAATATCAATGTCGAGTTCTTTACAATCTTTTACAAACTGTTTTGCCTGTTCAATCGTTATACCTTTTTTGATTCTATTTAAAATTTCTTGATTTCCAGATTCGAACCCAACCATCAATAGTCTCAAACCGCAATCTTTCATCACTTTTAATGTCTCGTAAGTTACATTTGCCCTGCTGCTGCAAGACCAGGTTAGACCTAATGGTTTAAGTTTTTTAGCAATTTCACGGGCTCGTGGCATATTTGCAGTAAAGGTGTCATCGTCAAAGAAATATTCTTGAACCTGTGGAAATAGTTTTTTTGCATAAGCCATTTCAGCTGCCACATTTTCTGGACTTCTTGTCCGATACTTATGTCCAGCGATAGTTTGAGGCCAGAGACAAAATATGCACTGTGCTGGACATCCTCGCCCTGTATATAACGAGAGATACGGTTCTTTTAAATATCCGATTGTGTACCGTTCAATATCAAGGTCCCGCTTATAAACATCCACAACCCATGGCAAATCATCCATATTTTGAATTAATTCTCTTGGGGGATTATGGACAATTTTACCATCTTTTTTATAGGAAAGCCCTTTAATTTCGGACATGGGACGTCCTTCAGCGACTTCTTTGCAGGTATAATCAAATTCTTTATGTCCAACCCAATCAATTGCCTCTGATGTCTTTAATGTTTCCTCAGGCAACACAGCAGGATGCGCTCCTACAAAACCAATTAATGTCGATGGCTTCTGTGCTTTAATTGCCTCAGCAACTTTGCAATCATTCCGCAAAGAGGGGGTTGAAGTATGGATGATTACAAAATCATAGTCCTTTACGATTTTTAAACATTCGCTTAACCCAATGTCGTGTGGGGGGCAATCAAGCAGTTTACTATTCGGGACAAGAGCCGCTGGTTGCGCAAGCCAGGTTGGATACCAGAAAGATCTGACTTCACGCCGCGCCTGATACCGAGAACCGGCGCCACCGTCAAAACCTTCGTAAGAAGGTGGATTTAAGAATAATGCGCTCATACTTTTTTATTTGTTTGCAAAGTTAACTTTTCAGTGTTCTTTGATTCCTGATTTTTTAAATTGTCGCCATTAAAGGCGTTCACCTTTGCGCCTTCTGCGGCAGGTTTTGGTCTTGGTGAAAAATTGTAAATAATATTTTTTAAGGTATCGCCACATTTATAATTTGTGCCTAATGCCCCGCTGGGGTCATATCCGCAATGAACCATACAATTTTCGCATCGCGGGTCGCAAACAACGCCATTCACCACACCGTATTTATCCCAATCAGTCTTTTCCAACATTTCTTTATAAGTTTTGTAGTGGGCGTCGGTTATCAAATAACAGGGAGATTTCCAGCCTACAACATTTCTTGTTGGTATAGCCCAGGCGGTGCAGGTAAGGTCTCTTTTTCCAGCAAGAAATTCTTGATAAACCGGTGTCCCAAAGATGGTGTATTTTTTACCCCAATCAAGTATGTTAGAAAATTTTTGTATAACTTCTTTTTTTGTTAAGAAAAATTCATCAGGACTTACGCCAAGCCGCTGGACCATATCTTTTTTAGCAGCGTCATAATCATATCCTGGGGAAATCGTATGTCCATCAACGCCAAGCCAAGAGAAGAATTTGAACATATCTTCAATTTCGTTCATATCCGTTTGCTTATAAACTGTGGTGTTGGTGGCGACTTGAAATCCGAGTCTCTTTGCCATCTTGATTGCAGCAACAGATTCTTTGAAAACGCCCTTTCGTTCTACTACCATATCATGCGTTTTTTCCAATCCATCAACGTGAACATTCCAATATAGCCATTTTGAAGGCTTTATTGCAGGCTTGCCTGTTTGTTTTTTCTGTCGTATCTCCTGTGCATCGTTTTCATTAATTAACCCTTCTTTAAAGAGTTCAGAAATCTTTGTCTCCATTGCCGGTGTGTATTCAGAAGCCATATAATCCCGCAATTTGCGGCGCATAAGCAGTCCATTGGTGCATATATAGACTATCCGTCCCTGTTTCAATAAGCCATCAACGAGTTCTTCAATTTGCGGATATATCAAAGGCTCGCCGCCGCAAACAGAGACCATTGGCGCGCCGCATTCATTGGCAGAATCGAGACAATCCTGAAGGCTCATCATACTTTTCAGGCTTGTGGAATATTCACGGATCCTTCCACAACCGGTGCAACTCAAATTACAAGTGTGCAAAGGTTCAAGTTGAAGAACCATTGCAAATTTAGGGTTCTTTTTAATCCTGTTCTTTATTATGTGAGTCGCTATTTTAACGGTCAATTCAAGTGGAAATCTCATAAAATACTATTTCTGGGGTATCTAATTCTTCAACTACATAACGATATTATCAGATTTTAAACACGCATTTATCTTCATATTAGATATAATATTTGTGTTTGGGGTTTCATTTTTAATAAGACCGGGTAATAAAAAAGTTGCTGGTGAAACCGAGGCACCAGTATTAATTCCACTACATCCAGTATTAAATAAAAATATAGCCGACAAACACATAATTAATAATAAATAACCCGCAAATTTCACTTCTTTAATATAAACGGCAATTCACTTTTGGCAACTTTTATTAGCATACCTAACCGTGTAAATCACAATGCCGACAATTCGGATTTTCACAAAGATTTTATTCCGAAGCTATGAAATCATATAATTTAGTTATTTCATTTTAATAATGTTAAATTAACATTAGAGAAAGTTATTTTGATATGTATAAGGCAAGATTAATAACGTTAATTTTAATTATTGTACAGGCGATATTCGCTTTTTCAAGTTATGCCAGCGAACTTGTTGAACCAACATTATCTTCAAATGGGAACGTATTTTATGGTTATTTCCAGTCAATTTACAAGAATAAAAAAGACACATACAATCAATCTAAGACAAATTCGCGTTGCGCATTAGATTTTGCAAAAGCCTGTTTTGAGTTTGCTGAATTCGCAACAAACAAGACCCAGCGCGCCGAACTCGCAAATGAAGGCATTGAAGCGGCTAAAAATGTTTTACAGGTAGAACCAGATAACGGCGAGGCGCACTATTGGTTAGCAATGAACCTTGCCCAACTATCCCGAACAAAAGGATGGAGCGCCCTTAAAATTGTCAAAGAAATGGAAAAGGAATATTTAAGAGCCATTGAATTAAATCCATTTGTGGATTATGCCGGCCCGCACAGATTACTTGGGATACTTTATCGCGATGCCCCCGGCTGGCCTATAAGTATTGGTAGCAAACAAAAGTCTAAACATCACCTTGGACAGGCGATAAAATTTGCCCCTGAATTTCCCGATAACCATATATTTTTAATAGAAAGTTATCTCAAGTGGGGAGAAAAATCAGCAGCCGTAGATCAATATAAAAAGGCATTGCCTCTCATTGAAAAAGCCAGAGGTGCCTTAACAGAAGATTATTGGAAAGCCTCCTGGGCAGATTGGACAGCGAGATTAAAAAAGATTTCGGATAAATTAAAAATATCAAATTAACGCAATAGTTTAATCGGTTCGATGCCGCTATTTTTCGATATATGGTTCGAGTCCTAAATCCCTCAACATTTGCAAATCTTTTTCAAGTCGTTGATTGATTGTGGTCAGGTAATTACCGACCATTAATCCATTTGCGCCAGCCATAAAAATTAATGGTTGTATGTCTCGCAGGTTCACGACGCGTCCTCCTGCAATTAAAATATCCTGACGAGGTAATATAAACCTGAAACAGGCTATTGTTTTTAAAATCTCTAACGGCGATAATGGGCTGACATTCTCATACGGCGTTCCTTTGATTGGATTTAAAATATTTATTGGAACAACATCTGCGCCAACTTCCATCAATGACAGCGCAAGATCGCACCGGTCTTCCCTTGTCTCACCCATTCCGATTATGCCGCCTGAACATACCTTTATGCCTGCATTTTTTAAATATTTAATTGTCTGCACCCGGTCATCAAACGAATGCGTGGTGCATAACTCGGGAAAATACCTCCGTGAACTTTCAAGATTATGGTTGTAACATTCAACGCCGGCTTCACGCAATCTATCGGCAATAGATTGATTTTTTATCATCCCAAGCGAGGCATCGGGTCTGACAAGACGCGACGCTTTCATTTCACGGATAGTTTCGCACACTAAATCAAGCATCTTGCCCTCGTTTAAACCCTTCCACGCCGCAACAATCGCAAGCGCATCAACGGCGTTGCGATTTGCCTCCACCATCGCTTTAAATACTTCCTCTTTTTCAACCAACCCGTATCTCGGAGATTCGGTGTTATAGAAAGCCGATTGCGCACAAAACTTACAATCTTCGGGGCAACTGCCAGCCTTTGCATTTATAATTGAACACAACTTTATTTTATTGTCGTGAAAAGATTCTCTTATCCTGTTAGCCCACGACAATAAATGGTAAACATCCGACAACTGCTCGATATTAATTAATTTTAGAGCCTCATAACGGTCAATCTGTCCACCGCTCATTATCCGTTCACCAAGTTCATCAATAATCTTTGAAATGTAAACCATATCATTAATTATGCTTTACAATGATATTATTAACTTTCCATTTCAAGATATTTTTAACGAAACGGGATGGTTCGGCAACCTTGATGGACTAATGTGACTCCAGCCCTGTTGATGTTATTTTCCGCTCAATAATGTCCTTTAATTCAGGATAATTTATCTTGCCTGAACCAAGTTTTGGCATCTCTGCTAAGTATATAAGTTCTGAAGGATAGACTAATGTAGAGAAGCCAGAATTTTTGAGGTGGTTTTGTATTTTACTAATGGTCAAATCTTTATCATTCGTAACTGCAATAAGTCTTTCGCCCTTTAACAAATCCGGGACATTGACAATGGCGATTTGAAACCGTTGGTTTCTTAGTGGTAATATTTGTTCCAATGTTTCTTCCAGAGCGCTAATAGAAACCATTTCACCGGATATTTTTGCAAATCGTTTCACTCTACCAAGAATATGTATGAATCCATCTTCATCAATTTGGACAATATCGCCCGTATCATACCATCCACCTAAAGACAAAAACTTTGCATTCGCATCAGGATTTATATAACCGAGCATTACATTTGCACCTTTTAGAAGTAGTCTGCCTGAATTGGGGGTATCAATTCCTTCAACAGGAATAAGTTTCCATTCGATTCCCGGAAGAAATCTTCCAGCGGTTCCAAATTTATTAATTATCTGTGTATTGACGCTGATGACAGGACTGCATTCGGTTGCGCCATATCCTTCAAGGATACGGACGCCGAAATTTTTTGCGAAATTTTCTGCTGTTGAAGGTTGCACTTTTTCAGCGCCACCGTAAACGAGTCGGGCAGTATGAAAGTCATATTGGTGAGCGCGTCTCAAATAACCGTTTAAAAAAGTATTTGTGCTAAACATTACGGTGCAATGTTTCTCATAAAACAAAAGCGGCACATACTTATAATGAAGCGGCGATAGATAAAAAAAGGAATATATCCCGCGCACAAGCGGGAAAAACATACCAGCTGTCAATCCAAAACTATGAAAGAACGGCAGAGAACTGAAAAATCTGTCGCTATCAACCATATCGATAACAGACAATAACTGGCGGATATTTGAAAGTATATTTGAATGAGAAAGTTCAACACCTTTTGGTTCGCCTTCTGACCCGCTGGTAAAAAGAACCACTGCGGTTTTATTCGCCAATGAACCATCATCAGGTCTAATGTCTGGAACAGCCAAAAGACTTACTAAAAAATGCAATATTTTGGTTATGGAAGAAATATTGTCGGCATAGTCTTCAAGGTAAACGACGTCAAAGCCTGTTGAGTTGAATTTGTTAATATCAATTCTTGCCTTTTCAAGAAATGGTCGAGATGTAATAATTTGTTTAATCCCAGCAATTGAAGCGCATTTAATCATAATGCCAATACCTGAAGAATAGTTCAAAATTGCTGGTATCTTATTAGCCCTCCATAAAGCTACAATTAAAACCGCCGTCGCATTTATGTTGGGGAGTAATATGCCGATACGGTTGCTTGAACTTTGAAATTTTAATTGTTTTGATAACAGTTTTACCGCAAGACAGAATTTCCGATAAGTAAGTGGTTTTTGTTGAATGTCCTCAATTATCTTAAAGTTAGGAATTCTGCGAGCGATTTCCGTTATTGCGCCGGGGATATCCGAGGAAGAGAATTGAGTATGAACTTCGAATTGGTGTTTTGCCATTAAATCAGCAAGCCAGCAAGTCAACCGTCTCCTGATTACCGATGTGAATTGTCCGATTTTAAGGTGGAAAAATTAAGAAAAAGGGCTACAATTAGTATCAAAATTCCTTGCATTATAAACACAATTGGAGGTGTAGCCCCAATATGGACAACACCAAAAACAAAAGCACCACCCAGAACCATTGATAAATTGTCAAATAGATTTAATGTGGCTATGGTTTTTCCTCTTTTTTCAGGGTGACTTTCCCATTGAAGCGAGGCGTTTAGCGGTATCAAAAATAATCCTCCCGTAATTCCTGCAAAAATAAGAATTATTACAATCATCCACATCGGAGTCACTTTGGTTATAAAACTGAGCAAAATAATAAATCCTCCCATAATCCAACCATAAAGTCGGGTGTATCGTAAATCGCCGACATTATGCAATAGACCAGCAAGGATGCTGCCAATCATTACACCGATTGCGAGCCAGAGTGAGAAAAGCGACACGTCAGTATTGGTTTTTAGCCCAAGAACCTCAATCCCCCACGGCTGAAAATTCATTTTTATCATTGAGCCACTTGCCCAGAAAAGCGCTGCGCCGAACAAAATCCGACGGATTCTTGATGATTTAATCAATTGTATTAGGTTGTTTAGAAATTCACCCACGTTATTTTTAAATTTTATCCCGGCATGTGAAGGTGTCTTATCAATAGCACGCGCAAATAAGAGACTAACAGAGTAAGTTCCGAGTACGACTAAAAAAGCCGTAAGAAGCGAAAATTTATCAACTACCATAGCGCCGACTAAAAACCCGGTGAGAACAGCAATAATTGTGAACATTTCAATAACACCGTTTGATTTTACGAGTAATTTACGGGATACAATCTCTGGAAGAATCCCATATTTACCCGGCGAAAAAAAGCAAGCGCCAATTCCGATTATCAAATAGCCAAAACCCGACCAAAACCTCCCATATTGAAGGCTTAACATCGCTATTAGCACTCCTGATATTTTGATAAAGTTTGCGCCAATTAAACATTGAGTTTTAGAAAAACGGTCGCTCAAATATCCAGCAACAGGCGCAAGCAGAATATAAGGGGCGTATAATAGACAGGTGTAAAAGGCGTTTGCTTCACCTAATTGATTCTCCGTAATAAGCCCTTTCTGATATTCTATGCCAAGCGGTCCGATTATAATCCACAAGAAAAAATTATCGCCAAAGGCGCCGAGGAACTGACTAACAAGAAGAAAAGGGAAATTACGACATCTCAATAAGGCTTCGTAAGTATCATCGCGTTTCTTTATGCCCTGTTCTACGTTCAAAGTTTCATTATAATTAGAAGATTCCATACATTAAATTCTCGTTTTCAATCTATCCGCTTCACAAAATATTTTTATCTAAGTCGTTTTTATGAAGTTATTCCTGTTTTTAAGTTAACATTAGAAAAGATTTATTTCTTTTTAACGCCATTTACGGCTTTAATTTCTTAAACAATAATGTTGATATGTCAATAGATATAATATTTCTACAATAGTTGAAATAGACGTAAAATTATTTAGCAATTGTTGATTTGCAAATTTAATAAAAAAACGTTATTGTTAAGTGTAGTGGGCAAAGGGAACTCAATAGTAGCCCACTGGCAAGGAGATTTTGATGAGGAATTGATTGCCGGGTGGGTAAAGGTATTGCGAGAGAAACTACAAGGTGACGTTTCTCTTGGCCTTATTTTTGTTACACCAAGGTATTTTAATGACGCAGAAAAATTGCTTGAAATAGTCAGGATTTACGGAAGAACCCCTGTGCTTGCAGGTTGTTCAACTACTGGACTTGTGGCTAATGAGAATGAAATTGAGGAGGATGGCGGTTTTGTTCTTGGGCTTTATCATCTACCCGGTGCAATCGTAAAAGGTTTCTTTATTAGTAACGAGGAGGTTTATAGTGCTCAAAATAGTGATTTCTGGCATCAAAAATTGGGGTTGCAATGTGGCGAATCTAATGGCTGGCTGGCATTTTCAGACCCATTCCAGTTTGATTCGGAATCGTGGTTGCAACAATGGAATGTAGCCTTTAAAAATTCGCCAATTACCGGAGGGATTGCTGGTGGAAATATTAAGGCAAAGGAATCGCAACTTTATCTTGATGGCGAGGTTCTCAACGGTGGGTGTGTTACAGTCTCAATCTCGGGTGATGTGGAATTAAAGGTGGTAGTTTCTCAAGGCGCAAAACCAATCGGTGAATCATGGACAATAACCAAAGCCGACCAGAATATCATCTTTGAAATAGCTAATATGCCTGCATTTGATATATTAGTTGAGACGTTTTCTAAATTTCCATACAAAGAACAAAAAAAGGTTATCCAAAATTTACTCATTGGATTGGCAATAAACGAATATAGAGAGGAATTTAAGTATGGTGATTTTATAATCAGAAACCTTTTAGGCGGCGACCCAAAGACTGGAATAATTGCAATAGGGGGTAGACCAAGGACAGGACAGAGTATCCAGTTCCAGCAACGCGACCCTGTTGTTGCGACACAGGAACTTGAAGAGTTGCTATGGGATTTTAAAAAATCTCTCCAAAAAGTTGACAATTACGGTGGCTGCCTTTTTTGCTGTACGGGACGAGGATGTTCAATGTTTGATGAACCTTGTCACGATGCAAAACGGGTTCAGAAAATACTTGGAACAATGCCTGTATCCGGCGCTTTTTGCAATGGAGAGTTTGGACCAGTTCAAAATATAAATTGCTTACACGGTTATTCAGTTTCGATTGGATTGTTCATAAAGAAAAAAAATAAAAATCAAGGGCTATAAGCCACAATATCAGAACTTTTAAATTTTGCTTTATTTTGCCCAAAAGCAGAATAAAATCATTTCAAATGAAAAAGATTATATTCCAAAATTTCAGATTTTGTTTTTTCTACCTTATTGTAATTAGCTTTGTTTTTTCAACCCTTGCTTCCGGAGTTTCCGTTACTTCTGATGAGCAACAAAAATGCAAAGACTGGGTGGCTATAAAGTTTGATGGGAAACAAATTAGTAAAGATAAACTTAGTGGTCTTTATGTGATTGCAAATCACGACCCGGTTATAAAAAATGAACGGTCTGGTAGGCCACTAAAAATAGGGACAAAAGAATATAATCGCGGTCTTTATTGTCATGCGTTCAGTAAAATTCTCGTTAGGCTGCCATCACCGGGAGATGTTTTTAATGCCATAGTAGGCATTGATAGTAATGAACAAACAAGTGGTGGTCGTGGGAGCGTAATATTTTCTGTTATAGTTGATGGACAGGAAAAATTCCGTTCCCCGATTGTTGGAGAAGGTATGGCAGGGGTAGATGTCAATGTTGATTTGAACAGCGCGACAGAATTTGTCCTTCAAATCGATCCCACGCCAGATGGAATAACCTGCGACCAGTCCGATTGGGCGGAGGCAAAGGTAAAATTAAAAAATGGTGAAACTATCTGGCTTGCAGACCTTCCTTTTAGAGAAATACAACAATCATTGTTTTCACCAAACGAGCCATTCTCGTTTGTCTATGATGGTAAAAAATCCAGCGAGTTTTTGAAAAACTGGAATTTAAAACGAGAAGTTGCAAATTTAGACCAAAACCGCGTAAGACATACATTAATCTGGACAGACCCTGCAACCCGTTTAACTGTTCGATGTGAGGGAATAGAATACCTTAATTTTCCTGTAATTGAATGGACTTTATATTTTAAAAATAATTCCGATGTTAACACCCCGATTATTAGAGACATTCGCGCCCTTGATATAAAAATTGATGGTGGAGGTTTGCCAAGTTTTCTTCTTCATCACAATGCTGGTTCGCAAGCCGATGGAAACGATTACAAACCTTTTGAAACTCAGTTAAAACCCGATACAAAGAAAAGATTGGGTGGGGCAGGGGGACGCCCAAGTAATGTAGATTGGCCTTATTTTAATTTAGAAAAAAGGAGAGACGAAGGCTTAATTTTTGCTATTGGCTGGCCTGCTCAATGGGCGGCTGAATTTGTATGTAATAAAACTAATACTTTGAGCATTTATGCCGGACAGGAATTAACGAACTTTAAATTAAATCCCGGCGAAGAGGTAAGAACACCGATGATTGTCTTGTTGTTCTGGGAAGGCGACTGGATTAGATCTCAAAATATTTGGCGCCGATGGATGATGGCACATTCAATGCCAAAGCCCGGCGGAAAGTTACCACCTCCGCAATTTGTAGCTTCAAGCTCACGACAATATGGCGAGATGATAAACGCAAACGAGACAAATCAAATAATGTTTATTAACCGGTATATTGAGGAAGGTTTTAAACTTGATTATTGGTGGATGGACGCTGGTTGGTATGAACATCATGGTGGCGGCTGGCCGAGGGTCGGCAGCTGGTTTGTGGATACAAATAGATTCCCGCGCGGATTAAAAGCAATTTCTGATTATGCCCACAAAAATGGGATTAAAATCCTTGTCTGGTTTGAACCAGAACGGGTTGCGCCCGGAACATGGCTCACAAAAAATCATCCTGAGTGGATACTCGGCGGCGAAAAAGGTGGGGTTTTAAATCTTGGAAATAAAGAAACGTTGTCTTGGTTAATTGAACATATTGATAATTTAATAACCACTCAGGGTATAGACCTATACCGTCAGGATTTTAACATAGATCCACTTAATTATTGGCGAGCAAATGACGCGCCAGATAGACAGGGTATCACAGAGATAAAGTATGTAATGGGTTTTTTATATTTCTGGGACGAGTTAAGACGCCGTCATCCTAATATGTTGATTGACTCTTGTGCATCTGGAGGACGACGCAACGATATCGAGACGATGCGACGCGCTGTTCCACTGTGGCGCAGCGACTACGCCTATGAAACCACAGGTCATCAATGTATGACTTACGGTATTTCATTGTGGCTTCCGTATCACGGCACGGGTACTGTTGCAGCCCGAAATGTAGGCTATTATGGGAGTGGGAAAACCCCTGTTGAATCTTATGCATTCTGGAGTAATGTAAGCCCGAGTTTAGGTTTTGGAGTCGATTTTAGAATCCGAGATATTGACTATGCCAGTTTAAGAAAACTTGTTGCTCAATGGCGGGCTGTTATTACAAATTACTTCGGCGATTTTTATCCCATTACTCAATGGAATAGAGATAATACACACTGGATTGCATGGCAGTTCGATAGACCAGAAGAAAAAATCGGGTTGATTCAAGTTTTTAGACGGGAAGATAGTTCCTATGAAACCATAAATCTAAAACTTCGTGCTATTGATTCTTCTGCAAAATACAAAATTCAAGATATAGACAGCACGAATAAATTTCAGATAATAACAGGCACTGAACTTTTAACAAAGGGGTTATCTGTTAAGATTGGCGAACAACCCGGTGTTGCAACTTTAATTTACAATAAACTTTGATTTACCAGATCTTCCATAAGGCGTTTCCACTGTTCCACATATTAGTCAAAAGTTGTTGTTCGCGGTAGGTGTCCATACATTGCCAGAAGCCGGTATGGATGAATGCTTTTACATTTCTTTCTGAAGCAAGTCGGCTAAGTGGTTCGCGTTCTAAAACACAATCATCGCCGGTTAAATATTTTTCAATTCTTTTATCCATCACAAAGAATCCACCACTTATAAAACCAATCTGTTTTTCTGGTTTTTCCCTGAATGATGTTACCGTGCAGTCGTCCATAGCGATGTCTCCAAACCGTCCTATTGGTTGAACCGCCGTTAGGGTAACAATTGGTTTGTGGGTTTGGTGAAATTTTAAAGATTCAAGAATATTGTGGTTGGATAAACCATCGCCATAAGTCAAAAAAAATGTATCATCTGGAATATATTTTAATGCTTGTTTTAATCTGCCACCGGTTTGGGTATGCAGTCCCGTGTCAATCATAGTAACAGTCCAATCTTCTTCTTCGTGGCGGTTGTGATATTGTATTTGAGGATTAGAACCGAGTTTCAAAGTAACATCGCTCGTGTTCCAGTGAAAATTGCGAAAATAATCTTTTATGATTTCGCCTTTATATCCAAGACATAAGATGAATTCATTAAAACCGTAATGTGCATAGATTTTCATTATATGCCACAATATCGGTCTCTCACCAATGGGAACCATCGGTTTAGGTCTATATTCTGTCTCTTCGCGTAAACGCGTTCCCAATCCACCGCATAGAATAACAACTTTCATTGTTTAATAATTTTCCAATTTATTTCAAATACTACCTAGCTACGTTTATTTAAAAAGATTTTAAACATTATGGCTATTGATTTAAAGAATGTTTTTTAGCGCTTTGCCTGTATAACTTGATGGACAATTTGCAACATCTTCGGGGGTACCGCAAATGACAATCTTTCCGCCATTATCGCCAGCCTCCGGTCCTAAATCAATAATCCAGTCTGCGCACTTTATGACCTCTAAATTATGTTCAATCACTACAACGGAGTGCCCTTGATTAACAAGTTCATTAAAAGCATTTAACAAAACCCGAACATCGTCAAAGTGCAGTCCAGTTGTTGGTTCGTCAAATAAGAAAAGAATAGAGGAAGGGGCATTAAATTCATCAGTCATTTTTTCTCTATTACTGGATTGTTTTTCTACGACCTCTGCAAGACAGCGAGCAAGTTTTAACCTCTGGCATTCGCCACCTGATAATGTAGTTATAGGTTGACCAAGTCTGATATAACCCAGACCAACTTTTTTCAAAATACCGAGCATTTTAAGAGCCCTTTCCGCTGGTTTGGAACCGGTAAAAAATTTTAACCAATCAATCATTTCATCAATTGTGCTGTCCAGCACTTCGGTTATGTTGAGTGCTTTACTATTCTTGGCGTTCATTGATTTACCGTTTGGCGAAATTTTGATTTCAAGGATTTCTTTTTTATATCGTCTACCATCGCACTCCGGGCATTTGATAAAGATATCGCTCAAAAACTGCATCTCAATTTTTTCATAACCAGCACCGTTGCACTTTTCACATTTCCCTTCCGCGCAATTAAAACTAAATGAACTCACCGTAAAACTATGGGAAATCGCAGATGGCGAGTTTGCAAACAGTTCCCTAATGTAATTAAAGGCGCCAATATACACGGCAGGATTTGAACGCGGCGTTTTACCCAGTGGCGACTGGTCAACAAACGTTACATAGTCAATTAATTCCCAGCCAGAAACATCCATCATATTTCCATATCTGGAATCATCTTCCTGGTCATTTTTATCTTCATTGACTATCAAAGATTCGTCATTGGTTTTTTTGAGAAAAATTCGTCTTTGCAATATCGGGAGAAGACACTCGCGGGTTAGAGTACTTTTTCCAGAACCGCTTACACCAGTTATACAAACAAACCTCTTCAACGGGATATCAACTGTTATATTTTTTAGATTATGACGCGAGGCATTAGACAAAGTTAAAACAGGCGAAGCCAGTTCACCGTTTTTAATTTCTTTAACTGGACGGCGAGGCGGAATTTGAATCCGTTTTCTCCCACTAAGATAAAGTCCAGTTAAAGACGAAGGATGTGTGAGTAATTGCTTAAATTCTCCTTGAAACACAAGGTTTCCCCCTGCTTCCCCTGAACCCGGTCCAAGGTCAACGATCTGGTCGGCTGAAGTTATCACCGATGGTTCATGTTCAACTACGACCACTGTATTACCGATGTCTCTTAAATTTTTTAATGTTGAAATCAGCCTATCTGTATCACGCGGGTGCAAGCCTACACTAGGTTCGTCCAGAATATAAAGTGTGTTCACTAATCGCGAACCTAAACAGGCAGTCAAATTTACCCTTTCAGTCTCTCCGCCTGATAGTGTCCTACTTGGTCTGTTCAAGGTTAAATATCCAAGCCCAATTTTAGCAAGATATTCAAGACGCGAGACAACTTCATCAAGCGCAAGAATTGCTGGATTTTTGTCCTTTAATCTGGCTTTACTTCTTATTGACTTTACGACTTCTAATGCTTCATTAATTGGGATTAAATAAAGTTCCGCAATTGTAATTAAATTGCTTGAGCATTTTCTTTCTTTTTTCAATCTTTCAGCAAGCGCAGAATCAATTTCAAATTTGTAAAGCAATACGTCTGGTTGGAAACGAGCGCCTTTGCAATCGGGACATGTAGTATAAGAACGATAGCGGGAAAGCAAAACTCTGACGTGCATTTTATATGAGCGACCCTCCAACCAGTCAAAATATCCCTTTACCCCATACCATAGATTATGCCAGGAATGGTCTTCATCAATTCCGTAATCCTTATCCCCCTCAATTATCCATTTCTTATGTTCCGGAGTCAACTGTTCAAACGGAACATTGATTGGCACGCCTCGTTTTTTACAGAAGTTAATTAAATCTTCCTGACTTTCTGTACTGAATCCACTTTGCCAGGGACGGATTACACCATCAGCAATTGAAAGGTTAGGATTTGGTATGACAAGATTGTAGTCAATACCAACAATTCTACCAAAGCCATGGCAGGTCTTACACGCCCCTAATGGGTGATTGTAACTAAATAATGATGATGAAGGTTCTTCATAAGCGATATTACACCTTGCGCAATGAAGCCGATTTGAAAAATTAAGTGGCGGGTTTTGCCACCTATCTTCAGAATGATTAGCGCTCTTGTAATAGATTGATAAATTGCCTTTCCCATAATGATACGACTGTTCACAAGCGTCAATGAACCGCGAATGCGCCGACAATTCAAAACGCAGCCTATCTTGAACAATAACAAGAACAGCAGGTTTTTTATTTCCTGGAGCATTTTTTACATCATCAATTCGGACAACTTCGCCATCTATTAAAATCCGTTGATAACCTTGTTTGGTAATCAAATTCAAAGACTCTTTCAGAGATAATTTTTCTGACAGGTTAAGATTAAATGCTACTATTAAATCGGTAACGCTTGAAGTTGAGAATTGTTCTGTTAGCGCTTCCCATATATCTTGTGGTGATTCTCGTTTTACCACTTGCCCACAGCCTTTGCAGTAAAGTTTAGAAATGACAGGCATTACAACCTTCATATAATCGCAAATTTCCGTCATTGTTCCTACTGTGGAACGAATAGTCTTTACACTATTTTTTTGTTCAATTGCGATAGCAGGGGGAATAGATTCAATGGAATCCACACGCGGTTTATCCATCCTATCAAAAAATTGTCGGGCATAAGGTGAAAAGGTCTCAATATACCTTCGCTGACCTTCTGCGTATAGTGTGTCAAACGCAAGAGAACTCTTCCCTGAACCGCTTGGGCCTGTTATTACAATCAAGCGATTCATCGCCAGGTCAAGGTCAAATCCCTTTAAATTGTTTTGCCTTACGCCGCGTAGTTTAATAAAGTCGCCTTTCTTATTACGGCTCATTTTTTATATTTTATCACATATACACTGCCTCTCTAAAACTTTTTTAAAGATATACAAGTATGGCATACAAAATAAGAACAAAAATTTTATCTTCTATGTGAATAACTTTTTAAATAAAAAGTTGACACAACAATATTTTGTGGGTAGATTTTAAACAGATACTATAAGTTGTGCCTATGAGTTAAGAATTTTATGCGTTGCCCTAAATGCAGATGTCAGGATGATAAAGTGATTGATTCTCGCACATCACGAGACGGAAGTACTATTCGTAGAAGGCGTGAGTGTATAAAATGCAGACATCGTTATACAACTTACGAAGAGGTTGAACGAACAAGATTAATGGTGGTAAAACGAGATGGAAGACGAGAAGAGTTTTCCAGAGAAAAACTTTTAACAGGTATTAGACGAGCCTGTCAAAAACGTCCAATTAGCGAGCAAACCCTTGAGACAATGGTAGATAAAATAGCTGAACAATTGGGAAATGAGTATGAGGCAGAAGTCACTTCCGAAATTATAGGAGCTCGGGTTATGGATGAACTAAAATCAATTGACCCGATTGCTTATATTCGTTTTGCAAGTGTCTACCGTAGATTTGAAGAGGTAACAGATTTTGTCCAGGCCGTTAAAAAATTGGAGAAAAAAAGTGATACCGCGACAATCAGATTACCCGGAATTTAGTAATTCCGATTCCGGCGAGATGCTTAGAATTGAAGGCGAGATTGTGGTTGAGCTTGCCGGTAAACAAAACGAGTTGCCTGATAGGGATTTGATAACTCAGGCTGTATCAGCTGTTATCCACTATATAAGAACAGATTTAATGGTTGACACAATCCCAGTTAAAGATTTTTCTATACTTCTTGAAACCGTTCTTGAAGGATTTGGTTATATTGTTGATACAAAAGTCAAAAACGGGAGGACTGAAAAAATGGATAATGGAAAACCCGAGCCATTATCTGTTGATTTACAAAAGGTCGTAGATGACATTGGCAGTGGATACGAATTGTTTTTCTTTAACCATCTCCAACAAACCGTCTCAAAGTGTCTGGAACTTAATCCCAAATTTATCAATCTATATGGGCTGCAAGATTGTGTGAAAAAACTCACCGGTATGAAAAGATGGAGCTACCGATGTCAAAATCTCAGCGAAGATATCGTTTCTTTTGTCAGGGAACAATTTCAATCAAATAACAAAGGATTGAACTGCGCCTTATTGATAAGGTAGTTTTTTAAATCCAAAGGATACAGAATGTTTATATAGATTCCAAAATCAACTAACCCACGCAAGATTTGTTGGTTGAAGAATTTTGATGCAGTTTATTTTTGAATAATGGCTTAATAAAATGAATATTTATTCAAATGACCATAGCGCTACGTTATCGCGGTCTTTTATGATAATTTTATTTCCCGTCAGTACAGGATGGGCATAAGTTTGGCTTTCTGCGACCTTAATTTTTGCTACCTGTTCAAATTTGTTCTCATTTGGTTTAAACACAATAAGTTCACCGTTTGGAGGAAGCGCTACGAGAACGTTGCCAATATCAACCACCGAACCAAATCGGTCAAGTTTTGTCCCATCAGTCCACATGACTTTTCCAGTGGATGCCTCCATACAGAAAAGATTGCCTTTGCTGGAGAACCCGTAAAGGTAATTCCCTTTTAGAACTGGTGTATTAAATTCGCATCCAACTTCAGAATTTGACCACAGTCCGTTTGCCTTAAAGTTGTCGCCATCTTTATCAATTTTTACAGCAAACATACCTTTGCCTTGTCCGGTGAAAATTACCGTTGAACCATTAATAATCGGTGTTGGCGCATTGCAGGAACGACCAACCACACTTGCAGGAGTTTGCCAAAGTAATTTTCCATCGGAAAATGAGAGCCCTATCAAATTTTTCTCAGTCAAGATGACAACTTGTTTTGCACCAGAAATTGTGGCAGAAACCGGGGAAGAATATGACGGACCGTCTCCATCCCACCGCCATTTTGGTTCTCCTGTATTGAGGTTATAAGCGATGACAGATCCTTTGTCTTTGCCTCCGACGTGGACGATGCAGAGATTATCTTCAATTAACGGTGATAAGGCTGTAAAGAATTGCGGAACGACTTTTGGGAATTCTTCCTTTTTCCATAATTCCTTTCCGGAATTTGCGTCATAACAAGTTAAAACGCCGCCAACACCTAATGTAACAACCTTTCCAGATACCACTGCTGGTGAACTTCTCGGACCGGGGTGTGATGCAGCAGGTCCTGTAACTGCTTGCGCGGGATATTTTGAGCTCCAGATAATTTTTCCATCACTTATGCAAGTTATGATTTCATCGTTTTGCTGGCGCGTAAATGCGTAAATCTTGTCTCCGACAACAGCCGTTGTTGCGTCGCCCAATCCAACAG
>JAKPVM010000157.1 GCA_029572555.1 Verrucomicrobiota bacterium | reverse complement strand
TCCATTAGTTTTGACGTTTAGTGCGGCAAAATCAATTTTCGAATAAATCCCTTTTTTCAATGTGTTATGAATTTGTATTTCCTAATTTATGAGGCGCGTCAAAAGTCGGGAATAATTATCAGTGAAAGAAGTAGAGAACGCTGATTTGCACAGATGAAACAGATTTACGGGATTGAAATAAGGAAAAAAGAAATTTAACAAGGATACACAGGATATACAGGATAAAAAATTGTGTCTTGTTTATCCTTGTGTCTTATAAAATATCCTGTCTATCCTGTCTATCCCTGTTAAAATAAAAAATCCCTGTAAATCTTATGTCTCCGTTTTGTCTATCAAGGCAAGTATACCAATGGTATCTCTCCGTTTATCTGCGTTCTTATATCTCTGCGACATCTGCGAGAACGCTTTCCATTAGTTTTGACGTTTAGTGCGGCAAAATCAATTTTCGAATAAATCCCTGTTTTTCAATGTGTTTTGAATTTGCTTTTCTTAATTTAGGAGGCGCGTCGAAAGTCGGGATTTTCAACACAACAGGGCGCAAGAATTGAATCTCTCATACCGTGAATAATCTTTTTATCGGCAGGACAAATCGTAGCGAGTATGCCACCTAATTTTACCCTTGCTTGTTCCAATTTTCCACTGACAAAATAATAAGGCGAAATCCTCACTCTTCCTTCAAACTCAATTAGTTCATCATTCGCTGGATTAAATCCGCTAACCTTGATCAGCCTCGGTTTTTTGTATTCTTGAAGAATATAAGGATTTTTGTCAAAACTGTTTATAGCGGTATCAACTGCCTTTTTCCACTCTTCCGATGACAAATCGCTTCCAAGAAACACCCCCCTTGACCCCCACGCAAGTTCTGAAAAACCCGAGATTTTTAAAATCAAGTTTCTTTGTTTTTGTGAAAGCATCTTCAACTGCGACCAATCTGTCAGTTCAATTTTAGGATACGCGCCTTGTGGTGGCAATGGTGCTGGGTCAATAATCCATCCATAAGGCACAATCTTGAGCATCCTTTCAAAGAATGCCTCCCCAAGTTCCCTTCTCCAGAATTCCTTTAAATTTCTATTCCATAAAAGTGAAAGAAACATCTTTTCTTCAAGATAACTTTTAAGTGGAGGCGTAACAGTTATTTCACCATCAGCAGCAAGCTGAACAAGAAGGTTAAAATTTTTAATGTTCTTATAATCAAACAATTCAAAAAACCGATAGACCGCCTCACCTTTCTGAAAATCAAAATAATCAGTAGAATGAACTGTAAACCTCTCTCCGAGTTGATGAGCCAACCATTTCATTTCAGGTAGATAAGTTGATGATTCCTCCGAAACCACAATTTTTACCCGATTATTATTATCAAAAACAGATAAGAACCCATCTAACATCCCCGTTTCTCCGCCTATAACTGTTGAATTATCTATTGAGTAATTCTTATTCAGCCACGCCGTTAAACCAATTCCACCCGGAACGCTATCTAACTCCGTCAAACACAAACCTTCGCCAGTCAAAAGCAAGTCGGGTCTGATTACTCGTGGCAATTCATTTCTAAATATAATCCTCCGCTGCAATTGGAGTATTTCCTCTGGCTTTCCTTTGTCCAGAATATCTGCTACCCATTTTGCCTGTTTGCCTTCCGCACTACGTCTGTAAAGTAAGTTGGCTGCGTGATAGAATTGAAGCAAGACTCGTCCTAATGTCTCAATTTCAAGGTATGTTCTATTATCAAGTTCAAAAGGTTCTACGGCAATTAACCAATTCAATCCTGAAAACAGTCCGCCTTCAGGTAAATTTTTGAAAATTACCTGCGCTCGGGAAAGGGCATCTTGCTGATTGAATTCTTCAGACATTTTATTCAAAACGGATTTTTGCCGAACGCAAATGCGCTTCAAGCCCTTCAACTTTTCCTATGCGCTCTAAAACGGGGATGGATTTTTTTAAAGCCTGTTTGTTATATTTGATAATACTCGTCCTTCGTTGGAACTGTTCAACAGAAAGTCCGGAAAATGATACTCCTGCTCCGCCAGTTGGCAAAGTATGACTTGGTCCTGCCATATAATCGCCTAAAACTGTTGGTGTGTAGTTGCCTAAAAATATCGCCCCAGCAGTATTAATCTCAGCAGCAACCTTTTCAGGCGCTTTTGTTATTATCTCGCAATGTTCAGGCGCAATTTGATTGGCAAGAGATATTGCGTCATTCATTGATTTAACCCGGACAGCCCAGCAATTGTTCTCCAAAACTTTTTGAATCATCAGTTTGCGCGATGCTGTTTTAACCTGTCTTTCAATCTCTTTTTCGGTCTCTTTTATTACCTTCTCCGAGGCGCTAATCATCCATATCCTTTCATAGCCTGAGCCGTGTTCAGCCTGAGCAATAAGGTCGGCGGCAATGAATTTTGCATCTGCGGTCTCGTCGGCAATGACAAGCAGTTCGCTTGGACCCGGCAACAAATCAATCGCGGTATAACCAAATAATAACCGTTTTGCTGTAACCACAAAGGCATTGCCCGGACCAAAAATCTTCATAACCGGTTTGATAGATTCGGTTCCTAACGCCATAGCAGCAATAGCCTGAGCGCCGCCTACTTTGTAAATTTCAGTTGCGCCTGTATATCTTGCCGCAAATAGCAAAAAAGGATTAATCGAACCGTCTTTTCCACAAGGCGTGCAAACAACAATCTGCTTGCAACCAGCAACCCTTGCCAGAGTAACCGTCATTATTGCAGTTGAAACCAGAGGCGCAGTGCCACCTGGTATATACACCCCTACCCTTTCAATTGCATCATACTTCTCGCCAACGATCCCTTGCTGGCTATTTTTCATTTGCCAGTTCTTGCGGAGAGATTTTTTTGCAAATGCAGCAACATTTTTATCTGCAATTTCTATCGCCTTTCTCAAAGATTCTTCCGTTCTGATTGAGGCATCCATTAACTCTGCTTTAGTAATTGGTATCTGATGAGCCTCCAATTTAACGCCATCATATTTTTCCGTTAATTCAATTAGCGCGGCATCCCTTTTCTCCCGTACTTCACTAATGATTGCCCGAACTATGTTCTCAATATGAAGGTCAAAAAGACTGGACTTTTGAATCATCAACTTACATTGCTCGGTAAAATCATCTTGAGTATAACTTATAAATTTCATAGATAAACAATAAATAAAGCCATTCAAAATGTCAAAATCGGGTTTAAATCGCCTCGTTTGCTACTCATAAAACCCTAAAATACTTGTAAATTTTTTCTCAAACAATTAGCCTCTTGATACGATGATACATCCGACAGCGATAGTGAGTTCAAAGGCGATACTTGACCCGACAGTTGAAGTCGGCGCATATTCCATCATTGAAGAAGGAGTTGTGCTTGGCAAGGGATGCATTGTGGGACCTTATGTCCATCTGATTGGCATTTTAATCGCAGGCGTCAATAATCAATTTCATACCGGTTGCGTTATTGGCGACAAACCGCAGGACATCAAATACAAAGGCGAACCGACGCGAATAATAATCGGCGATAACAACATCTTTCGCGAACATTTTACAGCTCATCGTTCCAATAAAGTTGGTGAAGATACTGTGATTGGCTCTAATAATTTTATGATGGCTCACTCTCATATTGGGCACAATGCGGTTGTTGGAAACAATGTGATTATTGCAAATGGCGCCCTTATTGCAGGACACGCTGTAGTTTCAGATAGGGCTTTTATTTCTGGAAACTGCCTGGTTCATCAATTTGTAAGGGTTGGCGAACTCGCCATTATGCAAGGCGGTTCAGCAATTAGCAAAGACCTTCCGCCATTTACAGTCGCCCGAGGCGATAACGGCATTTGCGGCTTAAATACTGTCGGACTGCGAAGAGCAGGTTTCACCCCTGAACAACGGATTGAACTGAAAAAACTTTATCGTCTACTCTTTCGTTCTAACCTCCCATTAAGAGAGGCGGTAGAAAAAGGAAGAACCGAGTTCCATAGCGACATTGCCAAAAAGATGCTCGATTTCATTGCCACAACAAAACGTGGAATTTGCGTGGATAAAGGCGCCCTTTTTGACGCGGATGATTCTGAAACTTAATTTCTATTGCGACAAAATAACTCTGTAAAACTTGAATGAGTTGGTTTTGTCATTATCATTAAACTTGATTTGTCCTGTTGAATTAAAAATGTTTGTTAAGGAGACCCAATTAACAAAATTCGTAGTAGCCTGCACCGTATAATTAAGTCCTACATCGCCGTTAAGGAAAGCGTTAAATCCACTATTTACATCATATTGCCACTGTCCTATAAGCGATGATGCGTCGGATTTTATTGTAAGGACTATGTTTCCGCTTGCTCCATTAAAACCGTCAATGGCAATATAATATTCTTCATTGTTTGTAGCATTAATAGTTAACCAGCTTGCCCTGACATTTATCTGCACATCGTCGTTGTAAGCAACACTGGTCAAATTATCCAATGAACTGCCTTTATAAATTGTAAGCAAGGTATCAAAATCGCTGCCAATAGTAGAGACAACAAACCTTCCTGAATATGGCGCTGTCCACTTATACCAGACTGAACTCCCGCCAATATTACCGCAGTGCAATGGCTCTCCTGCTTCACGAGTAGCACCGACATTTGAAATCCTTACAAAATTTGTGTCCCCGATAAGTCGGATGCTGTTTGCAAAATTATCATTTGGCGGTGGTGTAACTTTTAGTCTTACTAATACTGTTGCGGGAGCGGATGAAGTTGTTCCAATAAGATTAAAAACAACCACAGAATAAATGCCCGAGTGATTTGTAGTAACATTTAAAAATGTAAGGTTTGAAGATACTGCCCCAGAAATCGGTGTTCCATTAAAGAACCATTGATAATATAGTGGCGATGCGCCATCTGCGGAAACGGTCAACACAAGATTTTCGCCTTCCATAAGCGATTGGCTCTGTGGCGAGACTAAAATTGTTGGCGGTTTCAACTCCGATATAACGTCTATCGTATAGTCATCAAAAAGCATAAAGTTATCTCCTCCAATTATAATATCCTGCCATATCCACATTGCATCAATATCGCCGAGGCAAAGATTAGCCCCCTGCGTTGTAATCGGCTTAGATTCAGTAATTGGCACAGAGTTTAAATATGCAGACCATTTGTTTGAGTTGAAATCCATAAAGATTTTGAGGTTGTAAATAGTGTTGTTTTCAAAATCTAAATTTGCTGAATAATACCCCTCCCCATCATCCAGAGTATAATAAATTCCCATTGAATAATTGTCAAAATCAACAGTGAACAACATATCTCCCGCGCTATTATAAACAGACCACCCAAAGATATCGTAATATGTGTCTGTTGAATCCGTGATACTCATATAAACTGAATAAACAACAATGCCATTAGTGGGCGGTGAATAATTAATCGGTCTCCATAAGTAAACAACGCCTGATGAAGAACCGTAATTTGGTGAATAACCTATATAAGCCTGTTGGTCTCTATTTGGAAACCTGTTCGCGAGAATCCCATTGCCGCCACTAAAATTGCATTGCCACCCACCTACCCCGGCAACACTTCTGCCAGCCGTAAAGCCTTCGGTGGATTTGAATCCTGTGTAATAAACATTCGTAAGAGAATAATTTTGAGCAATGTGAAGACTTATACTACCCGAAGATCCGCCATAACCATCAACAGCAATCTGATAAGAAACGCCTGCCTGCGCAAAAAAATAAGTCTTTGAAGGACCGACATCATCGAGCCCATCATCAGACCCGGCTACAGGTTCTAAATCAGCAAGTGTTGTGTTTGTATAAACACCTAAAAGTGTATCAAACGAACTGCCTTCTGTGGAAATCATTGTATAACCTGAAGCAGGCGCTACCCATTGATACCAGACTGAACGTGACGGAGAATAACCACAATGATAATGCTCATTGTTCTGCGATGAAGCCCCATAGTTTGCCCCTTCTATATTCACAAACCTGCCAGATACCATAATTCTATTTTCAAAGTTGTCATTTGCTGGCGGTGAAATTGGTAAAATTGATAATTTAATCGTCCCCTGATCAGTTCCAAAACCTGAGTATGCATAACCATCAACAGCAATATAATAAACCTGGCTTGAAATGGCATTGAAAGTTACAGTGCTAAATTCACTTCCATAATAATCGTCATCGTTTTCGCCAATAAGGGCTAAAGTTTGCAAAGATGTGCCTGTATAAACCGCAAGCAAAGTATCAAAATCACTGCCTTCGGTAGAAATTACAACGATTGTATTGCTTGGCGCTATCCATTTATACCAGACCGAACACCCACCTACATCGCCCGCATGATTAGGCTCTCCTGTTTCTTTAGTCGCTCCTACATTTGACCCAATAATCGTAGTTGAACTTATAACGGTGGCATTTGTAAACATATCATTTGGCACAGTTGACCCGCCTGACATTTTATTTATTGATAAAAAATATGCCCCGCAACCTGCTTCATATCCATCAATTGCGATTTGATAAGTTGTCCCTTGCGACACATTAAATTTGACCTCGCTTGCAAGATTTTGACTATCAATATCATCGTTTGCTGCGACTTCAACTAAATTGTCGACCCGATTTCCAGTATAAACACCGAGTAAGGTATCAAAATCGCTGCCAATTGTGTTTATATCAACTTGACCGCTGAACGGCGCAGTCCAACTATACCAGATTGACGCCCCGCCCTGTCTGCCTGAATGCGCTGGTTCATTTGCTTCTATTGTAGCGCCAATATTGGTTCCGGAAATAAATGCACTTTCGCCATTCAAAGTTAACCTATTTGCAAAATTATCATTAGTTGGCGGTGATAAATTCTTATCCATGTTTAATGTCAATTGTATATTTCCAGAAGCCCCTGCATATCCGTCAATCGCAATATGATAAGATACGCCATTTGTTGCGCTAAAATATACTCTGCTTGTCTGAGGAGATGAATTTCTTGAAAAATCATCGTTGCCAGCGACAAGACTCAAATTGGATATATTGTCGCCTGTATAAACAGAAAGCAAAGTATCAAAATCGCTACCGTCGGTGCTAATTGACACTATGCCAGAAGACGGAGGAATATAAGTCCACCACAGGGACTTGCCACCGCTGTTTCCTAAATGGTCGGGTTCGCCATTTTGTTTTGTTGCAAGTTCGTTAACCGCTGTTAACACAATGTTTGTAGTATTAACAACCAATGCGCTTTTATAAAAATCGTCATTAGACGGAGGCATTACAACGGGATAGGTGAGGCTAAAATTCGTCCCTGTCTTACCCGGCGCCGTTATTGAAATGGAAATCGAAATACTATCCACAAATGTCGGGACTTGAAATGTGGTTAAATAGAGAGAATTTGTGCCATAGTTTGAAAAGGTCAAAGTAGTGTTGAACGATGTTGTTCCACTCACAGTTGCGTTCGTTACCGGGTAAATATCCGAGACATTCAAAACCATATTTACCGTTGAACCACCCCGTAACAGAGTTTCATTAGCAGGCGTAACAAAAACCTCAAGAACACCATCTGGAACTGCATTTAAAGCCTTCAACGCATCAATCCTGCCGCCAGTGGACAATTTGCCGCTCATTGATTGAACTGGAATTGCAGATTTTAATATTTGAGAACGTAGTTGAGAAACACCAATGTTAGGAAAAACAGAAACAACCAACGCAGCTATACCGGAAACGTGCGGCGCCGCCATACTCGTGCCATTTAAAGTTTTATAATCATAGTCAGAACCATTCCAACAAGAAAAAATCTCCTCCCCCGGCGCGGCAATATGAACGGTATTGCTACCATAGTTTGAAAAACTCGCCAACTGATTATATCGGTTAAAGGCGGCTACTGAAATAATATTCCCGAGATTGTAATTTGCTGGATATGTAGGCGTTAAATCATTGTTCACCGTTTCATTGCCTGCAGATGCAACAACAAGGACGTTGTTTTGCAGCGCTTTTTGTAATCCATCATATTCAGCCTGACTGAAGGCATTATCTCCAAAACTCATATTCAATATTCTCGCGCCCTTTGAAATTGCATAATCAATACACTTTAATTCATCGCTTATCTTTCCACCTCCGTTTGCATCGAGAAACTTACACGCCATAATACTAACATTCCAGGCTACACCGACGTGCGGTTGACCATTATTTGCCACAGCCCCAATTATCCCAGCAGTATGGGTGCCGTGACCATCATCATCGATTGGATTTCCCGAGCCTGTGATTGCATTTATGCCATAGACATCATCAACATAACCATCGTTATCATCATCAATTCCATTGCCGGGAATTTCTCCCGGATTTTTCCACATATTGGCGAATAAATCGGCGTGAGTATAACGAACGCCAGAATCAATTATTGCAACTATGACCGATGAAGTTCCAGTGGTTACATTCCACGCTGAAACTGCATTGATATCTACGCCGACAATCCCGCCATTCTGCCCTGTATTGTTCAAGCCCCATAATCTTCCATCTGTGAATGCTGTGTCGGTTGGGATTAAATGAGCCTTTTTAATCCAATCAGGTTCAACATATCTAAACAATCCTGTCTTCTTTAACGCGCTAATCCGATTAGTTAAATTTTTTACCAACGCCACTTCATCAATAGGTTGTGAGACAACATTATTAGACTGCGTCTCATCAAAAACAACTAACCCCGAGACAATTTTTAACCGTTCCTTCTCAACCAATCCAATCTCTCCCAATTCATCGTTGTTTAAAAGCCCTTGTGAAGCATCCTTATAGCAAGCAAGAATCCTTGTTGGATGCGCTGATTTGCCATCAACATTCACCTCAGTAAACGTCTTTCCAGATAAAAAAATCGGAACCAAACATACCAACGCCAGAAATCCTGAAATAAATCTCATTAAAAAATTCCTCATAAAGACTATTAAAAAGATAAACAATATTCTCAAAATATCAAACCAATATTCAATAAGTAGCATAGACAAAAAACATCAAACTTGTTGTTTTTAAAGATATAGTTGACTAAAATTAAATCAAACAAGTTTCAGTATAAATCAACTAATGTAAACTAAGTTTATGCAAAACAAAATATTGAAAATAGTGGCGATCGTGTTGCTGTGGAATTTATTCATTTCTGCAAACGTATTTGCAGAAAAGGTTTTGCCACCCGCGCCTGTTGGCGCTGTGCCAAGTAATCGCCAGTTAATATGGCATCAATTGGAGTTTTATGGATTTATTCATTTCACGGTTAACACATTCACAGACAAAGAATGGGGTTATGGCGATGAAGATCCAAACATTTTTAATCCGACTCAATTTGATGCCCGTCAATGGGCAAAAACGGCAAAGCAAGCCGGTATGAAAGGCTTAATCCTGACGGCGAAACATCACGATGGGTTTTGTCTATGGCAAACCAAATATACAAAACATTCAGTAGCATCAAGCAAATGGATGGACGGCAAGGGCGATGTGGTCAAGGCTCTTGCCAATGCCTGCCGCGAGTATGGATTAAAATTTGGTGTATATCTCTCGCCCTGGGATAGAAATCATCCTGACTATGGACGACCTGAATATATTGAGTATTACAGGAATCAATTGCGTGAATTATTAACTCAATATGGCGATATTTTTGAAGTGTGGTTTGACGGCGCTAATGGCGGAACGGGATTCTATGGAGGGGCGCGTGAAAATCGTAAAATAGACCGCGCGACTTACTACGACTGGCAGAACACACACAAAATAGTTCGCGATCTACAGCCATTAGCTGTGATGTTCAGCGATGCCGGACCGGATATCCGTTGGGTTGGAAACGAAAGTGGATTTGCTTATGAGACTTCCTGGTTGACCATCAATCTTGAAGGATTATATCCAGGCCATCCTGATTACGTTAAAAAATATGCGCAAGGAGATCCCGATGGCAAGGATTGGTGTCCACCAGAAGTTGATGTATCAATCCGCCCAGGCTGGTTTTATCATTCAGCAGAAGATTCAAAGGTAAAAACTGCTCAACAATTAGTTGATATTTATTATAAGTCAGTTGGCAGAAGCGCTAACCTTTTGCTTAATATCCCACCTGATAGACGCGGATTAATCAACGAAATTGACGCGCAAAGATTAATAGAATTCGGAAAAATTATAAACCAGACATTCAAAAATAATCTTACAAAGGGCGCAAAGGCAATTTCATCAAATACACGCGGTAATTCGTCCAATTTTAGCCCTGCAAAGGCAATTGATGGCAAATTTGATACATACTGGGCAACAGATGATTCAACTACATACGGCTGGATTGAAGTCGAACTTAAAACGCCAACCCGATTCGATAGGGTATTATTACAAGAGTATATACCACTTGGTCAGAGGGTGAAAAAGTGGAATGTTGAAGGATGGATTGATAATCAATGGAAATCAATCTGCGAAGGGACAACTATCGGATATAAAAGAATACTCAGGGTTGAACCTGTAAC
>JAKPVM010000145.1 GCA_029572555.1 Verrucomicrobiota bacterium | reverse complement strand
GGCGGGTTTGGTGGTCCTGGCGCAGCGCCCGGTGGATTTGGCGGTAGACGCGGCGGCACTGGTGGAGCAACCAGAGGCGCACAGCAGGGTGGACCAGCAGGCGGAAATCAGCCACAGCGAACTCAGTAAAAAGTCTTGCACAGTTCAATAAAAGCCACTGATAAACACCAGTGGCTTTTATTTTTGTATTTTTAATTCAAATTTGCTTAACTAACAATAAATGGAAGAAACCGACGCCGAGATTATTGAGAAAGTCTTAAACGGCAATCCGGCAAGTTTTGAGCCTTTGATGACAAAGTATCAAGGCAGAATTTTTGCTATCGCCCGACGTTATACCAATAGTGAGGCTGACGCGCAGGATATTGTTCAGGAAATCTGGATTAAAGCATATAACAAACTCAGTAGTTACAGAGGTGAAGCCCCGTTTGAACATTGGTTGACCCGATTAGCAGTTCGCGTATGTTATGACTTTCTACGGCGTAAAAAACGAGGTCCGGAGATAACATTTTCAGATATCGGCGATGGCGAACAAGATTGGCTTGAAAGGTTTAAAATGGATCCTAATCTTGCAAAAGAAGATGAAGAAGCGGCAAAAGCGCTTATTGATAAATTGTTGAGTGAACTTTCTCCTTCATCCCGGCTTGTAATAACACTTCTGGAAATTGAAGATAAATCTGTCAAAGAGGTAGCTAAATTGACAGGATGGTCGCCAACGCTTGTGAAGGTAAGGGCTTTTAGAGCAAGGGCTGAAATGAAAAAATGTTTGTCAAAAATTATTAAAAGTAAATACTTGTAACTTGAGAACTAATTGGAGCGTCTAAATTATTGATGAGATGAACACGGACTTGTTAATTAAAAAACTGATAAACGCGGCGAAATATCATAAACCGTCTGATGCTGTGCCTTATGCTTTTGAAAAACGGATAATGGCTCAGATTACAGGTTCACAAGTCTATGATGCCACAGTCGTGTGGGCAAAAGTATTATGGCGTGCGGTAAAACCCTGTTTGTTTATAATGGCAGCTGCGTGTTTATGGGCAATACTTAGCCAGAATCAAATCGCAATAGATAATCCATCAGAGGCATTTAAGACAGCAATCCTTGCAGGTCTGAACGAGATAGGGTCAAACTAAGTGAAAGTCTGGAAAATAATACTCGCTGCGGCAATAATATTTGTGACAGGCGCCGTCACAGGAACGGTTGCCTATACTCAATTTATCCAGAAAAAATCACATCAGGAAAAACAATTCCCCGCAACACCTAAAATGCCGGGACCCGATTTCTGGAAATGGATGGGTAGAGAACTTCAACTAACCGAAGAACAAAAACAAAAAATAGACCAGATTGTTAATGATAGCCACGAACGGCTTAAACCGTTAAGAGAGTTGATTGACCCTATTATGCAGGAGGAATTAAAAAGAGTTTATTCCGAGATTTGTAAAGTTCTCACAGAGGAACAAAAGAAAAAATACGATGCATTTATTTTCCGTAAGCCACCACCACGACAACCCGGTGGCAGAACGCAGGGTAAATCGCCAGAATTTAGACCCGGACAGGGTCCGCCAACTGGAAGACCGGGAATGGGTGGACCTGATTCAGGTAGACCACAAGGATTTCGCGGTCCACCATCGCCAGCACAGCCTCCACCTCCACAAGAAAAAAATGAGTAATTAGACAGGCAGAGTTTAATCTCTCAACGAGCATTGTCGGCTCTAAAATTCTTTGTTATTTTTAAAATCTCGTTATAAATTAACGACGATTAATGAATTTTGAAGAAAGAGAAAAAAGATTTGCCTGTATTGGAGAAAAAGTTCTCCAATTTATGTCGTTTTGTTTATATGAAGAACCAAACCAAAAACAGATTGATAACCAGTTTGAAAGCCTTGCGTTTGAACTTTTTAACATTCAACGCCAATTTGTAGAACCATATAGAAATTTTTGCCACCTAAAAGGCGAACCAGATGATTGGCAAAAGATTCCCTGTTTGCCGACAAGCGCATTTAAAGAATTTGAAATAACCTCGCTCTATCCGGAGGAACGGAAAATCGTATTCCTTTCAAGCGGAACCACTTATGAAAAATCAAGCCGTCATTTTCATAGTGAAAACTCAATTAAAATCTACGAAAAATCATTGTCGTTGTGGTTCAAGAAGTGTTTGTTAAATGATTGTAAGCCCTTGCAATTTATCATCTTAACTCCACCGCCCGATGCAGTTCCACATTCTTCACTCGTCTATATGTTATCTACTTTAAAACAGCAATTTGGTGATAAAAAATCTGCATTTTACGGAATCGCTGAATCTGAAACATTATGGAGACTTAACATTGATGGTCTGATTAATGAGTTAAGACAAAGTTCTGAATCCACTTTAATGCTGATGGGAACAACGTTTAATTTTGTCCATTTAATTGATTATCTAGAACAAGAGAAACTTAAATTTAAATTGCTGCCGGGTTCAATCATTTTTGAGACCGGTGGTTATAAAGGGCGTTCTCGTGAAGTTCCAAAAAAGCAACTTTACAATAAACTTGCCATCTATTTAGGAGTTCCAGAATCTAATATTGTATCTGAGTATGGGATGAGTGAATTGAGTTCTCAGGCTTATGATATTCGCTTAAATGAGAAGGAAGATAATTCTCGCATTTTTAAATTTCCGCCGTGGGCAAGATACACGATTATTTCGCCGGAGACCAAATTGCCAGTAAAAAAAGGCGAGAGTGGGATTTTACGAATTTATGACCTTGCAAATGTTTATTCTTTAATGGCGATTCAAACCGATGATATTGCAATTGAATGTGGCAACGGATTTATACTGGAAGGTAGGGCAGGGCAACTTGAACCAAGAGGGTGTTCCCTGATGTTGCCTTAAGGCAGTAGTTTTTAACTTTTTGCGCGCCAATTAAGTTCATAATTCACTATGCTAAGGGCGTAAATTGCGGCGGTTTCAACTCTCAAAATAAGTTTGCCGAGGTTAATTGGTTTAACTCCGGCGGATTTTACGGCTTCCAATTCTTCCGGGGTAAAATCTCCTTCAGGTCCAACCCAGATTGCAACTGACATTGGATTGCGCTTATAAGTTTGGCGAAAAGTATCAAAATATTTATGTGGATGTTTTGCTCCTGTTTCAATGGCGCATATCAAGTTAAGGTCACATTTTTCGTTTTTATTTAATAATCTTGAAATGTCTATAGGGTCATCAATTTGCGGCAAGTAAGTTTGCCCGCACTGTTTAATAGCACTGATACTAATTTGCCGCCAACGTTCTACCCGTTTGGTTTTTGTCTCTAAATCTGGAATTACACGTTTTGTTAGCAATGGGATTATACGGTTAGCGCCAAGTTCAATAGATTTTTCAATAATATCTTCTATTAACCGCTTCTTTGGAATGGCTTGAATCAAGATAATATTGTGTTCAGGCGGCGGGTGTTGTTTTTTACCAACAATTTTAAGTGTCAATTTGTCTTTGAATACGGCGGCGCATTTGCAGAAATATTCTGCTCCTCTACCATTTAGTAAGGTAATGTCATCTCCTATCCCAACTCTCAAAACACGAATGGCGTGATGTGCTTCGCTATCTTCTAAAGAAGTTTCGTCCAGAGAGTCATTAACTCCCGGGTGATAGAAGCGATACATTTTTATCTGAATAACTTTTTGACCTTATCAATCCATCTTTGAATTGTTGGATAAGTATATGAGTCACAAAGCGTTGCGAATTCCTCAAGTTTTGCTCGCTGAGCGGCTGTCAATCGTGTTGGCACTTCAACATTAACTTTGACTAATAAATCGCCTGTTTCATAACCTTGAGGACTTTTAATACCTTTGCCTCTTACTTTGAGAATTGTTCCGTGTTGAGTGCCCGGTGGTATTCGTATATGCGTTGTGCCGGTGAGTGTTGGGACCTCAACTTCGCCGCCGATGGCGGCTTGAACAAAACTTATTGGTACTTCGCACAAAAGGTTATTTCCTTCTCTTTTAAAAATTTCGTGAGGTCTTACCTTTATAGTGATGTAGAGGTCGCCGTGTGGTCCGCCAAGGTGTCCTGCCTCGCCATTTCCACGGGACCGCAATCGTGTTCCGGTATCTACCCCTGCTGGGATATTGATTTTAACACGGGTTAGTTTTTCCCGTCTGCCAGTTCCCTGACAGGCTCGGCAAGGTTTATCAAGAACCTGTCCTGAACCGCCACAGCGCGGGCAAGTTTGTTGCATCCGAATAAAACCGCGGTCTGATACAATTATTCCTCTGCCGTGACAAAGTGTGCAGGAACGTCTCTGGGCGCCGGGTTCTGCGCCTGAACCGTCGCATTCTTCGCAAACTTCAAGTTTTCTAATGGGGATTTCCTTCTCACAACCGTGAGCGGCTTCCATAAAGTCCAATTCCAATTCATATTCTAAATCATTGCCTCTATGGGGTTGTTCATTATGATTATACCTGTCATACTCTCTACTAAACATTTCCCCAAAAAAACTGTTCTCGCCGAAGACTTCTCTAAAGATGTCAAACGGGTCGTGAAAACCGGTAAAACCCCCACCTGATGAAGCGCCTGCTGTGGTTGTGCGCATCCGCGGATCAAAAGCAGAATGTCCATATTGGTCGTAGGCTGCTCGTTTTTGTGGGTCGCTCAGGACCTCATAAGCCTCTCCGATTTCCTTAAACTTTTCCTCAGCGCCTTTATCACCTTGATTTTTATCCGGATGATATTTAAGAGCCAATTTTCTATAAGCCTTTTTTATTTCTTCATCGGTAGCGGTTCGTGGTACGCCTAAAACTTCATAATAATCGCGTTTTGCCATTTTGAAATGTTTTAATTATTTTCATTATGTTTACTCGGGGCTTTTGCCACAACCACAGTGGCAGGGCGAAGTAATTTTGAATTAAATTTATAGCCTTTTCTGATTTGCGAGACTACATACCCCGGCGAGACATCTCTTGTTTCTTGTTCGCTTATTGCTTCGTGGACTATTGGGTCAAAAGGTTGATTGATGGCATTGATTTCTTCAAGGCCTGCTTCTGCAAAAATAGTTTTTAACTGGTTTAAGACCATAGTTACGCCAGTCTTTAAAGAATCCACAGTTATATTATTTGAGTTTGTTGCACTTAATGCCGCTTCAAGGTTATCAAGAACAGGCAATAGTTTAACCACCAACGATTCGTTAGCGAATTTAATTGTATTATGCCGTTCGCGCACCATTCGTTTTCTGTAATTGTCGAAATCAGCGCTCACTCGAAGCATCTTATCATAATACTCATCTACCCTTGACGCCTTCTGGATTAGATTGTCAAGGTCTTCCTTTTTAATTTCAGGTGGTTTCTGTTCTTCAATTTCAGGTTCAGTTTGATTTAGGTTTTCAGAATCAGTAACCACCTCAGGCTTTTCACCAGCAGTATTACTATTTTGTTTATTTTCTTCCATTTGAAACTCTTGATTTATACAATTTTTGTCGTCCATTTTTAATACATAATAAATATATCACTATTAATTATAAATCAACATAAGTGATAAAATAATTGTAGGTATAGACTATTTCGGTGCGATGATTTTTTCAAACTCAGGATTACCCCTTAACATATTGAATCTGGTATCTTTAGGCAGTGAATCACGCAGGTTATTTGTGCTTTTATTATTTTTAATTCGTTCATCGCTCAAAGCGATTGCACGTTTTAAAGATATGAGAGCGTTTGAGGTTTTACCCATAATTGCCTGAATACCAGCTAAGTCATACCATGCCTCAGGGTTATTGGGGTTAATTTCAGTTAATTTTGCAAGAGCCATTTCAAGCCTTGGGATTTGCTGAAATTGCAGATAAGCCTGAGCGATTGAGATTATAGCCGAAGAGTCTAATCCGGGTTGTTTAAGGAGTGTATCAAGTGTTTCTAAAACCTTGTTTGTATTTTGCATAGTCATATATGCCTGAGCGAGGGCGAATGCCTTTGTGGCATTTGAGGGTTGAGCAATAAAATCGCTTTGCAGCTGGCTTATTTGCGCACGTGCCTTCTGCGCATTTGCAGCCTCTTCTTTCCATTTTTCAAGTTTTTGAATAATGTCTATAACTTGTGCGTTGTATGGGTCAAGTTTCTTACATGTCCTTGCAATTAACAGGGCGTCCTCAAAGCGAGCCGGGTCATTTGAAACCGCATTTACCGTAAGAATCAAATTTACATATCGGAAGACGGCTTCAGGACTGAATGGACAAAATGCAAAAGATTGTTTATAGGCAAATTCTGCTTCTTTTAGGGCGCGCTGTTTTTCTTCATCATTTTTTCCGTTCAAAAATCGCCAGGCATAAACACCACCAATTGCGCTGCGAAGTTTAGAAAAGGCTTTCTGCGCATTATCATCGCGAATGAATTTTCTATCTCCTGTAAAACCTTTGTAATCGCGGTGCAAATAAACATTTTCTGCAAAGGTACATATATTTGAGATTGGGGTATCGTAAGTTATCCAATTTCCAATTAACCGTTCTGAAAATTCGCTCCAGAATTTATGGTCTCTTTCAATTATATCATCTGTCAATTCGGGGATAGGATTTCTGTTTATTTTCATTATGATGCCATAAGGCGTAAGGTATGGATACATCCAATCAAGAGGGAAGCTTTCCTCAACATAAAATTCATGGTTGGGGTTTTTGTCAAAGATAACCTTTGTTAGTAAGGCATTTATTGCCATCACTGCCACCTGACCGGAGACTTGAACTCTCCCGCCTTCTGTTCTGACATCTTCACCGGGACGGAGTTGACCTGCGGCGAGCCGTCGTTGAGCATCCTCAATATAGTCTTGAAACGCCTTTTGAGAATCAGTGGGGCTTGGCGTGATTATTTCTAAATCGGGATACACACCGCCATTGCTCTTTGCGATTTCTTGCGGGAACGTCTCTTCGAGTAAAAGGCGGTTCAGACGGATACGGGTGTGGCTTTTTGGATTTTGAGCTATAAATCGTTGTGTTCTTTGTGAAAGTGTTATGCCTGTAAATCTGTTGGTTTCATAGATTAGTTCTTTTTCAAGCAGGTTATTTAAATCTTTTGCGAGCGCTCTTTTTAGCGAAGATTCATCGTCGGAGGAAAGCAGTTTTTGCGTATCCTCTGATAGATTGTCACGGATATATTTAGCCAGTGGTGTTGTCTCTGAGAGTTTCTTTTTTAATGATGCAATACCTACAAAATCTTCCCATTTGAAATAAGAGGTATATGTGCGACGGTGTTTTTCTACTCTATCGCCAAGCGGTATGAATATTGAATCAAGGAATTTTAACGGTTTAAACAGTTCACCAAAGAATGGGGGATCTATCTGGGCGCTACGATTATAATGGGCTCGGATATAGTTCAAGTATGTTCCATCAGCAAGTGCGTTTTGCGTAATGAGATATACATCTCGTCTATCAAAATCCGGGTCAAGCGGTTTTTTTGATGCCGGGATAAAACTCTCGCAGAAAATCATATAGGTTGGATTAAACCTGCCGGGGTCGGTTCCACCGAAGAGGACAGTGTCTTGATCCATTTCAGGATAAATTTTTGCGTTTTTCTCAAGCATCCGTTTTCGTTCTTCTGAGGAATAACTCCATTCGCCCTTCTCATTTTTAAAAGGTGGACGAAACATATCGTGCCCAAACCAATAGCCAAACAGGTGTCCTCGTTGTTCATTGTCAGACCAATGCGAAAATATAGATTTTATGGGCATCAAACCCATAACACACATAACGGCAATCATTGGCGCTTGTTTTCTGGCAAACACGAATATTAGTGAAGATAGCACTGCGAGTGAGAAGGCATAAATTGAGGTGAATCTAATGAGCGGGTCTTTACTTGGCAGAAGACCAAAAAGTGGTTCTTCAATAGAGGCTTCAAGTGAATCTGGATTTGAAAAAGTTATAAACAAGACGTAAAGTGCAATCGCAGATGCAATTGTTGTTCCAATCAGAACCGGTACACGGATTTTTGAATATTGTGTTGCAAGATATGCAGAGAGAATAGTTAGTCCATAGCCGATAGACATACAAACAAGAACGTGAGACGATGTAAAGAAGACGCGTGTAAGTTCCCTGCTTTGACGGTCTGGCGATGGATTGAGCATTATTAAAAGCAGCACAGCAAGACAAAAATAGATGCCAATAAGACCAAAAATCCAGGCTCGTTCGGTCTTTTGCATATAGTGATATGCAATCATTATTAAAATTCCGCATACAGCCATAAATGCGGCAATTGTTAAAAATCCGAAGACAGGCAACATTGAGACAAGTGCAGTAGAGTTTTGGGCTAATAACATTAATGTAAACATAAGCAATGTTCCCCCGCTTGTGGCTGCAAGCCAGATGAAGTATTTGTGCGCACCTTCACTGTAAATTTTATACCCGATATATAAGATTGGAATCAGACCAAGGAAAAGATAAACGAGCGTGAATTCATCAACAGCGCCTTCGGTGTACATCATCAACTGTTGCCAGAACCGAGCAGGATCTCTTAAGATATCAGTAGGATTTGTCTTTTCGTATTGCCCACGTGTTAAGGCATGTTTAAAGCCTTCGACAGTTCGCGGATAGCCCCAGTTCATCGGTGGGTTTGTCATTGAGGCTATAGGCATATAGAAGTAAAAACCCGCCCCAACACAATAAAGAATTATTCCAATCAATATCGGCTTCCATTCGCTGAAAAGTTTTTTTGTTTTAGCTACAAGGAAACCATAGGAAAAGATAGAAAAGATACCGACAAAGTTGAAGATATAAAAGACCATTGATGGACGAGAGGGATCAATAGGATGTTTAAATACAGAGATACTTGAAGAAAAGACCAGGCCGCCGATGTAACAGATGGAATTTAGTAAAAATAAATCTCTGCCAAGTCTTGGATTTGCGGCTGCAATAGCGATTTCAAGTCCAACAGCCGCAAGAAGTAATGTCTGGTGAGTCGTCAAACAAATCCCGAACATAAAAAAGGCAAGATATAGATACCTCATTTTTGATGGCGAATACATCCATCTGAACAAGAGACAGAGGACAAGGGTAAACGATAAGACGCTTAATGAGTAGACTTCTACAATCACAGATTGACTCCACATAAATCCGTTGAAGCCCATCAGTAGTGCCGCCACGTAGCCGGTAAAGAAACAAATCAGGTTTTCCCATTTTTTATCAATCCCCTTTAAATCTTCAAAGCCTTCAATCAAAAGACTGCTGCCACGGCAGACCATTAGACCTATAAGCCCACACCCGAGCGCTCCAGCGACCGCAGAAGCGACTGCTACTCTAAAAGCAATGTTTGATATAGGGAGCAATACAGTGAACAGCCAGGTATAAATTGTCCATACAGGATAACCAGGAGGGTGAGGGACACCAGAGTAAAAAGACGCCACAGCCAGTTCACCACAATCTTCCAGAGTGCAATCCGGAGCCAGTGTATACAAGTAGACGGCAAGAACGAACAATGTTGTTATTCCAAAAGTAATCCAGTCGATTGTCCTGAAAAACGGTCCCTTTCTGTCAACAGGCTCGGGCAGAACAACGGGCTGAACAGGTTTTGCGAAAGGTTTTGTGGCTTGTGTTTTATCAGCCGAACCTGAAACTGGCTTCCCTTTCTGTGGTTGATTTTTTTCCATAATTAATTCTCAATACCAATCTATTTATTGAATAAACTATAAATTCAATTTGAACTTAAGCGATTTGTCCATCTAAAAGTTTGTGCTGTTAATAGATTGTGTTCATTGTTTAAGTTTGGCACGCAATAGGCAACAAGACTTTGATTGCTCAAAGCCAGGGGGTCAATATGCAGAAAATTAGAATTTTTTGTAAATTCATTTTTCTGAGATAATTTAACCAATATCATAGAACAAAGAAGCAATATTGCACACGTTGCCAATAGAAATTGGTTCGCTGACGGTCTATTCCTGACTATTAAAGTTGATAAACCGCCTTCATTATTTAGACCGAAAATCTTGTCTTTAACCTCGTGAGAGGGTGAACGTGGTACAAGGCAACGTAATTTCTGTTCTATCTGATTCATCTGTTTCATAATTATATTTGATTAAGATTTTTTTGAGTTTTGCTAATCCATAACGGTATCTACCAGCAACAGTATTTTGCGAAAGGTTTAAAAATTGCCCAATCTGTTCAAAGGTGAGGTTATGCCATATTTTTAAAATAATTACTTCGCATTGTTCTTGCGGTATTTGTTCAAGCGCCTTTGTGGCAAATTCGCCGAGAGGGTCATCTGCGTTATTTTGTTCAAACCAACTAACTGATTCAAATTCCCGTTTTATTCTGCGCCACAAGGTGCGTTTATAATTAAATGTATAATTTCTATAACAACTAAGGCTATAACATTCTGGGTTTTCTGGTGGCAATTGAAGTTTTAACATCGTCAGGAACGTCTCTTGCAGGACATCCTCTGCCTCCGAATGCGATAAACCAAGCGCCCTCCCATAAAGTATTAAGCGGGCTGCCTGTCTTTCGTATAGAAGACGCAACCACTCGGCATTATCACATTCAAATCCGCCACTCATTCACTTATATAGACACCAGGATAACGAAATTTGTATAAAATTTCATCAATTAAAAAGGTTATTTTGCCTTTTTACAACTAATTTCAGGCAACTTCCCATCCTTGTCTGTAAGTTTCTTTAATGAGTTTTTCGGCTTCCGGCGCATTGCTGGCGCGCATATTCTTGCTGTCCCAATAAATCTTCTTTTTGGTTCTCAAAGCAACATTCCCGAGCAGGACAATCTCGGTTAGTTTTGCGGCGTATTCAAAATTGCTGCTTGGTTGAGTTCCATTTTTACTGGCGTCAAGCCAGTCCCTATGATGTCCTTTTGAACGAGGTATAGTTTTTGGCGGTCGTTGAAATTCATCCATTCGCGATTGTGGTAAAAGAACCGGCGAACCACCCCATCCGGCGCACATTATCTTGCCTTTATCACCGATAAACAGTATCCCGTTTCCACCGCCGCCGAGCACCTGGTCTTCTTCAAGTTCTTCCGGTCTTTCTGGACGCAAACCACCGTCATACCACGTTGCTTTTACTGGCGGCATATCGCCTCTTGCGGGGAAGTTAAATCTGACAATTGAGCACTGGCTGACCACTTCGCTATCCACACCGGGGGCGCAGGCTTCAATGCTGGTTGGCGCTTCAAGTTTCAGCGCCCAGACCGCTGGGTCAAAGTTATGGCACGCCATATCACCTATTGCGCCTGTTCCAAATGCCCACCAGCCACGCCAGTTATAAGGCGCATAAGCCGGGTGGTAAGGACGATATTCTCTTGGACCAAGCCACAAATCCCAGTTTAATCCTTTGGGGACAGGAGGCGTTTCTTTTGGTCTTCCCGGTCCTTTTGCCCAACCGCCGGTATCGCTCCAGACGTGCACATCTCTAACTTGACCAATTGCCCCTGCCCATATCCATTCACAGGTCATTCGTATCCCTTCGCCGGAATGTCCTTGATTTCCCATCTGCGTCGCAACTTTCGTTTCTTTTGCGATTTTTGCAATCTGCCGAGCCTCCCAGACATTATGTGTAAGCGGTTTTTCGCAATACACATTTTTTTTGAGTCGCATTGCTGTTGCCGTTGCAACTGCATGAACGTGGTCAGGAGTGGCAATCAGGACGGCGTCAATACCTTTTTCCTTATCAAACATTACTCTAAAATCTTCATATTCATTGCACTTAAACGATGGGTTTTGTTTTGAATAATGCGCCTCAATTCGTTGTTTAATAGGAGCGCGTCCAGCCTTTCCTCCATAATAAAATGGTGTGTAATCGGCTTCTTCGTTTGGGTCGCAGACTGCAACAATTTGGGCATCTGCTTCGCGGAATAGCGCTTCGGCATTTGTTCTTCCTTGACCGCCCGTGCCAATTATAGCGATGTAGATTTTCTCGCTCGGCGGCGTTGTGCCGGCGCCACCCAATATCCAGCGCGGCAACACTGAAACAGTTGCTACTGCTACACCGGTCTTAAGAAAAGACCGACGATTGACATTGTTTTTTGGTTCTTTTTTCATAACTATTTTATCTTTTGTAAAGCCTCTGCTGCTTCGCGCGGGTATCTTTGCTGTATCGCCGTTGCGATTTTCTTAACCGCAGCGACAGCTTCCAATTTAATCTCCGGTTCATTTATTTTTTCTAACGCAAGATATAAAGCCTCTGGATGATTGCAACCACTCATTGCTCCAAGTATAAGTTTTTTATCATTAATATTTTTCGCGCCATTAAAAAGTTGTTGATATTTTGAAACGAGGTTTGCATCGGGTCTAATGTTTTCTTCGCTCAATAACCGTGTTAGTCCACGAAGGGCAAGAACCCGATACGATTCTGACGGCGGATTTGTATAAATATTTATAAGGGTTTCCCATACAGAGATATCCTGCCATTCTGAAATGGCGCGAATCCCTGCTTCTTTGATTGTAGAATCTGCACTTGAATAAGCGGATTTTGCCATTTCCAGAGCCTTTCGTCCTCCACATACCGGGAGCAAATTAATTAATGAAACGCGCGTTTCTGTATCTGTTGCTTTTTCTAATCGTTCACAAATTAAATTTTCGCAAGCCTGTTTATCCTGAGTTTTTTCTATTATCGCTGCTACTGCGGATTCTGCATCTGCTTTCGCCTCTGGCGATTTTACTTGTATTAGGGCATCAACAAGTTGAGGCAGATTTTTTTCTGATGATAGTCTTGCTAACACCTTAAATGCAGCTCGGCTCGTTGCTGTGTCGGCAGAAACGGCTTCTACTAATATGGCGTCAACTGCGACTGTTGCATAACGGCGACCAAGCACATTTATGATTCTTGTTTTGCCAGTAGAAGAAGCATTTTTTAATTCAGAGACTATGGCTAAATCAATCGTTTTACCGCCTTTAAGCGAACTGATTGCCTGTTCAACAATCCGTAGTTCCTGCGGATTAGTCGCTTCTGTTAGGGCTTTTACTAAAATTTTTACGTGTTTAACGTTGCCAATGTTTCCTAATGCGGTGATTGCAGCATATTTTACCTCGTTGTTTTGTGAGTCGACAAGTTGTTCAATTGTCTTGATTGCGTCCTTGTCGCCTCTCCTTGCAAGGGCGTCAATAAGCAAAGCCTGTTCAGATGGCTGTAATGAAGTCATTAATTTAGAAAATCGGGATGAGATGTTCGCGCCTTTTATTGTTGGAATTAAAGAAATTGCCACCGCTTTTAATGTTGCGTCTGCGCTTGTTAATGTGGCTTCAATTCGTCCAGCGCCACCATCATTATCAGTTTTAACCAGACCGAGAAACGCCGCTCTCTTTATATGAGCAGGCACCGAGTCATTAAATATTTCTTTATATATAGACGATGCGTCTAAACGTCTTTGTTCTATTAACGCTTTTTCTGCGCATAATAGGAGCGAATCATCAACTGGATTAATATAAGAAGGTTGACACTGTTTCTTGAATTCAAAAATTGTTTCAGTTGCTGTTTTTGTCCCGATTTTTCCGAGCGCAGTCAAAACAAATCCGACGATTTGCCCATCTGATAGCTGTTGTTTCAAAAAAGGAATTGCCGATGCATCTCGTCTGTTGCCAATTGCATTTATAATCTGGATTTTTGCCGTCAAATTCGCCTCCGGATAAGCCGCACACAAAACCGCAGTAGCCTCAGCAGAAGGCGAGTTCACAATAGCCATACAGGCAAATCCAGAAGTTATCTCAACTGATGAAAGTCTGCCTAATGTATTTAATGAACTTACAGGTCCTATAATTGCCAGTTGTTGACAGGCGAATTTTTTAGCTTCAACAGTTGAGTTGGAATTCAAAATAGTTTCAAGGGCAGTTTCCATCTCATTTCTTAGTTGCGGATTGTTTTTGCATTTTGAAATCAAGGCTTCAATTTGCCGCAACGATTCCATACTATCCCCGGACTGATATTTATCCGCTTCCTGAACAATTTGATTAAAATTATCCGGCAAAACAGGAACGGTTTGCTTGTTTGCGCAAATTGCATTTGTCCCTATTAAAACTATTGTTGCAATATAAGATATAATGTTTTTCATTTCAGTCTCCTTTAAACTTTCCATGGTGCGCGTGGTTCACGATAAAGCATCCTGTTAGCATCCTCATCATCAAATTGCTCTTTGACGGGGTCCCATTTAAGTTTTCTACCAAGCCGAGCGCTAATAGTCAGCGCCAGACAGATTGTATTTACCCGGTGAGCAACCTCTGGATTGCAGAGCGTCTGTTTTCTATTTTTGATGCAATCAAGCAGGTTTTTGATGTGGTCGCTGGCGTTTGCCCAGCTTACCCCGGTGGCGCTGCGGAGCGACAAAATAGATTCTGGGTATGCCTTCACTTGGTCGGTCTCATCATCAACCTGAATCCATCCTTCATCGCCAATATACTTGATGTACCTATCAACAAAACCGCGTCTTTGATACATAATACCGGTTACGCCGTTTGCATATTTGCATTTGCCGACGCCCGTAATCATTGTATCACTCATATACTTTTTTGGGTCAGGAAACACGCCGCTACATTCGAACTCTACCGGACCAGTATCATCTGTGCCTAAAACCCACTGCATCTGGTCAGTATAATGGCAGCCCATATCTGTCATCATTCCGTCGCCTGTATCAAAGAAATAAGGCCAGTTATGAACCCGTCCCGGTACAAAAGGCAACCACGGTGTTTGCCCAAGCCACATATCGTAGTTCCAGCCTGCTGGAATCGGCGCGGACTTTTCGTGTCTGATTGCTGCCCCCGTCCAAACCTGCATCTCAACAGTATGAAGTTTTCCTATCTTACCCTGTCTTACCATTTCCATTGCAAATTTATACGAGGCTGTGGAGCGACGTTGAGTGCCAGCCTGATAAATTGTTCCATACCGTTTGCAAGTCTCTACAAGGGTTCGTCCTTCTTTGATATAAAGTGTTACAGGTTTTTCGCAGTAAATATCTTTACCTGCTCTTGCGGCATAGATTGAAGCCAATGCGTGCCATCTGTTTCCAGTTGCTATAAAAACAGCGTCAATCTCCTTTTGCGCGAGCAAATCTCGAAAATCAGGATAAGTTTTAGAATCTGTATTTCCGTAATAATTATCTATCATCTCTTTGCCAGATTTTAATCTATCTGCCCTGCAATCACTTAAAGCAACGAGTTGAAGTTCCTTAAATGCGAGAAAATTTTGGAGTATATCTCTTGCCCGGTTGCCGATACCAATTGCGCCAAATGTAATTCGTTCGCTTGGCGCAACGGCGCCGTTGAGCCCTAATGTCGATGCCCGAACAACTAAAGGAAATAACGGCGCTACCGAGACCCGACTTATGAACTGTCGGCGACTTAACCTTTTCTGGGGTTTCATCATAATTGCATAAATTTTAAAATTATAACTGTTATTGTGTAAAGAAGATAAATTTGGAATTTTTAAAAGCCTAAAACATTAGCATAGATATCGTAAATGTGTCATCAATGAAACATCAACCAGCCGAAGGCTGGCATTTT
>JAKPVM010000341.1 GCA_029572555.1 Verrucomicrobiota bacterium | reverse complement strand
AATACAGGGTGGCAACTCAGTATGAGTTTATTGCATATACGGCTTCCGCAGTTTACTTCGCAAATTCCTGAGGTGTCAAATGCCCCGCCAATGGATTTAGGAGAATGGGAAAAATGGCTTGATAAGAAAACTCATCGCAAGGCGCAAGATGCCACTGTGCGGTTTTTAATAGATGGTCAAATCTATTTCCCTGTTCTCACTGAACAAATAAAAGCAGCAACAAACAAAGTTCAGATGCGCGTTTCAATCTTTGATAATGATGATGTGGCTGTTGATGTCGCGGACTTATTGAAGGAACGTTCAAGAGAAATTAAAGTCGATGTATTGCTTGATTTATTGAGCACACAAACCTCCTCTTATTCACAACCGGAAACCCCAATGAATGAGAAGTTTATCCAACCATCGTCAATAAGAAGATATTTGCAGAAAGATTCAAAGGTTCGCGTCAGGGCATTTTTAAATCCATGGTTCACCTCTGACCATTCAAAGCTTGTAATAATTGATGGACATACGGCTTTTATTGGCGGAATGAACATCGGCAGGGAATACCGTTATGAATGGCACGACCTTATGGCTGAAGTTCACGGTCCCGTTATTTCAACATTGCAGTTTGATTTTGAAAAGGCGTGGTCTTATGCCGGTTTACTTGGCGATTTTGGCTGCTTCTTAACTTTTTTTGGAAAATATCCTGACAAAGGTGATTATCTGAAAATACCGGGTGAAAAATATGCGCCGGTTCGTGTCCTTTATACAAAGACTGCGAATTTAGAACTGAAATCGGCTTTGTTTGAGGCTATAAGCAGGGCAAAAAACCACATTTATATTGAAAATTCCTATCTCTTTGACAGTTCGTTTGCCGGGGCTCTGGCAAAGGCGAGGCGACGCGGTGTTGATGTCCGTGTAATTTTACCCGAGCGCTGTGATACTCCGGGTGGGAATAGCGGAATTTATGTTACTGCAAACTATCTATTTAACAACGGCGTTAAGGTTTATCTTTATCCGGGTATGACGCATATTAAGGCTGTGCTCATTGATGGATGGTCGTGTTTTGGCTCGGCTAATTTTAACCGCTTAAGCCTCCGTAGAAATCAAGAAATCAATCTCGGCACTTCGGATGTTGAAATCTCCACAAAATTAAGGCAGGAATTATTTGAAGTTGATTTCAAAAAATCGTATCTACTCAAAGAACCTATTGAAGTAAGTTGGACAGACCACATCGCCGAAAGTATCTTGAACCAATTTTAAATTTCATTTCGTAAATGTCTTATTTTTGATATATTAGTTTTTATTCAATGACAGGGTTTTTAGACATAGCAAAAAAAATGCGAAGAATTCCACAAGAGTTCTTTATTACTTGCAACCGCCTCGGGATACTGCCTTCGCGTTGGATTCTTATTGTTTATGCCCTTGACCAAAAGATGGATATTTTTGTTACAGAGAAATGTTGCAAACCTGATTTTTCAAATCCATTAAATTCTTATGTTCCGCAAAGGAATCTTTACAAATATGTTAAAACGGTTTTGGTCTCTACATCACGGTTTGGCATTGGAGAGATAGAAGGGTCTTATAAAACACCGACGGGTTTGCACAGGATTGCAAAAAAAATAGGCAATGGCTATCCCATAGGGACTGTCTTTAAATCCCGCGAGGCTATCGGTTATGTTTGGAAAGAACATCCCGATGCCACAATTGTCCATAGGGTTATGTGGCTGGAAGGTCTTGAGCCGGGATTAAATTGCGGTGGCAATGTTGATAGTTTTAAAAGATACATTTATATACACGGTTTTTCCGATGAAACCACAATTGGCAAGCCTGCGTCCTGCGGATGCATACATATCGGCGTTGATGACCTTTTATCACTTTTTGACACCGTACTTGAGGGAACATTAGTATTTATTACCAGGAAACGTTTATGAGCATTGCAAAAACATCAATAACTTGCTTGAACTTTTTGGCGACATTGTTCTCCATTTATGTTAATGCTGCAAACCCGGAACCGCTCTGGGTGTTTCCTGTCGGGGCTTCAATTCAATCATCTCCAGCAATTGGAGAGGATAACACAATTTATTTTGGCGCAGATAACGGAATGCTTTATGCCTTATCTCCGGATGGAAAGAAAAAATGGGAATTTGTTACAGGCGGTCCGATTGTTACTACGCCTGCAATTTCGGCAGATGGCACAATTTATGTGGCGTCGGTTGACCGAATTGTTTATGCGATAAATCCGGACGGCAAAGAACGGTGGCGGCTTATGCCCGGTAGCGGGCTGGTATCGTCTCCTGCGATAGCGCCAGATGGCACTATTTACGTTGGTTCGGTGTTTAACAAGTTTTTCGCAATCAGCGCCGACGGTTTTAGAAAATGGGATTTTCCTACCACAGGCAATATTATTTCTTCTCCTGCTGTTGATGCGAAAGGCAATGTCTATTTTGGTTGTATGGACACGAATTTTTACGCAGTTAATACTAACGGCGCCCTAATATGGGTCTTTAAACTTGCCAATAGAATGAATTCGTCTCCCGCAATTGATGAGGAAGGAAATATTTATTTTGGCGGTTTTGATAAAATGGTTTATGCGCTTGATTCAAATGGAAAACCAATCTGGCAGTGCAACACAGAAGGCACAGTCCGTTCTTCGCCGATAATTGGAACGGACGGGACAATTTATGTCGGTTCAGATGACACTAAACTTTACGCAATCAGCCATGATGGGAAAAAGAAATGGGACTTTGCCACAAAAGAATGGGTTCGTTCAACACCAGTTATTTCGGCTGCGGGGACGATTTATTTCGGCTCTTATGACAACAATTTTTATGCCGTCAATACAAACGGGAATTTAGTATGGAAATTTAAGACCGCTGGTTATATTTCATCCTCCGCGGCAATTGATAAAAACGGCGTCGTTTATTTTGGTTCATGGGACAATAATTTTTATGCATTAAAAGGCGATGCGCCACTTGCCCAGACGCCCTGGCCTGCATTCCGAAAAAATATGCGGAGAACAGGTTGCGTAGTTTCAGACACACCTCACATAACTGAAACAAAGCCAAAACTCCCCGAATTAAAAATCAAACAACCAATCATTGTATCGCCAGATGAAGAAAAACCAGCTGTAAAACCGGTTGAACAAAAGCCTGTGGCTGTAACCGTCAAACAAACCGAACCGCAAATCCCGATAACTCCCCCGATTGAAAACGAGGTTGGAGAAAAACCGACCATAAAAATCACTTCGCCAAAAAATGGTTCTCGAGTGAATGAACAAACCATAACTGTTCAAGGTATTGCGCGTCATCCAACGGGACTAAAAACGGTCGAATATAGAGTCAACTCCGACTCCGTTCATCAAACGGAAGGGCTTGGACAATGGTCTGCAAAGATTAAATTAAGCGAGGGCGAAAACATCTTTGAAGTCCGCGCAATAAGCGTAACAGGCTCAACATCTGACTGGGAGAAACTTACTATTAATTATTCGCCATTATATCAGATTTATCTTCAAATTACAGGTAAAGGCAAGGTTTCGCCTTCTGTGGCAGGGAAAAAATTTGAATCAGGACAAAAAGTTATTCTTAAGGCAGAACCATCAAGCAAATATAAGTTTGCTGGGTGGGAAGGCGCAATTTCGGAGATGTCTGAACAGATAGTATTCGTTATTACCTCAAACATAGTTTTAAAGGCGAACTTTGTTCCGGAAGAAAAAATTGAACCTGTAAAACCCAAAAAGATTGAACCCGAGCCAGAAGCCAAAGCAGTTCTTAATGTAACTGTTCAGGGCAATGGCAAGGTTTCACCATATTACGGCGAACATAAATTAAAGGCTGGCAAATCTTATAAATTGACCGCTAAACCGGAAACAGGATTTAAGTTTGCGGGATGGAGCGGCGATGTTGAATCGCAAGAATCAGAGATTACTGTGGTTCTACATACAAACACTACAATTGTGGCTAACTTTACCCCGCTTCTTACGACGGCTGGAAAATATTTCGCTTTAATTTATGAGGAAGAGGCTGTCGAATACAGCACTACGGGATTAATTCAGATAAATCTTTTCCCCGACGGCAGATGGAAGGCAAAGATGTCTTTCATAGACGAATCAATAAATTGCGAGGGTTCCTTTGATAACAATGGTAGTTCAACTGTTTCTATAAACCGCGGCGCAAAACCGCCGTTAGCAATTGTCTTAAAGATGCGGGACAATCCAGCGGTTATAAACGGATGGATTTCCGGTCTTGATAGGAAAACATTATTTTCGGCAAAACCGCAATTGACAGATGTAAAAACCAAAGTCGGTTCATATACATTAATTATGATATCGCCAACCAATACACAATCTGAATTCGGAGATGGATTCGCGAGGCTTAACATTGATAATTCAGGCAACTGCCAGATTGAAGGAAAACTTGGCAACGGCGTCTCATTTTCTTCAACTATCCCTGTTGTTGATTCTACGGCGCCAGTATTTATACCATTGCGCAAAGATTTAATCGCAGGTTGGCTCGTTTTCACTAACTCGGAGACTCAAACCATCGCTGGCGAACTTTATTTGTTCAAGTCCAGTAAATCAGGAGTAGAAAAGTTTAGATTGCGCCCCATCGGTTCAATTTATGAAAAACCGGGAAAAGGCGAAAATATTATGGATTCAAAAAATCTCGTAATTACACTGAGCGGTGGCGGTCTTGATTCTATTGTCGGAAGCATTGTAGAGATTGAACCAGAAATTAAGACTACATTTAGCGAGGTTGATTTAAAATTTCTATTTGATGATAATACGGGGTTTTTCAAAGGAACTTTCCTGCACCCGGTAACCAAAAAGACAATAAAATATGAAGGCGTAATACTTCAGAAAACAAAGTGGGGTTCAGGACATTTCATTGTGGAGAATAAAAACGGACTTGTTTTTGTGGCGCCTGATATTTCCCAGAAGT
>JAKPVM010000128.1 GCA_029572555.1 Verrucomicrobiota bacterium | reverse complement strand
ACAATTGAAAATATCGAGTTTAAAGGATTTAAGACAGGTGACGCGCTGAAGCAATTAGTTGCAGAGGCGGCGTTTGTCATCGTGCCGTCGGTATGTTATGAAAATAATCCGATGACGATTATTGAGGCCTATTCTATGGGTGTGCCGGTGATAGGTGCGAACATCGGAGGCATACCGGAAATTCTGCCGGATGGCAAAACAGGATTTTTGTTTGCTCCAAAAGATGCGGAAAGCTTAAAACATGTCATTGCGCGGGCCAGTCAATTAAATGAGCAGGATTATAAAGCGATGAGCGATAATGCCCTACAATTTGCGGCGGATAATTTTAATGAAGAATTATATTATCAAAGACTGGATACATTTTATAACGACATTATATCTTTAAAAAATAAAGAAAAAGGGTAATATGCATAAAATTAAATATTTGCTAGGAAAATATATCCGCAAATTTGTTGTTTCTTACTATCGCCTGCTTGGGGTGTCTATCGGAAACAATGTTTTTATAAGCCACCATGCAACAATAGACACAACATATCCTAAAAGCATTATCATTGAAGACAACGTCTATATTACATCCGGTGCGAAAATTATCGCCCATGATCATTCGGTATATCGTCACATACCTTTCAACGAAGATGATGGAACAGGAACAGTAATACTGAAGAAAAATGTATTTATTGGGAGTGGCGCAATAGTTCTTCGTAATGTAATGATTGGAGAAAATTCAATTGTTGCAGCCGGTGCCGTTGTCACAAAAGATATGCCCGCAAACTGTATAATTGCGGGAAATCCTGCCAAAGTTGTAAAATATTTTGTGCCGAAAAAATAATATTAGAATCATTTAAGAAAGATCGGTCTCAAATGGACGCTTCAATAATTGTTACCTACCGCTGCCCAATGGAATGCCAGATGTGTAATATCTGGCAGAATCCTACAGAAAAAAGCTGTGAATTTAAACCGGAGCTTTTAAATAAATTACCACGTGTAGACGGTGTTAATCTCACAGGGGGCGAACCTCTTATTCGTGAAGATTTGCCAGAAATTATCCGCATTCTTTATACAAAAACAAATCGTGTTGTCATTTCCACCAGCGGTTGGTTCGAAGAACGAATTTTTACTCTAGCCAAGGAATTCCCGAAACTCGGGTTTCGCGTGAGCATTGAAGGGCTTTCGCAAAAGAATGATGAACTACGCGGCCAGCCGGGCGGTTTTGACCGTGGTTTGCGGGTTTTGCTCGGTTTGAAAAAAATGTGCGTGAAGGATATAGGCTTCGGCATTACGGTTTCGAACCATAATTCTGAAGATATGCTCTGGCTTTATGAGTTGGGCAAGAATCTAAACCTTGAGTTTGCCACAGCGGCTTTTCACAATTCTTTTTATTTCCACAAGTTTGATAACCGGATTACGAATATTAATGAAGTCTGCGACAATTTTGAAGAGTTAATCAATAGATTGTTGAAAGAGAAACATCCAAAATCGTGGTTCCGTGCTTTCTTTAATTTAGGTTTGATTAACTATATTAGAGGTGGTCGCAGATTGTTGCCTTG
>JAKPVM010000111.1 GCA_029572555.1 Verrucomicrobiota bacterium | reverse complement strand
CGTGTTAAAAATAAACCCCTGTTTTTCAATGTGTTATGAATTTGTTACTTTCCAATACAGGCAAAAATGCCTGTGCTACACTTAAATTACTCGACCTTCCACCTTCTCAATCCATACGGGGCAAGGCGGATTGGAACATTTTTAAAATCAGGGTGTGAGGCTTCAATTCCCTCGATGAGGGCGTGTTTATGCCGTGTGTTTTCACCCATTAACAGAGTTACAGAACCTCCTGAACCTCCGGCGCCATTCACCTTCCAACCGATTACATCAAATTGTTTTGCAATTTGTATTACCTTATGTGCTCGTTCGCCAACAAGTTCGGAATGCAGACGCGATTGCGCCTCGGTATTGGCAATCATTGTTTTACCGAAGGCTTTTAAATCCCCGCTTAATAAAGCCCGTTTTCCATCCTCTGCGGATTGACGCAATGGTTCAAGATACTTTCTGAATTGCGGGGAACTTTCTAAACGAGAAATCACAGTCTTGTGGACTTCCGAAGATGAGTGCGGTTTTCCGAGATAGATTAAAAGCAACCTTGATTCAAGTTCCCACGCAATCTGTTCTTTTAAATAAATTGGTGAAACCGTAGCCCTTGGATATTCAGTCATTTCAATAAAATTTATCCCGCCATAAGCAGAACAGAGTTGGTCTTGAATCCCTGATTGAAGTTTCAATATTTCTGTTTCAACATAATGCGCCTTTGCGGCAATCTCATGACTTGTTAAACTTCCTCCGCTTATAAAGTCAAGCGCCCCAATTACCGCAACCGAAACAGCTGCCGATGTGCCAGTGGAGGCACCGGCTGGTGCTTCGGAAAATATGGAGACTTCCAATCTTAAATCCGGTGACAAATTAAATAAACTGAACGCCGCTTCAATCAACGGGTGTTTTGACCAGTTTTTAGCATTTGCTTTAATGTTGTAGCTATCTCCATAATTCTCGGCATGGATTGTGATTTGGGGTTGTTTCCCTTTTTTTCTACTGATATTGACAAGCACTTCCACATACGGAAATACCGCAATATTCAGCACCTTTCCCGAGACGGCAAACCATGTGTCCGTCCAGCCTCCAAGGTCACAAATTCTGATAGGTGCAGTGCATTTTATAAGCATAGATATCGTTTACCATTTTATGAAAATCAATCAATACGTTTCTAAATTGAAAAAAGGCTTATTCAGTAATTCTAATTAGATAGTAAATTAAAAATATTTGGCTTATGGTGATGAGAAAAAGGCTCGCCCATAGCATAATTTCGTGAAATACAAATTTCTTTTGTTCAACCTCAGAGAGCCAGAACTTAAATTTAACGGCGCCAGCTTGAATTGTATCACCGTTCTTTAGCCGTGTGTTATTCACATAAGCATCGTTAACTGAAACCAGCGCTGGTTCAAATACCTCTAAAAAATAACCATCAGCAGGTTTATGAATTATTTGGAAATGCTTGTCCCAGATTCCTTCATCTTCAATACGAAAATCCGCCGATTCGTCTCTACCGACAATTAAAGGAAGTCTCTCAACGATTTTTTTTGAACCGTTATATTTGCCTGAGATTACTGATAATTGAACCATTACATCCAGCGCCTTGGAATATAAATTAGATCTCCAGGATAAATTGATACATCAAGTTTGGGGTTTTTAATTATTTTATTATAATCAAGGTCTTGAACCTTGCCATCGCTTCTTTTAACACGGATTGCCTTTTTATTGGCGTAATCTGTAAAACCGCCAGCGGCTGCAATAGCGCCTGTAACGGTAATTTCACCTATGTGCGGAAAACGACCCGGGAGTTTGACTTGTCCGTCAACATAAAAAAAGCGGCTCATCTGACGAATAGTAACTGTCACGCGGGTATAGTATTTCGGCACATATTTGTCATGGATAATTTGTTCAAGTTCTTTCGGCGTCTTTCCGGCAGCTTGAACGTCTCCAATTAAATACAAATTAATTGTTCCGTCATTTTTTACCTTTTGTTCAAATGGCTGCGTTGGAACAGGCGACGTTGTTGTGGTTGATGGTAAAATTAAAGTTATTTCTAATGTATCGTCGGGCTGGATATATTCATAAGTAGTTTTAGGAACATATTCGGCGACCTCTTTATCGCCGGATTTAAAACTTATGCAACCCGAAAATAATAATCCAATTACAGCAAGAGAAAAAATCCCCTGAAACCATTTACCCATTGTCCATAATCTCTTGAACATAATTCTACCTTAAACAAGTTCTATTAATATTTTTGTTTTATTTCAACTTCACTCTTTTTTTCTTCTTTCGGTTTCGGTTTCGAAGAAGTTTTTGATCTTATAATCTGGTCTTCATCGACTTTACCGTAAGATTCATGATAATAGCCGCCATAATAGTAATAGTAACTTGCGTCGGAAGTCATTGAAATATTATTCAGAACTATTCCCACAAGGTTGCCACCAACCTTTTCAACCATCTGTTTACAACGGATTGTCATCGGTTGCGGATAACGGCGGTATTGAATTACTTGAATTGTCATATCTACTAAACTTGCAATAACTGAGGCATCGCTAACACCCATTATTGGCGGAGAGTCAAAAAATACATAATCATATCGTTGTTTTAACTCTGCTACTAATTCTTTCATCTTCTGAGAACTCAAAATTCCCATTGAACTGCTCGGTAATTTTCCACTTGGCAAAAAGTCGAGCCCTTCCAATGGTGTGGTTTGTATCACTTCTTCAATTGCGTTTTGACCAAGTAAGTAACTTGTTAAACCGATTGAATTTGAAACCCTCAAAATTTTATGCAAACTCGGTCTTCGCAAATCTGAATCTACAAGCAAAACACGACTTCCATTTTGCGCAAAAACAATAGCCAGATTAAATATTGTTGTCGACTTGCCTTCACCAGCGCCGGCACTAACCACAGCAAGAGTGTTTGCATTCTGGTTTTTACGTCCAAATAATATATTCGTCCTCAACACACGGTATGCCTCTGCATGGGAACTTTCAGGTCCTTCATCCAATAGTGAAGTAACGTTTTGTGGTATGACTGCAAGAACAGGGGCTTGTAATGTACGTTCAACATCATCAATCGTCTTAACACTTGTATCCAGATACTCAATGAAGAACGCCAATCCAATACCGAGAATCAGACCAAAAATAACGCCAAGCGAAATATTCAATATCTTGTTAGGCAATACCGGTTTTTTTCCGGGTTCAGCCCTATCAACGATTTTTACTATAGATGAATATGGAACTTTTAAATTAAGCATTTCGGTTGAAACCCTATATGTAAGGGAATTTTTTAATTGTTTCGCTGTTTCTAAGTCCTCCTTCGCAGAAGTGAATGGACGGAATTTTTCTGCATTTTTAATTGCAATCTGTCTTGCCTCTTTTACCTTTTTGTCCAGTTCTGTGTACTTTGCCTCAAAAGAGGCAACCTTAGCCTTTAAGCCTTCAAGCATTCCATTGAGTTGCTCTTCAATTTGTTGATTAATAGTTTCGAGCAATTTATTTACCCTGATATATTCCGGGTTTTCAACCCCAACATCAGGTCCTAATGAAGCCTTTTTCTGTTCGGCCTGAGCCTGCTGTTCAATTAGATTGGAAAGAATTTGATCTTCTTTTGCCCGGACGATTGCGCGTTTGAGTTCATCGCGCGACATTTTTATAAGATTTTCATAAAGCGTTTTCCATTGAATATAATCGGCTTCAGCTTCCGTCCTCAAAGATTCCATCTTTCTCAATGTCTCATCTTCGAGCGAACCAGAAGAACGCCCTGTCAATGGGTCAATTTCTGCAACGTTTAATTCTTGACGAAGTTTTTCTACTAATTTTTCTTTTTCTTTAACATCGTCTTCGATCCGTTTTAACTCATCTTGCAAGGCTTTTAATCCCTTTTGTGTGGTTTCAAGCCTTGTCTCAAGCCGATAATCTTTATATGCTTCTGCAATCGCATTTGCTATTTCGGCGGCTTCGCCCTTGTTTTCTTCCCCATCAATATAAACTGTTATTTCAATCAAACTTGTGTTGCGTGTCTGGCTCAGTTTCAATCGCCGTTTCAACAAAAGAAAAGTTTCATCAGTCCTTAAATTATCAAGACCAAGTCTCCGCGCCCAGCGGTTATTTAAATCTAATTTTTCAATAACCCGATAAAGAATTGTCTTTGATTGGATGATTTCAAATTGCGTAGTGATAAAAAATGGGTCGTAAGGTTGAATGTACTGGCGCATCTGATATGTGTCCACATCCGGGATATCTTTTTCCACTTCAATCCTTGCAGTGCTTGAATAAGTCTCGGGCATAAAATAGGTGACGAGCGTCGCCGTTACTACCACAAGAAGGAAAAACGGTAAAATTACGTTCTTGCGAACTTTGATGATTCGCCAGTAATCAAGAAAATGCAACTTTGTTTCAACCTGTTGCGCCGGTGTAAATGTCTTTGCTTCCATCTTCTATAAAAAAGGGAGGCTAGTTGATTCCTGTACTTCCAGCCTCCCCATCCCTTAAATCTTTAACACTTGAATAATTTTATACTATTAAAAGGTTCCACGCAATCCCCAGTAAACTCTGTTTCTGTGATAGCTACGGAACTGGACATCTGAGGATAGCAAATCGTAATTATATCCAACCTCAGCAGCTATGAACTTGTTAATATCATACGATAAATTTGCACCGAGCATCATAAAACCTTCGCTTTGATCATTCATTACGCTGGTCGGGTCTTCAAAGTCTGAGAATTGATACATACCTGTAATACTGCCTTTAATTCCACCGTATATTTCTCTCTTAAATGAACCATAAACGGAGGTTGCCTCAGCATCAAAAATAACTAAGTCTGTTTGACTGCGCGCATGTCTAACCCCGAGTTGGAATTCACCATACTTACCTTGGTATATTAAAGAAGCATCAACAAATGGGTTAATTTGATCATCATCAATATTAGGTCCTAAAATATCGTTTGCTTCAGTGTATTTCGTATATTGAGCGCCAATTAACACCTTTGTTCGGAAAAGCTCGCTAAATCTGTGTTCTGCACCAAGATAAATGTAATGTGAATAGTTGTCCCTTAGGTCTGACGGTTCCCTACTACCATCCGGTAAGAGGATTAAATCATTACTGTTATGGTCAATAACACCAAATTGATAGCCAATTAAACCGTCCGTGTTCTCAAGCATATTTACCCAACGAAGATTTAGGTATGCAAGATGTTCATAACGATCTAATAATGCGGAACGGCTATTCAGCCCGCTCTCTTCATAATCGTAAAAAGAAAAACTGTATCCGGGTTCAATACTAATTGATTCGGTTGCTCTATAAGCAAAATCGGCAGCAGCCCTGTTCCTCATATTGTTCCCGTCTGTTCTCAACGGAGTGGCTAACATACCCATACCCGGCTCGATAACCTCAGGTTCCTGAGCAACCACGAAACTATCTTCAATAGATAGTCTACATTTATCACTAAAAGAATGATTCAAACTCAAATTCAATTCGTGGCTATGATCAGCGCGATTATTATTTCTATCGTCGTAGTACCTCATCCCGTACCGGTATGAGGCATCAAATGTAGTCATTTCCTGCCTTATTGCAATCTTTGCCTCGGGACTGATTTCAAAACCGTAACTGTCCCGTCTATCGGAATACCGAGTCAGATAGTTATCATCGTAAAACCCTCTGACTGTTGCAGAAACATTCCAGGGCTTATCAGCTGGTTGAGCAATCAGCTGTGAAGAAAGCAAAACATAACCCAATCCTATCACCGATATTATTGTTGTTTTCATAAATCGCGCTGTTTTTTTTATCTTACCTCTGATAATTAACTACTAATTAACTACTTTTTAATATTTAAATTAAAAACTAAAACTTTGTCAAACACTAAAATTAATTTTTTTATAATAATTATTTACCATAAAATTGGACAAAAGTTCAACTAAATTATTCAAAATTTATTTAAATTGATTAAAATGATTATCCGGCGACCGCCTTTTCAGAAGAGGGTACCTGCTTAAAAACTAACTTTTCATTTTCCACAGTCACAATTATCGGCTCATTATCGACAAAACTTCCTTTAAGAATTTCTTCAGCGAGCGGATCTTCAAGATACTTTTCTACAGCCCTGCGCATAGGCCTTGCGCCATAAGACGGGTCATATCCTTTTTCAACAAGAAAATCATTCGCCTTATCATCAAGAACCAGTTTTATATTGCGGTGTTTTAACCTGGCAGCAACTTTATTAACCTCTAATTGAAGAATTTGAATCAAATCAGGCTTTGTTAATGACCTGAACACAATTATATCATCAAGCCTATTTAAAAACTCCGGTCTGAATAATTTCTTAGCCTCTTCCAAAATCTTTTCGCGCATCTTTTCATAAGAACTCTCATCAGTAATTGGCGAAAACCCAACTGTTGACTGTTTTCTGATTGTTTCGGCGCCGACATTTGAAGTCATTAACACGATTGTATTTTTAAAATCAACAACCCTTCCAAGACTATCGGTTAGTTTGCCTTCTTCAAGTATTTGAAGTAGCATATTCATTACATCAGGATGCGCTTTTTCAATTTCATCAAACAACACGACTGAATATGGATGG
>JAKPVM010000106.1 GCA_029572555.1 Verrucomicrobiota bacterium | reverse complement strand
CTGACACATATAATTTATTGCTGCGTGAAATAGGTTGTAATTTCCAAGCACAGGCGTGATATCTTTAAATTGAATTCCCGGCAGCGGAAAATCCGGAATGTTCCTGATTGAAGACCTAATATCTTCCGGAGTAATATGTTTTTTGTTCATACTAAATTATTTATCTTTTTTGTTATCGCTTGGCTTGCCTTTTTCAATCTTTTCAATCATCTTACGCAATTTTCTTAATGCGGCGTTTTGAATTTGTCTGACTCGTTCGCGGGTAATTCCAAACTTTTCTCCTACATCTTCAAGTGTTTTTTCGCCTCCACCATCAAGCCCAAATCTATACTTTAAAATGGTCGCCTCTCGCTGGTCAAGTTCCTTTACCAATTCCATCAACATACTGGTAAAAGTCTGGTCTTCCAATTGTTTATACGGACTGGAGGCGGTTTCATCGGCAATAATTTCAGAATAATTATTTGAATCATCATCGCCAATAGGGGCATCCAGCGATGTTGGTCTAATGGAGACTGTGCGCATTTGAGCGACTCGCGAAACCGGAATATCTAACTGGTGTGCAAGTTCTTCATCCGTTGGTTCGCGTCCAAGGACTTCTTGCATCTTTAATGCAATTCGTCGCATCTTTGCTATTTTATCAACAAGATGGACAGGGAGACGGATTGTTTTTGATTGATTTGCAAGTGCCCGCTTTATTGCCTGTTTTATCCACCAGGATGCATAAGTGGAAAGTTTTCCGCCTTTTGATGGGTCAAACCGTTCAACCGCCTTCATTAAGCCAATATTCCCTTCACTAATTAAATCAAGCAAAGGCAGCCCATAGTTCTCATAGTCGCGCGCAATTTTTACTACAAGCCGCAGGTTTGCTTTTATCATTCTCTCCCGTGCTTCTTTGTCGCCTCTCTTTATCCGTTTGGCAAGTTCAACCTCTTCTTTTGGTGTTAATAAATCAACCTGACCAATTTCGTGTAGATAAAGTTTTATTGCGGTGTTTTCGTCATAATCGCTGCGAGTATCTTCTTCCACATCTATATCGTCATCACGCGGAACTTCTTTATGCTTAATCGACTTAGTATGTAAATCCTCTGGTTTTATTTTTTCTTTAACCAGTTTAGAACCATCAGCGGCAACTTTTACCTTTTTCTTTTGCTTCTTTTTCGCTACCGTTTTTTTCTTCAACGGTTTTTTCGTTGATGGTTTTGGATTGGGCTTCTTAGTGATTATTTTCTTTTTAACCATATTGCACTTGTAAGGCTATAACTTATAATAACAGGTATTCAAGAAAATAAATTTTCATCATTATTATTTTTTATATAAAATAAAGTTGAGCGGACTAATGTGAATAAGTAAAACATCTCCGAACTGCCGTATTTCCAATGGATTTTGCTCAAAAGCCTTTATCCTCAAATCACCTTTCAGACGCAGGCTATATTGTTCAACCTCACCAAGATACATAACTTGTTCCACCACCGTTTCTACACAATTAAAGTCAGCCTTTTTTAATTCAACACTTTCAGGCCTAAAACCGAGCCAAACTGCCGTTCCAATCGGCATATTGTTTGTTTCAGCTGTCTGAAACACTCCTATCTCCGTCTTCACAACCAGACCATCGGTTTCTTTCTCCACAACTTCGCCTTCGAGCCAATTTGTCTCACCGATGAAATCTGCAACAAATTTATTCGCCGGCGAGCGATATATCGTTCGCGGGTTGCCAACCTGTTCAATATTGCCATCACGCATAAGCGCAATCCTATCTGCCATCGATAGAGCCTCCTTCTGGTCGTGAGTTACATAAATTGTTGTTATTTTTGTCTTATCATGGATACGGAGAATCTCAGAACGCATTTCAAGTCGCAATTTAGCATCTAAGTTAGAAAGCGGTTCATCTAACAACAATACATCCGGTTGAATCACAAGCGCCCGAGCAAGAGCAACACGTTGTTGTTGTCCACCGGAAAGTTGATTTGGCGTCCGTTCAGCATACTCTTCCATCTGGACAATATCGAGCACTTCACGAACCCTGTCTTTAATTGCCTTTTCACTCAAACCCCTGACTTCCAGCCCATAAGCCACATTTTGTTCAATCGTCAAGTGAGGCCAGAGGGCGTAATTTTGGAAAACCATTCCTGTATTCCGTTTATGTGGCGGGACATCGTTTATCAAACGTTCACCGAAATAAATCTTTCCGCTATCAGGGGCGTAAAATCCGGCAATTGTTCGCAAGAGCGTCGTCTTTCCGCATCCAGATGGACCAAGCAGAAAAAATAACTCTCTATCGTTTATTTTTAAATTAATATCAAGAAGCGCCCGAGTTTCCCCGAACCGTTTCTCTAAATTTTCAATTAAAACTTCCATTTTAATAACCTAATGACTAAATATCTAAATTGAACCAACCAAACACTATTTGTTGGTTTTACTATCAGCTGCCGTTTCTTTTTTCAAAAGCGAACGATACTTGTTTTGCGCCCAGATTTGCCATTGAATCACTGTCCTATTTCTGAATGACGGAGCTTTCCATTGTTTTGAGGCGAACTCAATAGCCTCGTTTTCTGTAATTGGCGCGCTGCCGAGCAGTTTTAAATCTTCCGGTTGACAACCTCTTTTTATGACAGCCTTCCACGCCTCTTTTAGTTCTGAATGAGTATCTACAATGATAGCGCCAAGCATTTCCGCCACAATCTCTCTGCGGTCGCGGGCAAGTCGGTTGTTATATTTAAAAGTTATGTTCAAATCAAATGGTGAAAATTCGATATTGCTAATTCCTTTATACCGTTTGTAGAACTCGGGTATAACCGACATTCGTTCTATTGAAAACGATTTTGGTCCTTCTGGATGTCCTTTTGGTAAAAACCACAACTTTTGTCCATCTTCTCCCAGAACAAAATCAACAAACCGTTGAGCGATTTCAAGATTTGGAGAGCCTTTAAGAATTGCAATTCCATCGGGGTTTATAGCGGTAAAATCCTCCGGCAAGACAAATGTCATATTTTCCTTTCCAGCCATTGCAATCTGCGTAAATCCATAAAAATCAATCGCAAATGCATAAACCGTTTCGCCAAGTGTAACATCCTTTGCTGTTGTGGAAGAAATGCGGTCAAACTTGCGAGTGTTGCCGCCAATCATTGTTATAATTTGCCAGCCTCGTTCCCACCCATAAGCCTGAAGAATTGATTCAAACATAGTGTTCATTGTACCACTATTTCTGGGGTCACCAGCGCCAACAATCCCATACAACTGCGGGTCAGTCAAATCCTCCCATCTCTTTGCCAATGGCAGACCGCGCAACCGCTGGATTAACTTATTTTGCAAGATCCCGAAACTGGAAAGCGCTGCCCCATACCAGTAATAATCAGAGTCATAAATATCTATGCCGCAAACAGTTTTAGGGATTTTCTCTATGATGACCTGAGGTGGCTTGTAACGTTCCAACAATTTTTTATCCGACAAATACAAAAATGGTTCAAGCCCGCCGCCAAAAAATATATCAATTCCAATGCCCTGCGGTTTGCGAGAAAACTCAGAATCAACGAACCTGATTGCGTCTGTTGTTCCCCCGACATCCCGCCATTCAACCTTTGCTTCAACACCGAAATATTTCTTATGCCATTCATTAAAAGCCCTGCCGAATTCAATCCGTATCGACTGATTATGCGGCGAGATAACATAAACCTTTGCCGATTCCTCGCCTTGAAGGATTGTCAAACCGCACAATAAAAAAATCAGTATCCTAAAATACACATAAATAATCTAACAACTTGATTATCCCACTTCAACGATGTTTATGAAATGGATTGAGGGGAGGGGATAGTTATGCCTGAAATTGATTTGTTGTGGATTCAGAATTGTCGTCTATGAAATATGTTTTATTGCCAGTGGAGAACACCGTTCCATTCAAGAAGTAGTTTTTTTTCAGAATTAAAAATATAAGTTCCCGGAGAAAAATAATAATTCAGGCTGGCAAGGACTTTGCCCGGATTTGCTTTATAAGATAATCCTTCTTGTTGGTTTTCTTTTTCAATATCGAAATAACCTCTGCCAGAGAGCGGTTCTATTTCACCTTTAAAATTAATATTTTTATCGTATTTAAGATGGGATAGGATTGGCTCGGTGTTTGTTATTTTAATTTCGCCATTGCTATTCTCTTCGCTATTAATTGGGAATTTTCCGTTCTTTGAGATGGATTCTAATTTTACCAAGCCAAATCCATAGCCTTGTTCGCCGCCAAGCGTTAATTCGTCAATCAAATCATACTTGTTCTGATTATTGCTTAAAATAAGCTTATTATTACCATCTAATTCAATATTGAAACCGTTCCATTTAGCGTCCTCTTTAATCCAGATACAGCCAATGATTTTTGTGTTTCTAATATTTCCTTTTTCATCAATGAATTTATTATTTATGAATTCAATCTCGTGCAAGTTCCCATCTTTTGCCGTTCTCGTATTGCTATCTATAGCGGTTGAAACTCTGCTTCCTATAAATCTGTGTTCAAACTGAAACTTATCTAATTTACCCCCAAAATTTAATCCCCCTTCGTCATATTTAGGAATAAATACCGTCTTGTCATCGTATAAATAAAAATATGAAAATCTAAAGTTATCTTTAAACTGTCTACCTATATCTTTGTATTCCTTTGATGGATTATTATATAAATATTCCGTTGCCCTTTTTGTTATTGCGCCCCAGAAATTTTTGCCGGGGATGTAATATCTTGTTGGCGATATTACCGTTCCTTTGAATGGAAGATAGCCAATATGTAATGGGCTTTTTAAAGTAAAAACAATGTCAAACTTATTCCACATTTTGTGAATCTTTTTTATTTGGATTTAATTTTGAATGATACAAGCCGTAGGTCAACGTCCGTTCGAGTATCTTTTTGAGGAAAAATAATTTGTCAATGTCCTGAGTAACTTCCGTTAAATCTTTAATAAAACTATTAAAATCACCTTGAGAAAAAGATTTGTTATTAGTTAAAAGATAATTTTTAATTTCATTGTGATTCAATAATTTTGTTAATTCCTCTCTCGCAGTTTTATTTTCATCCTTATTTTCCAGCCAGAGAAACATTGCATAAACACCATCTTCTCGTATTACACCGAGGGCTTTTCTAATAGTGTTTTCCTCAACTTTTGCTAAATCCTGACCAGTTTTGGCGCAGATATAATCAAGGTTTGTCATTTTAATTCTCCTGTCGTTTAAGATTGTTGACTGTCGTTTTGTTTTAAAATCTTAACTCTACCGAATCCACGGGTTCCTAATCCACCGATGCCGATAAGTTCAAGGTAAGTGAATGTATTTTCAACCAATGGTTCAATATTACTGTTATTATCATTTCGGCAATCTATATTTATTTCAAAACCTAATACAGTCCCTCTCGATATTGCCTCATAAGTGAACAAAGCGCCTTCAGCTGCTGTTCCTGTGTCTTTATCAATCTTTACAGAAGTTCTCACCTCTAAATTATCATTTACTAAATGCGAAAATAATTTATCTGAAACCATCACAATCTTTTTTAAGAATTCTTTCATCTTTGAAGGTATTGTGATTTCTTTCCTATGATTAAATTGCTCGACATCAAGCAATAGCCATCCAAGATTTAGTGGTTTGGAATTATCAATACCTTTTAATGCATAAGCTTTATCTTCAACCTTTTCTGGAATTTTTATTTTTTCCCCATTACTATCCATTACTTCACTAAACCAATATTCAAGCAAATCCTTTGTTGTTATCCAGACCGTTCCTTTAATTGAAGATACAGGGAAGAAAATTATCTGCGCATCATAGAATCTTAATATTCCCTGTCTGTTATCACTGCCGAATACCGTTTCGATATCTATATTTTTGAATTTCTTTTTTGTGTCATCTTCTTTGTCATCTTCTTTTTTTATTATATCAGCAAATGCCCTTATCACTCCTGCCAATGAAGTTCCGGGAATTTTTGGGACATCTGTTGCAGGTTCTCTTACTATGGTATTATCCACAGCGCCAAGCCTATAACCACCTGCGCCAATATGCACTGGATCAAGTGTTATTCCGAAATATTTTTTATTGTTATTCATTTTCTTCCTTATCTTTTTTTTCTTCCTTATCTTTTATTGTGTGTCTGAACAAAATTATAGTATCAATCAACAGCCCATTGTAAGCAGAGTTTAATATAGAACCTTGGGTCTCGGCTTTTAATTGCGTCCATTTGCTACTGAATGCATCTATTATTGTAGACTTTACAAACTTTTTAAATACCCCATCTTTATTGTCTTCATTAACATTTCGCCATTCTTGCAATTTGGTTGTTAGCGATTCTTCAATAAATTTAATCTGCGAATTTGCGAGGTTATTAGCAAGAATATCCCATAAATCAATTATTTTCGGCAGTTGATAAAAGAAATATGGTCTATGCGAGAATAGGATATAATCTTTGCTATCCCTTTTCTTATTTTTGTAGATGATATTGAATCTATCCTGTGTTCCAAGAAGCATATCAAAATCAAAGTACCCGGGATATAAGTTATAGTCTTTGTCTTTCGATATTGGTTCTAAGTTATCAAGGGTAATTTCTTCATTATTTGTCGGATAATAACCGTAATATTTATCGTTTTGAAGTTCGTATGTGTCCCACCATACATCCATCATTAAAGGTTCTTTAAACTCTTTGGAATGGAAAAATCTTTCAGCGGCATCAAAAAGGACATATAGAGGGAATTTCCGTTTTGCGACGAGCAAGCCAATATTAAGCGGCAATTTTCCAAGAACCTTTCCAAACCTTTTGTTAAACAAATCGGTTACGCATTGCAGAATTTTAATAGAAATATCCGCTGGAATAATTAAGCGAAGCGAAAGGGGAGACTTTGTTATTTCAATTAAAGGATAATAATCTTCCTGTATTAGATTTCTAACCTCTATAGTTTGATTATTTTTTAGCAGATTGTTGTCGGTTTTGTCTTCTTCAAAAATCTCTATAAGTGCAGTATTTGTTAACGCCCATTCAACTGCTTCAAAACCGTGTAAATTTTCGAATTTGAATTTTTCAATGGATTCGATGGTGTAAAATTCTCCATTTGAAGTGTGAAGGACAAGAAGATTATCCGGTTCCAATCCTTTTA
>JAKPVM010000105.1 GCA_029572555.1 Verrucomicrobiota bacterium | reverse complement strand
TTTGGTTTGAATATTAATAACTCCACCGCCAGCACCCCCATATCCAGCCTGCATTTGAATACCAGAACATCCTCCGCCTCCGCCTGCACCTCTGCGATAGCTTATATTCTCATTCGTGAGACCTGCATCGTTATATACTCCTCCGCCTCTGCCATATTGAGATCCGCCCAATAATGACCCATCTCCACCGGCCGACCCATAACCACCGCCACCACCCCCAGCTCCAGAATTCTGTCCTGTACCACTGCATTGACCGCCACCACCGCCACCACCGTTTGCAGTATAAGTATTCGTCCCGGATCCCAGCTCGCTAGTTCCTTGATATGAATAATATGTCGCATATGAACCACCAGCATGTCCTTGCCCTTTTGCCGTCAAAACTCCCCCGGTTTCAATTCTAAATTCACCTCTACATTTAATATTAAAATTACCGCTAACTGTTATAGTATGGCCGTTTTGAATTATCACTGATTGAAAATTCTTTTCGCTTGACCATGTAGCATTTCCCGAGCTTACAAAATTTCCATCCGCTCCAGTTCCCAAATCCGGAGCAATTGGTCTTGTATATTTTTTATTTGCTGTATCAATTACTCCATAAAATTTACCAATTGATGATCCCAGCGGATAATTATTTAACAATACCGTGCGTAAAGTTAGAATATTGCCGTTTATTGATTGAATTGTCGCAGTTTCAAAAGTCCCATCGCCATCGTAAATAATCACCATTTCGCCGACTTTAAACAATGCGCCATTTGATACGGTTATATTGCTTTGCCCAATAGTCGCTTCAAGCATCAAATGATCCATTAAATCTTCTGATATGGCAGTATCAATAAAATTATCTTGCTTTATTCCTGTTAGTGTTAAGATCGGCATATATTTATGTATAAAACTTTACTGTTGAGCTTCCTCCCCAAGATATTGAACTATTATAAGAAACTCCCACCGTGATTGTGCTACCACTCCACGAAACACTCACTTCTAAATAATTCGATCCTGAATACAAACTGTAGTTCCTTTCACCGCCTCCTGTTGCGCCATTTCTGGCAACTACTATTTGAGTTCTATTTTGATATGGGAATCCGGTGTTTGATCCATATCCTAAATCTAAAATGGCAAAATTCGCATCACTTGGTACTGCATGCTGACAGCTCGCATATGTTCCGCTTCCGCTTATACTTTTTGAATCGCTACTTATATATTCCCAGTGTCTATTATTGTTAATTGTAATAATATTACTCGCCAAATTTCTGAGAGCTTTAAGAATTGCATTTATTTCAAACGCAAATAATTTCTCACCGCTTGATTTATTGTCTAGACTCATATTTTTCCGCTTTTAAATCTTTTTGAATCTGATCAAGGCGAGCTATTTTCTCACCAACCGTCATCTTAGCCGTATCTTTATTTTTTAAAAACTCTTTCGGCTTATTTTCTTTATCAAATTTTTCCTTTTGGCCATCCAAATCAGCTTCAATAATTTTATGATCCAAGCCAAGCTCGCTGACGATGTTATAAGCCTCGCCCTTGCTTTCGACCTCAATTTTTATCTTTAAAATCATATTAATTACTTGTAAAAGTATATTTACAGCTAATCACCAGCACCGTTTGATTATCCTTTATCCAATTTAATCCGGTTATATGGCTCCACAATCTGCCGGTATTAGCACTGACCGAACCGTCAATCACATTGCCAAATTCTTTATAAGTTCCACTGCATTCCGTTTCGCTAAAAAACGCCGTCACATAGGCAATGTTCTGATCATCAGTACTGCTCGCTATGTCATTTCTATATGCCTCAGTTATAAGCTGGGTATCGCTAGCCGAAGCTGTTCCAACACCAGTACCCAGAAGTGCCTTATTTATTTCCCCTGAATATGTGTGATCGCCAGTCAAAAGCCTAGTAATCGCATTAAATCCCGCATTACAAATAACGTTCAGCTTGTCGTCAACGCATTTTAATTTCCCCAACTGATAAAATCTCAATAACTTAGGATGCTTGTACCGCACTTTTAGCAACAACTTGTTCAAATATTTTTGCCATACCATCAATCCTGCCTGATCATAGAATTTGGCGGTAATTTCCCCT
>JAKPVM010000077.1 GCA_029572555.1 Verrucomicrobiota bacterium | reverse complement strand
CTTTTGTTTCAATATAAAATTTCACTATCATCCCATAATTGGTAAAAATCAAGCCCTGACCCCTGATTTTTCAGGGGTTTTTTTAACACATTTTTCACTTTTAGAAATTTTTATCCTTTTTCACATCCTCCTGGTAAATTTATCGTTATCAGTTGAATGGGAATAGAACACAGATGACGCAGATGAAACAGATTTACACAGATGATAAAGAAAAGAAATTTAACAAGGATAGAAAGGATAAAAAATTGTATCTTGTCTACTCTTATAAAATATCCTCTCTATCCATTTTAAATAAAAATCTGCGTAAATCCGTTTAATCTGCGTCATCAGCGTTCTTCCGTTCCAAGGATAAACACATTTCAAAACCCGCAAAAGCGGGTGGCATTATTATAGCGAACGGAATACAAAAACATCATAAACCGCTGAAAGCGGTGACAGAGCCATTATTAGATTTCTCAATTATCGCTCTGACACCCCTAACGGGGTTTTCCTCTGTGTTAATGTCTATGCTATAATCCTGCCACTCCTTCGGAGTTTCATAATGCCAGCCTTCGGCTGGTTGATATTTTACGGATAAAATTTTTTTCGCAATATTAATTGTCAGAGTTATGGATATATATTTATTGTATGCTAATGCAATATTTGTGCTAATGATTCAAATAATGCCAGCACTTTTTGTTTTTGTTATGGGATGGCTGTGAAATTAAATTATAAATTCTGCTGGAAATTTTTATTACGATGTGTATTCTTTCGTCTTGTAAGCTTAAAAACTTGAACGGATGTATTACCAATGTCTGGGGAACGTTCGGATAAATATCCGCCGCAGATTAAATATATAATCGGGAACGAGGCTTGCGAGCGGTTCAGTTTTTACGGTATGCGGACGATACTTGTTGTTTTTATGACAGAGTATTTGCGCAACCGCAGCGGGGCGCTTGCCCCAATGAGCAATGAAGAGGCAAAGACCTGGTTTCATTTTTTTGTATCCGCAGTTTATTTTCTTCCAATTCTTGGCGCAATACTTTCTGATGCAATTCTTGGCAAATACAAAACTATTTTCTTTCTTTCTATCGTTTATTGTTTTGGAAATTTTTCACTTGCCGCTGACGACACTCGTTTAGGGCTTGCAGTGGGGCTTTCGTTGATTGCCATAGGTTCGGGTGGAATTAAGCCTTGCGTCTCGGCAATTGTTGGCGACCAGTTTGACCATCAAAATCATCATCTCCTGCCAAAAATTTTTGGCTGGTTTTATTTTTCAATAAATTTTGGTTCTTTCTTTTCAACAATTTTGACACCTTTTCTTTTAGAAAAATATGGTCCGCGAATTGCCTTTGGTGTGCCCGGTGTATTTATGTTCATTGCAACTGTGATTTTCTGGATTGGTAGAAAACAATATGTAAATGTGCCGCCGGCTGGAATGGATTTTGTAAGAAAACTTTTCACCAAAGACAACCTCCTTGTAATCTTACGTTTAGTACCTATCTATTTAGCTGTTGCAATGTTTTGGTCATTATGGGATCAGACGGGTTCAGCCTGGGTAATCCAGGCGAAAAATATGAACAGAAATGTCTTCGGGATTGAAGTTCTACCATCGCAGGTTCAGGCAGTTAATCCGCTTTTGATTATGTTAATTATCCCGTTATTTAATTATCTAATATATCCGGTAATTAATAAAGTCTGGACACTAACGCCGTTGAGAAAAATCGGGCTTGGATTTTTTATAGCCGTTCCGTCATTTTTAATTAATGCTTATGTTGAACATCAGATTGGTCTCGGAAATCAGCCGACGATATGGTGGCATTTATTGGCGTTTGTAATTATTTCAGCGGCTGAAGTTATGGTTTCAGTTACCTGTCTTGAATTTTCTTACACTCAAGCGCCCCGTGAAATGAAGTCTTTTATTATGGCGTTTTATCTTCTCTCGATTTCCGCAGGCAACGCCTTTACCGCATTCATAAATTACTTCATACGAAATCCCGATGGGACTTCTAAACTTGCCGGAGCAAGTTATTACAATTTTTTTGCCTTTTTAATGTTTCTTACTGCAATTTTGTTTATATTTATTGCCGTTTCGTATAAAGAATCAAAATACGCCCAGTCAGATTCTTGAGGATAATTTAAGTGGAACGCCAACAAACAAGCAATGAACCAGTAATTGAATATGAGCGTGAACCAGTCCCCGAACACGCCCAACTCGGTGTTAAAAGTTTTCTTGGACAATATGCCGGCGAACATATTGCGGGGACTGAATTGATGATTGGACCATTGTTTGTTGTTCACGGTGTTAGCGCAAAAGATATCATACTCGGTTTAATAGTTGGTAATTTGCTTGCAGTTTTAAGTTGGACTTTTATGACAGCCCCGATTGCCACAAGGGTTCGTCTCACGCTCTATTATCAATTAGAAAAAATTTGTGGTCGTTCTCTTGTAACAATTTATGACATAACAAACGGCGCTATGTTTACGCTCCTTGCCGGCGCAATGATTTCAGTTTCAACCACAGTGATTGGCTCTTGTCTGAATATTCCTATGCCCGGACTTTACGACCGCTATCCAAACAGCATTGTCTGGGTTGTGAGCATTTTGATTGTGGGCGCTTTGTTTTCCATCATAGCCGCTTATGGTTATAAATCGCTTGCCCGTTTTGCAAACATTGCGGCACCGTGGATGATATTGATGTTTGTGGCTTTTGCCGTAATTGGGTTGAAACTTCTGGGGATGAATTCAATCAAGGATTTCTGGAATATTGCAGAGAATTGTATTTGGAAAGGTGGTGCCCCATTGCCCGGACAATCTAAGTTCACATTCTGGCATATAATGTTTTTTGCCTGGTTTTGCAATGTGGCATGGCATATTGGTATGGCTGACCTTTCGGTTCTCAGATATGCAAAAAAACCTTGGTATGGTATTGCTTCCGCAGCAGGTATGTATATTGGGCATTTTATGGCATGGCTATCAGCGGGTATCCTTTACGCTTATCAATTAAAGCAAGACCCATCAAATATCAATGTTTTGCCCGGACCACTTGCAGAACGAGCTTGCGGTGTGGCTGGATTACTCTGCGTGATTATCGCAGGTTGGACTACTGCCAACCCGACGCTTTATCGGGCTGGGCTGGCTTTTCAGGCAATATTTCCCAAATCATCACGGTTCAAAGTCACCTTGATTGTTGGCGCTGTGGCAACTGTGTCGGGTATGTTTCCCGGTATTGTTATGAAACTACTCGATTTTGTCGCACTATGGGGGATGATTCTTATGCCAATGGGTGCTGTTGTATTTGTTGATTATTATATAATTCCCAAACTCGGATTGCGACCATATTATGCGGAGTATGCAAAAATTAATTTCAATCTTGCGCCTGCTATCGCATGGATTGTTACCGTCGTTGTTTCCAGCGCCCTTGTATTGAGTGGACAGATTGAAATCTTTTTCGTCAGCCTGCCCGGATGGTTTTTAACAGCGTTGCTTTACATAGTTGGCAGTTATATTTTGCAGAAAAAGGCAAAAGAGACAGTTCTTGTTAATGTATGAGAATATTAACGAAAATAATATCTGGCATTGCCATTGTTGGGCTATTATGCGCGCCACTATTATTTTACAACGATAGAATTTCCCAAATTCAAACAAACAACATTTTACTTATCTCATCAATCCTCTGGTTTTTGTCAGCGCCATTCTGGATGGGAGTTAAAAGTAAGGAATGATAAGTTGAACGGCTGAACATTGTTTTGACTGGAAAATAATGTTTATTCGTAAAACGCCCGATTGCAAGGATGTGGTGCGATATTAGAATTTTACTTCCATTGCTAAAAAGGTTCACTGAAATTTCAAGGTTACCAATTCTGGGGCATTTGAACTGAACAGAATGTTTTCGTCTTCTGAACCTAAATAACCACCCCAGCCGATTCGGATGTCTTCAATGTTTTTCACATCAAGTATTCCATCATTGTCCTTTGACCAGCCTGCCAAACGCAATTTTTTAAAAGGAACATAAATTGTTTTGATGCCGGCTTCGTTTAAAAAAATGCCAGTTTCAGCAATAAAATCGCCGCCGTTTTTCTCTTTTACAATCACAAGGAGTTGATTTTTAACATCTTGTTTAGCAGGTATATTTACCTTAAATGCAATTGCGTCGTTTGGATTGAAGGATGAAGAATCTGTTATATGAAAGTTCAGAAACAGCCAGGTATCAACGCCACCCTTTGTCAATGTTGCATCAGCCTTGAACATTTTTGCGCCTTTGTTATCGGTCTCGTCAGTGATTTCTGCCTTCACAAATTCTCCTTTGCCAGTGTTTGGAGGATTGTGTTTTATATTTTGCGATTTTAACGAAAATGCGCTGGTTTTGCCCTTTCTTATCGCTAAATCTTTTGAATAATCGTCAGTTTTAAATTTAAAGAACTTTGCCCCGTAGGGTTCAATTTCCATACCAGAAAATAGGTTTGTGCCAGATGAAATTACAGAGCCATCGCCCGGATTGTATATCTCGCATAGATTGCATTTTGCAAACTCAATAGAACCGTTCCATTTGACAGCGCTGTCGTTTATGACAAAGAAGAGAGTATTGCCCTGGATTGTCCTTTTTGATACTCGGATGTTGTTATGGTTTCCATTAATTTTAACTTGAGATGGTAGGTTGACGCTTATTAAATCTGCAATGGTCGAGGCAAAACCTATGGGGAGAAAATTTACAATTCCGGATTGTTTTGAGACTGAAGATGAGAGGAGTGCGTCATCCGATATATTCCCAGAACCAAACCACGAATTGACAATATTTTTAACCTTCGGAGACGGGAATTCGGTTTCGCTATTTTCAGGCAGATTGCCGACTAAAAATAAAATTCCACCGCTATTTACAAATTCAGATAATTTTGACCATACTTTTAATGGGAGTGTATCGACGCCGGGTAATATAATAGTACGAAATTGGAGACCATTATAGTTCAAAACTCCATTCTTAACCGTTCCTTTTGTAATAGCCTCGTTATCTATTATTAAAAAGTCGCGCTGTGATGAAAATAAACCCTCAATAATCGCTTTGTATATTGTCTCAATTTTTGCGGCTTCCGTTGCGTCGCGAGTCCATAAACTGGAAGGAATAAATCTTATCCATAAAGTTTCAATGGGATAAAGGACGGCGATATCAGGCTCAACAATCGACGTCTCAACCAGAGATGAACAACGTCCACACCATTCATTCAATCTAATTAACGCATTGTCATCGAGTTGATTGAATGTATAATAGCTTGTAATTCTGTTTATTCCATTTATGAAAAGTCGGTTTAGCGTGCCCCGTATCTCACCTTCCGTAACAATTCTTTTTGGTCTTGTATCACCTTTGGGGCGATAATTTTGAACGTGGTCAGAGGTCTCGCACATTACAAGGCGCTTGTCTTGTAATCTTGCAGCGCTTGAAACAATTTTTGCAATATACCAAGGGACTGTATCAGGGATGCTTGTTAAACAATCAATTCCGGGGGCATCAAGCATTTTTATACATCTGAAAAAATCTCCATAAAAAGGAACGTGATGGACGATATTTTCTTCTGCAAGAAGATGTCCGCCTGAGGCAATATTATGTTTTCTACACCAGTCGCGGATTTGACCGAAATAATTTTCAGAGACAAGTTCTCCTACTGTTAGCCAGTAATCGTATCTATATTTTTTCCAATTAGGGTCTGGTTCTGTGAATAGAGAAGGAATGGTTTTATCGATTGAATAGCCACGACGGTTTTTAAATTCCGTTGGTAAATTATCTCCCCACGGAAGCACTTTGAATGGCATTTGACGCAGAAAGACGCTCATAAGGGAAGGTTCATCCGTAAATGTTGCTTCAAAATACTCGCCGAGATTTTTTCCTAACCTCTTTGCGTATTCATCGTGGGTTAATTGGATGAATCTTTCTACTGGTTCGCGTTGCATTATGTTTAGGTATGGCAGTTTTTGCCAGAGATTTTGTTCAGCGTGGGTGCCTTCATAGATTTTGGTTTCAACCACTACATCTATCCGCCATTTGCCAGCGGGGACTGACCATTCAAGAATCCTTTCCTTAATATTATTGGATAATTCTATAAAATTCGAATTTGACTGATTTGCCTTTGCATAGATTAGTTTGCCTTGAGGGATTTCAAATTTAATATTGTTGTTGCCAATCACATTTGTTTGGAAAATTACCAGTCCAAGCGCCTCCCATTCTGGACGGTCTTTTAAGACAAGTCCGCCGGCGTTTCCTGATGGATAGCCTCGCTCGTCATACAACCACATTGAAAATCCCATTTGTTTTGACTTTTTCACACCATTGATAAACGAGTTCCATTTTTCTTCGCTCTCAAGGTATTTTTCAAATGATAGGTTGCAGACAATTCCTCCAAATCCTTGTTTTTTCAGTTTTTCAAACAACGAAGTTTGATTGGCATCACTATCGGGTAGTGAATGGACAATTTTAAAGATTCGGTTTTTGTTTGGCGGGGTTTTAAAATCGTCTTTAAGCAATTCAACAGCAGATAAAGTCAGTAAATCAAACGTCAGAACACAGATGACCAACGAAAAAGTTTTTATCCAAATTTTCATTGTTATAAATATTTATCAGATATTGAACAAATACAAACACGAAAAATTGACCTTAAACTTGTTGAATTATATAAAGGTGATTCGGGCACAGAGGTGAATGAGGAGTTTGGGATGGAATCCCAATAGGAGGGAAGAGAGTTTCCCCGGTGCCCGAATCAAAGATCAATAAAATTAACCTTCCCCCGAGGGCATAAAAACGCTATTAGTTTCACCTGCTATCATTGTATTTTTGTTTGAGTTTGAATTAATTTATTGAAATTTACTTTCATCGTCAATATCTTTTTTAAAAATCTTTTTTAGAATTAGACTTAAATAAATGCTTATGTTAAAAATTTTGCCGTGAATACACCGAGTTTGTTGGTATTAATACCTGCGTATAACGAAGAAAAGCGGATTGGACCCGTGTTAAGGGACTATGCGGAGTATTTTACCAAAAATTATAACGGTAAGTTCTATCTGGTCGTAGTGTTAAATGGGTGTCGCGACAACACTTTAGGTGTAGTTCAAAGTGTTGAAAAAGATTATCCTAGTGTGAGCCACCTTGAATATCCGGACCCTATTGGCAAAGGTGGTGCATTAATAGAAGGACTGAAACTTGCGCCACAATGCGACCTTGTCGGTTATGTTGACGCCGATGGCGCCACAAAACCTGCGGCTTTTTATGAACTGGTTAAGCATTGCGACCAAGCCGATTGTGTTATTGGCTCGCGTTGGATTAAGGGTGCAGTGCTTCATCAAGCTCAAAATCATCGCCGCCAGTTTGCAAGTCGTGTTTTTCACCTTATCGTTCAATTGCTTTTTCAACTGAACATTAGAGATACACAATGCGGCGCAAAGGTGATAAAAAGGGAGGCAATCCAAAATATTTATCCATCTTTAACAATCGCTGATATGGCTTTTGATATAAATTTGTTATATTCACTTAAGCGAGAAGGTTATAAAATCCTTGAAGTCCCAACAGAATGGACAGATATGGCAGGCTCAACTGTTCGGCTTTTCCGCACAAGTCTGGTTATGCTGCTTTCGGTTATCAGATTAAGATTAATTTACTCGCCATTTTATAAATGGCTTTCCCCATTAAGACCGCTTGAAGTCTGGATTTATACGAAGTTGAGAGCGCCGGTTCCTCTTCCGCATAAAGATGATAAAAATGAGCCTGACAAAAATTAACTGATTGTTAAAATAGTTGATATGTTCTGTGGAATTCCCGCTTTGGCAATCTTTGTAAAGATTGCCAGAATAATTAGATAAAGCAAATTAAAGATACCCAAAATCTGGATTACCCGGATAAACGAACTTCCAAAAATAACTTCCACTGTCGCATATAAAGCCACTAAAACAATAAGATAAGACACAACCCGATATTCCATTCTTGCAAGCAGATTATTTAACAGGACATTGGCAAGAGAAAGCGGAAGCATACACCAGACAAACCATGGAATCATCGTTCCGATAGATGTTATTACTTCGGGATGTTTGAGAATTACTTGTAATATAGGTTCAGGAATGAATCCTTTTACCTGCTCCGGATTATGCAAAGCATATATCATAAATTTGCAAGTTAACGTGCAAAATGTAGCCGCAATAGCGCCAAGAATTGCCGTTGAAATTAAAGTTAGAAACAAGAGGTTTGTTTTTTGTTTTTGAACTGCACTTTGAACCACCTTTGGAAACATAACAGCGACCAGAGGTGCAGTAAACATAACAAGCCCTCTGCCTATCATACCTGAAAATGAATAATACCCCGTTTGGTGTTCTCCGAACAATGCCCTTACAATTATCATATCAACGCTAAAGATAAACTGAAATGTTCCTAAACCCAGTGTTAATGGAATGACCCTCCCAAGCCATTTCCTCCAATCAAAAGGCGCCCTTAACTTTGCCCCCCAGACATCGCGTGTCTGGTAAAGTCCAAGAATTAAAGCGGCGCTGATACCGATTAA
>JAKPVM010000062.1 GCA_029572555.1 Verrucomicrobiota bacterium | reverse complement strand
GATTCTGGTGGTGGTGCATATTATGGCACAATCTACAACTGCGTATTGACTGGCAATTCAGCATATAGGTATGGTGGTGGTGCAGATTATAGCACACTCTACAACTGCGTATTGACTGGCAATTCAGCATATAGGTATGGTGGTGGTGCAGATTATAGCACACTCTACAACTGCACTTTGACTGGCAATTCAGCAACATATATTGGTGGTGGTTCTTATGATTGTACGCTCTCCAACTGTATTGTTTATTATAATACTGCGCTTGCTAATCCCAATTACTATTATTCATCATTCTACTACTCCTGCACTACTCCTTTACCAGATGGCGAAGGCAATATAAGTGATGAACCGCTGTTTGTGGATTTATCTAATGGCAACTTACGGTTACAATCCAATTCGCCCTGTATTAATGCAGGTACTAATTATTATGCCTACGGAAATGTTGATTTAGATGGGCGTCAAAGAATAATTGATGGCAGAGTAGATATGGGCGCTTATGAATTCCAGACTTCGGCACCAGGGGAGTTCATTGGCTGGTTGCAAAAATATGGTCTGCCCACAGATGGCTCGGCTGATAATATTGATTCAGATGGTGATGGATTGAACAACTTGCTGGAATATCAATTAGACACAAATCCTATCAATAAGGATAACCCGGGATATTTTAGTCTTATAGAGAGATTACCAAGTAACAAAACCTGTTTAAAATTTATGGGTGAACCCAATAAGCAATATAAAATAGAGACATCAAGCAATTTAATTAACTGGGTTGAATTTATTTCGGTATCTATAACAAATGCTGATGGTTCAATTTCAATTGATGAAACAAACGTCGCCCCGTTTCGTTTTTATCGGGGGCGTTTGATATCAGAATAAGTATGGTGGGAGCATCCTTGCTCCCGAGTATTGATATTATCAGCAGGGATGCCGACGTCACATTTAAGATTGTCAGCAGGGATAATAACTCCACATAATGCGCAAAATAATGGCATTGGTGTTATTTTAAATCAGATATTTAACAATGTTTGATAGTTGTGAAATCGCAGGTAGACGGTTTGTTCCTGCAAGGTTTCTTGCCCCGATGGCAGGTTATACCCATTCTGCATTCAGGCGGCTAATAGCGGAATTTGGCGGTTGCGGCGCTCTATGGACTGAAATGCTTTCGGCTCGCCAAATCCTTAATGAGGATTTTGCAAAGTCGCCCTGGGTAAAGCGAAGACCGATAGAGCGATTTGTTTTTTATCAGTTGATGGTTCGGCAAGGCGACCCGATAGAAAAGGTGGTTAATCGGCTTTTGGAAAATGGCGCCGACGCAGTAGATTTGAACCTCGCCTGCGATGCCTCTCATATTCGCAACCTTAAAGCGGGGAGTGCTCTTTTTTCGAACATAGAAGCGATGCGAAAAATAATTTCAGAGACGCGAAAATATTGGTCTGGATTATTGACCGTAAAAATTCGCCTTGGCGACAGACGTCCGGATTGGCAACCACGGCTGGCTGAGAGGGTTAAAATGATTGAAGAATGCGGCGTTGACGCTATTGTTGTTCACCCCCGATTTTTTGAGGATAAATTTAAGAGAACAGCGCGGTATGAGACGTTGAATTTTATTTCATCAATCACAACACTTCCTTTGATAGCCAGCGGTGATATTGTGGACAAAGACCAAAAGATTTTTGATAAATTAAGACCTGCTCACGCGATAATGTTGGGCAGAATTGCGCTTATAAAACCGTGGGTGTTTGTAGATTGGGATAATCCGACAAAGGTAGATTATGCCGCAGTATGGAAAAAGATGTTTGATTATATTAAAGAAGACTTTGAACCATTGATTGCCTTGAGCAGGATTAAAATGTTCACAAAGTATTATTCCTCAAATTTTTTATTCGGCAATGTGTTCAGGAACAAAATCTCAAACGTAGAAGATTTGAACGAGATACAGACAATTGCCGACGATTTTTTTTCAAAAACCCCCGCAATTCTCTCAAACCCGATAGTGGAGAATTTTTAGAGAATTAGTGAACCTGTTGAACAAAAATTAAAAATTTACGAAGATAGACAGGATAAGAAAAAAACGAAGAGATTGGATATACAGGATAAAAATTGTATCTTGTTCATCTTTTGTATCTTGTTTATTTTGTAAAATATCCTGTCCATCCCTGTTAAAAATAAAAACCTTCTGTCAATCTTATGTCTCCATTTTGTCGCCACAGGCAAGAATGCTTGTGCTACTATAATGTGGCGGGAGCATCCTTGCTCCCAATGATTCGGGTTTCAGATTGTTCTGTTGTTTTAAAATTATTTATGCTAATAAAATAACAGTTCACGTGTCTATGTAAGTAGGAATAAATGCGCATTTAATTATGATTGGCGCCGGGTCAAATAAGGCAGACAACGAAAGGCACTCATTTAATTCAATTGAGGCAATGTATCTGGCGTATGAACCGGCGCTTTTGAGGTATGCTAAACAGTTGGTTAAAGACGATGAAAAGGCGCAAGATATTGTTCAGGAAGCGTTTATGCGGTTGCACGTGAACATAAATTCGGTAAAACAGCCAAAGCCATATCTATACCGAACGGTTCATAATATTTCAATGAATCAACTTCGCAATGATGGCAAGGTTGTGCCGTTTCCAGCGCAGTCAGAAGATGAAAATTCATCAAGCGGCGTAGAAAATGCCGTTGATATTCAACCGTTACCTGACGAACAGATTTCTAAAATGGAAGCAATCCATTTAACCCGTTTATGTTTGAAAAAATTAGATGAACGAAGCCAACAATTGGTGCGGCTTAAATTTGAGGAGGGATTGTCTTATAAGGATATAAGCGAACGCACCGGATTGAGCGTCAGCAATGTCGGCTATATCCTTCATAATGCGTTGAAGGATGTTGCCGCTGAACTTAAAAAAGCAGGAGTCCTCCTATGAATACAAACTCAAACAACAATAGACGCGAAGAATTGGAGGCGCGCATAGTAGCAATGCTGTTGGGGGAGGCAAATGAATCTGAAAAAGCCGAGCTTGAAGCGGAAATTCAAAAAAATACGGAACTGGCTGATTATTATAAACAGATGGAGCAAACTATCCATTTGATTAAAGAATCTCTCAGCGCGCAAAATCAGACATCAGAGGTGGGTGATAATGCCGGCTTAAATGAAAATCAAGATGACAATGGCAAACCGCAAACTCTTTCTCCGAAAAGACGCGAGGTGCTCCTTAAATTCTTCAATAAACCGAGAAAAAAATTAAAGAAAAAGGATGAACGGAAAAAGGTTTCGGCATTAAACGTTGTGATTGGATTGGCGGCGGTGTTTGTCATTCTATCTATATTAGCCGCTTTGCTTTTACCAAGCTTATCAAAAGCCAAAGCAAGAGCGCGAAGAGTTTCAGATATAAGCAGAATGAAACAGATGGAACTGGAATTAAAATTACTCCAGGAAGAAACGAAACAAAATCAGCAGGCGCAAATGGCTGGCGAAGTAGCAGCGGGTCAATCGCTATCCTTTAATGCCCCACAGCAAGACGGCGCTCAATCACAGCCCGAAATCAATGTAGGCAGAATTTATTTGCCTAACACACAAATTGCGCAGTCAGACGTAAAGTATGCACAATCAGACCGACAGGATAATGCTGGAAAAAATTGGTATTATTATAATCAGGGACAAGTTGCTGGTGAAAGACAATCGGTTGTTGCGGGACAATCGATTAACGGATTACAAACTTTCGGCAGGGGTGAGCAATCCGTTGGTGGAGAACAAGCCTTTGGCGGAAGAGCGGACGCAGGTGTTCCAAAAGGTCCACAGGGTCAGACAACAACAAGATTTGCCGGTGTAGGTGTCAGTGGAAATGTAGAAAGTTCAGGCAGACAATCTGGAGGGATTGGCGGCGGAGGTGGCGGATACGGCGGTGGTGTAGGCGGCGGATATGGTTTTAATCGGACTGAAGATAAAAGTAGTTTCCAACGTGGCGTACAACAATTAGGCGATTATGATTCTGATAAAGTGGCGGTAAATAATCTTGACGGTTTTGGCGCTAATCAGGTTCGGTCATACAAGCACGGCAATGCTCAACAACTCGGTGTTTTTGAAAATTTTAACGATAACGCGGGGATAGATGATTTTTATGGCGCTAACGCTAATCAACTTCAAGCCGATAGAATTACAATGTTCGCTGATTCTGAGAAGGACTCAGGACAGCGAGCTGGTGGAAAAGAAATGGCTGATAATCGAGAAACAAGGCAAACAATTCGCGCTAATTTACAAACCGAGCAAGTCCCGGCATTAATGCCACAAATGAGGGGTTATCCTGTAAGTTCAATTGAACAACCAAAAGCGCCGGTTGCTACTGCCACTGTTCTTGCAACCCCGCCGCCAGCGCAATTAACACCACCACAAAAAGTTGAAGAATTTAGCAAGTCAAAGGTTTCATCAATCAGCGGAATCTCAGTGGAACGACAACTTGGAACTACTGCGGGTAAAACAGCCGTTGAAATGGAGATTGCTGAACAAACAAAACCAATGGGCGGAACCGTATTAGATGAATCCAAAGCAATGCCGCAGCGATATTCAAAAGATGCGTTGGAGAAAAGAGACGAAAAGAAAACACCGTCATCTACGACATCCGAAACTCTTGCGCGGAAAAGATTGGCTGAACAGCCAATACAGCAGAAAACGGAAGAAGTCGCTGATAAAATCGAACCAGCGGCAACACCAACACCTGTGCAGCCATTGATTCATCAGCCTGAAATAAGCACAACAGAAAACCGATTTTCTACATTCTCGTTAAATGTAAGCGATGTCTCGTTCAAACTTGCCGCTGCAAGTCTTGAACGTAATCAGTTGCCGAACCCGAATTCGATTCGCGTGGAGGAGTTCGTTAATGCGTTTAATTACAACGACCCTGCGCCAGCGCCGGGCGCAAGAATAGGCTTTTTCTGGGAACGGGCGCAATATCCGTTTGCGCACAATCGTGATATTGTTCGCTTTTCAGTCAAAACAGCGGCGCGAGGTCGCGATGCAAATAAACCGATGAATATTGTAATCTTACTTGATAATAGCGGTTCTATGGAACGTCCCGATCGTGTAATGATTATTCGTGAGGCAATGAGTGTCCTTGCGGAGAAATTACGTCCACAGGACAAGGTGAGTGTTGTAGCGTTTTCAAGAAGCGCGCGGTTGGTAGTTGATGGAATGAGTGGCGCAAAGACGAATGAGTTTCTTGCGCGTGTTCTCGGATTAAATCCGGGTGGTGGAACTAACCTTGAAGAGGCGATGCGGCTTGGTTATGAAACTGCGTTGAGACATTTTATACCCGGTGGCATTAACAGGGTCATTCTCTTAACCGATGGCGCCGCAAATTTAGGCGATGTTAACCCCGAATCGCTCAAGACGAGGGTAACAAGTAATCGGCATAAAGGGATTGCGTTGGATTGTTTTGGTGTTGGCTGGGAGGGATATAACGATGAGCTGTTAGAAACACTTTCAAGAAATGGCGATGGCAGATACGGATTTATGAATGAACCCGAGCAAGCGCCAGTTGAGTTTGCGCAACAGCTGGCAGGCGCTTTAACGGTTGCAGCGTCGGATGTAAAGGTTCAGGTTGAATTTAATCCTGCCCGAGTAATAAGTTACCGACAAGTCGGTTATGCCAAACATCAACTCACAAAGGAACAGTTTCGCAATAATATGGTTGACGCTGCTGAAATTGCCGCCGAAGAATCAGGTAATGCCCTTTATTTGGTTGAAGTAAATCAACAAGGTTCGGGCAATATAGGCGTCTTCCGCGTTCGGTATAAAGTCCCTGAGACAGGCGAATATGTGGAACAAGAATGGACATTGCCATATACGGGTCAAGCGCCATCGCTTTATGAGGCAAGTCCATCTATGCGGCTTGCGGCAACGGCTGCGACATTTGGAGAATGGCTTTCAAGAAATCCATACTCAGGGCAAATTGAGCTATCCGCTCTGGAGCGGATTATGGTCGGCATACCACAGTTTTATGCGCCTGACGAAAGACCTAAACAGTTGCTTTCAATGATACGACAGGCAAGGGCAATCATAAAAAAGTAAGGATAAAATCAGTTAACAGTAATCATTTATATGAAAAAAAAGATATTCTGCGCAAATAACAACGGTCGGTTAGGAATAGCCGATTGGGATAATTCCCTGAAAACAATTAACGGCTCAAACCGCTCGGTTAGCTGGATTATTGTTTTTTTAGTGGTGGCGTTTCTGGTATTGTCTTGCTTCCTACGCGCTAATTTACTCGCTGCGGAAAAGCCAGCGGTGGCAGTTCTTGATGATATTTCGTTCGGCGGGCATTTATCTAACACGCAGGCGAACTTCATTATTCAAGGGATAATAAAAGGTTTGTTGCCATCAGAAAAAGAGCCACCATTAATTTTCTCTGTTCACGATGTTGTTCGTATAGAGTCAATGCCAACAAACACCGTCCAGAATATTTCGTGCGATGTTCGGCTTTTACAGGGCAACCTAAAAGAACTTGTGTTTGAGATGCGCGGAGATGGCGAAATAGTGAAGGTGCAAGGCGATTGGATTGAGCATTGGAGTATAAGGCAGGACTCAAAAGGCTCTCGCTTTCTTGTGGTAAAAACTTACGAAGAACCTAAAAAAACTGCACCAACAAACCTGACTTTTACAATCACAACATCAAATAGATATGAAACATTGCCTAATTCATTTATACCGTTGACATTTTCGCCGACAAATTCAGCGCTGTTTGAAGGCGAACTGGAGTTGACTTATGATAACAGCCTTGAGTTGACATTTACCAATTTGCAAGGGCTATCTCTTGTTCAGCAACCATCCGCTGATTCCTCCGCAACTCAACAGCCGATTAAATTTAGATTTTCAGGTTCGGATTATAGTTTGACATTACTACTTCGCGAAAAAGACCCGGATGCGCGCAAAATTGAACTCAAAAACTTTAACCTTACCGGTGAACTTAAAAGTCAATCGGCAATATTTACTTTGAAAGGCGAGGTAGTTGTTAAACATCCACAGGGCGGCAGTCTTATGATATTAGGCGGCAATGCCGCATTGATTGATTTACCGACAAATCTGAACACAAAATATGAATCAAATAGATACTGGCAGATTTTTAACAAGCCCGGGACATATCCGATTGAATTAAAATTTAACGCAAAAGTGGTTTCGCAAGAGGGATGGAATTCAATTAATTTTGAGGTTATGCCATCGGTTTTGCGCCCGATAATTTTAAAAGGTCTTACCCCGGATAGCCAGATTCAGATAGTTGGCGCAAAGCCTCAACGTCAGGGCGAAGATTACATCAGCTATGCGCCGTCTGATGGCGCTATTCAGATGAAATGGAAAGAAAAACCTGCCGAAGAAGTAGGAAAATTGTTCTTTTCAATCGATGGCGCCGAACAGATTGCGGTTGGTGCGGGATTGATGCGTCAGTTGTATGTTCTGGAATATAAAATTCTTCAAGGCGAATTAACGCGACTTGAATTTGAAATGGAAGGCGAAGGGGAGATTACCCGAATTCGCGGAGATGATATACTTGCGTGGAAGACAGAAACCTCCAATCAAACAAAACGAGTTATAGTCCAATTAAATCAGCCAAAAAAAGATAAATACACAATTGCCATTCAAACACAAACGCCGTTAGGTGTATTCCCGATTACGGTAAAACCGATGCGGTTGATGCCGCTTAACGCAGTCCGTTGCGGCGGAAGTCTGCAAGTTGTCAACGATGGCGCTGTTAAACTTGAAGTAACCGAAACACTCGGTTTATCACAGATTTCGCCCGAATTATTCCCCGTTGTTAAGGAGGTTTCAGAACTTGGCGTTCAGCAATTTACTCAAGTCTTTGCCTATCGTTTTTCAGGCGTGGATTACTCTCTTACAATTCAGGCAGACCATATCTTGCCGGAATTAACGGTTTCTGAATTATTGCTCTATCTGATAGGTGAAACTGAAACCGCAATTGAAGCCGAACTTGAAATTGATATCCGCGAGGCGCCTTTGCGCGAGTTCACACTGCAAGTTCCGTCAGGATACAACGTATCGCGGATTAATATGCAACAGTTAGCGGATTATTTTTTGACGCCGACAGCAGATAATCAATTGGCTCAACTACGGCTTGTTTTTTCAAAACCGCTATCTGGTCGTCAGATTGCACAATTGCGGCTTGAAAAAAATCAGCCTGCCACTGTCGGTGTTTATTCATTGCCAAAGATTCAGCCCCTCGGCGCAAAGACAATTAGGGGTAATGTCGGCGTTGCGGCAGAGACCGGTTTTCGTTTAACAAGTTCGCGTATATCGGGTTTGACTGAAATTGCGCCGGCATATTTTCCAAAGAAAGTCCCCGGCTTGCAATTAGCCTGGCGTTTGCGCGAAGAGCAATGGGAATCGGCAATTAATATTGAACGGCTATCACTTACCCTTGTTGCCGATGTTGTTCATATCTTTACAGCCACAGAAGGAATTATTTACGGAAGCAGTGTTATCAATTTTTTTGTTTCAGGAACGCCAGTCTCTTCGTTCAAACTCAATGTCCCGCCTGAATATAGCAACATTGAATTCACCGGACGCGATGTTCGGAACTGGAAGAAGAACGGCAATGAATATGAGGTATTCCTGCATTCGCCTGTATTTGGCGCATATACATTATTAGCAACCTTTGATAGACAATTTGACGCTAAAAGCAATTTAATTTCCTGCGTAGGCGTCAGTCCTGTGGATTGTCAAAGCGAACGCGGTTCGGTTATCGTTGTAAGCGAATACCAGTTTGAGGTTAGCGCTGAGAAAATCTCGCCCGGCGTTATCCATCTTGACCCGGTGGAAGTGCCGCCAGACCAACGTCTTTTATTTACCGCCCCTATACTTGAGGCTTATCAATATAGTTCAAGACCATTTGACCTTGCGCTAAGGTTCAAATCCTTTGCGCTCGGTCAAACCGTAAGGCAGGTTATCGACCGCGCTGAACTTAAAACGCGAATATCTGCCGAAGGCGAACTCGTCACTGAGGGACGTTATTTTGTGAAAACTCACGGTCATACCCATTTAAGTTTTGAATCAGCGCCAGATATTCAACTCTGGGAAACTTATGTGAACGACCAGAAAGTTATACCTGTTTCGAACGCCCGACAAATCCTCGTACCGCTGCCCACAAAAGGTGGACCGCTGATGGTTGTTGACCTTAAATGGGCGTCAAAGTCAAAAGATAAAAGCAAGATTTCATTGACCACACCGGCGTTGGATGTCCCCATTTTGCTAACTGAATGGAATATTTCGCCTGATAAGAATTACAGACTAAAATACAGCGGCGGAACTATAAAACCTGTATCTGAATCGAGTTTTTCAGGATTTGCTGGGTTGGCAAAGATGATGCGAACAAGTCAAGGCACATTTCTGGTTGTGACATTGTTCTTAATTGCGTTAACCTCCATTTTGTATTTTGTTGCCGCTTGCAAACTCGCTGGTTTGCAATGGATAAGGCGAGTTTGTCTTGTTGGAGGAATAATATTTTCAGTTATTTCAATTTTATGTTTATTGATATTGATTTTCCTGCCGGTAAGCAGCGCCTCGGATTTTGAACGCGCCCTATCATTTCTTGCGCCTATACAGGATGCCGGCAAGGCAATCTCGCTCCAGATTGAGAATATACATCTCGAGAAAGAAGGTCTGTCATTTTCCGCATTGTTGTTAGGGTTGTTAGGCGTTGGATTATGGGTGGTATCGAAGATTTACAACCTTGAAGGCTTTTTGAAAAAGGTCTGTATCATTGGCGGTTGGTTTATGCTGTTCTGGGGCGCAATGGTTTTTACTAATGGGATTCGAATCGCCATCGGACTGATGATGGCGTTTGTTCTAATTCATATTGTCATTCCATTGGTTAAAATGCAAATGCAGATATCTAATACTAAAAGCAGTCAGCCACAACAACCTACTCCGGGCGGTTTAGTTGCGCTGTTTATGGCATCGTTGTTGTCAGCATTTTCAATAACTGATTCGTATTGCGCCGAACCAAAGAAACCGCTGAACATAGTGCTTAACCTGAACCAACAAGGACGTGTGCAGGATAATTATGTAACAATTCAAGCGCAGATGAAATGGAAAGCCGAAGCAGGCGCTCGTCTTGATTTTTTGTCTTACCCGGCAGTGCTTATGAGCATTGAATACCAACAGCAGGAGATTGACCACTCAGCAGTAACAGTTGACGGAAAGACGTTCAATCGGTTAATTGCGCGGCAGAACGGCGAGTTTGATATAAAGTTCACATATCAGATTGCATATAAAAAAGATGGTTCTGTAAATACCTTTGTTCTTCCGACGCCCGCATCGCTTGTTGATAAATTTGAACTTGAACTTGAACGACTTGACCAGGAGGTATTCTCTCCTGATGCGGTATCGATAGAAAATGGGAAGGTCAAACGTGGCGAAATTGAAGTTACACGCGCATTAGTAATATTTGAACCCCGTTCAGGTTTAACAATTGGATGGCGTCCTCGCCAGCGAGATGTTAAATCAGAAAAACCGCTATTTTACGCTGAATTATATCATTTGTTTATTCCAATGCCTGGCGTTCTTGAGGTAGTAAGCGAAACAGATATCCGCCCAGCGCAAGGTGAATTAGAAGAAATAACCTTTACCGTCCCGCAGCCGATTACCATCACAGATGTTCAGGCTGACTTTGTATCGTCGTGGAAATTTGACCCCGATAAACGGATCTTACGCGTTCAATTTCGTTCTCCTCAATCAAAGCCATTTAACTTTATTGTCCGCTCTCAAATAATTACAACATCGCTGCCATACACAGTAACGAACAACTTTATCTATGTGGAAAAGTCTGCGGGACAGGTTGGAATGGCAGCCGTTGCAACCGGGAACGAGGTGCAACTTGATAAGGTCAACGATGGCGGATTGTCAGTAATAAATCTGGAAGACTTTTCTTCTAAAACGGTCTCTGCAATGACAAATCAAATCCCCGGATTAGCATTGAGAAGGGCGTTCAGATACTCGCAACAAGATGCCGCTATTGCCATCGCTGTTTCTGCCGTCAAACCGGATATTCGCACTGAATCGCAGGAGACATTGTCCATAGGAGAAGACCGTATTTTGCTTGCTTCACAACTAAACTTTACAGTTGCCCGCGCTGGCATATTTAAATTGAGTTTTGTCCTGCCACGCGATTATGAAGTGGAATCTATCAGTGGCGATGTATTAAGTCATTGGACAGAAATGAAATCGGGTGAAGACCGAATCATAACAATTCATCTACGAAGCAAGACAGAAGGCGCGCATACCTTGAACATTACATTAACAGGACAGGGGATTGGAGCGCGCAAAGAATTTGAAGCGCCGCGACTTGTCCTGCGCGAGGCAGAAAAACATACCGGTCAATTAGTCATTGTATCTGAACTTGGCATACGGCTCCATATTAAGACCCGCGATGGCTTGACGCAATTAGACCCGCTGAAATCCGGAATAAAGCAAAAAGGCGTGCAAGTCTTTCGTATCCTGCACCCGCGATGGCAGCTCACAGCGGATATTGAGAGCGTTGAACCGTTGATAACTGTTAATTCGCTCCTCGATGTCACGATAAGAGAAGGCGCAATAATGAACAATGTCATTATGGATTATCAGATAGAAAATGCTGGCGTAAAGACATTCAGGATTAAAATGCCTGCCGCAGCTGAAAATGCCCGTTTTGAAGGCGAACTTATTTCTGACTTTGTAAAGAACCAGACGCAAGGTCAATGGGCTGATTGGGAGGTCAAATTACAGAGACGAGTTATCGGCAGCTATTCCCTGAACATTTTTTATCAGATTCCATTAACGAACCAGCAGACAGTAAAGATACTCGGAGTTAAGGCGCTAAACGCAAACCTGCAACGCGGTAATCTTGCTCTGCGAGCAGGCGGACGCATTGAATTAAAGGTTCCATCTCTGCCTCCGGGATTACAGCCTGCAGAATGGGAGAACATCCCGCAGTCATTACGGAAAAGAGAATCATCAGAGACAAAAGATACTTTTAGCGCCCTTGAAAACGAGTTTGAACTGCCAATCACAATTTCAAGACACGAGATCGCCAAAGTTATACCTGCCCGCATTGAAAGCTTGGAATTGCTATCTGTCATCGCCTCTTCCGGTGAAATGCTGACAGAAGGTAAACTTTCAATTTTCCCGGGAGATAAACGGCTTTTACGGATTAAACTACCTGAATCAAGCAGATTCTGGTACGCCTTTGTCAATGGAGAGAGTGCCTGGCCCTGGTTGGAAAAGAACGAGATTCTAATAATGCTGGAAAAAAATTCAGACCCGCAAAAACCGTCTTTGGTGGAATTCTTTTACTCACTACCGAAGGTTTCAGATAAACCCGACAGTGTGATGAAAAATCTGCGCGGTCCATCATTTGACCTGCCGCTACAAAATGTTACCTGGAATATCAATTTCCCGGATGAATGGAAAATCAAGAATTGGGAGAGTTCTCTGCAACTTTCTGTGCCGCCATACTCATCTACCGCCAGACGAATCGCTGCGTCAGATTATCTGAAAAATGAGATTGAACGGATGCGTCAACAATCAAAAGAAGCCGAAAACCTGATTTTTAAAGGAAACGCCCTTATTCAAAAAGGCGCGCCACAGCAAGCTCGCCGCGCATTTCAAGCCGCGCAAAATATAGCGCAACAAGACGCCGCTCTTAATGAAGATGCCCGCGTTCAATTGCACAACTTGAAAATGCAACAGGCTTTGATTGGATTAAATCAACGTCAGCAGGCTGTTGTGGAAACGCCGGACAAGAAAAAGCCGACCTCACAACTATTTAGTCAATGGACGCAAGGCAAAGAAGCGGACTACACCCAGCAACAGGCAAAACAGGTGCTTGAACAGAGTCCAGCCGAAGAGAATGTTGCGCTTGCAAAACTCGCTGAACGACTTATCAGACAACAAGAAGCCGCAGTAGGAAAACCAGCAGCCATCAGACCAACCCTGCCTGAATTAGGCGCAAGAGTCACATTTTCAGTCCCACTTAAAGTTGAACCCTGGTCTGATTTATCCATAAAACTGAAGACCGCTAAACAGATTGCAACTCCATCTGTCATCAGAAACATCACTACTCTTGCCGCAATATTTTGTTTTATAACTCTAATCCTAATCCTTGTTCGCAAACCGCAGAAATAAAAGTTGCCTGACTAAAATTCAATAGCGAGTTCAACGGTGCGAGCATTATTGTGGCGGTAGTATCCTTGCTCCCATTTAACGTAGCACAGACATTCCTGTCTGTGATGGAAATAGAACACAGACTACGCAGATTTGGCAGATTTACACGGATGATAAAAAAAGAAATTAACAACGATATACAGGGTAAAAAATATATAACGTCCGTCTTTATGTCTTGCATTCTTGTATCTAGTTAATCCTTGTATCTTATATCCTTGTATCTTGTGTCCTTGTGTCTTGTATCCTTGTTATCTTTGCCCCTTGTTTATCTTACAAAATATCCTGTAAATCTTATGTTTTCATTTGTCTCTACAGGCAGGAATGCCTGTGCCACTCTGAGGATGCTGGCGCCACATTATAAGTTCTATTGGTTTAGATTTCTAATCCGGCACATCTTCAAAACCAACCCATGAACTTTTTTTAGGGGCTTCTGGTTCGGGTTTTTGCTCCTGAATAGGCGGCGCTTCCTCGGGAGTTGCGGTTTCAGGTCCTTCTACATTTGATTTAACTGGCTGTTTTGATACAGCCGGTTTTTCGACAGCAGAATGTCCCTTCCTTTTCAGCACGGCTTGTTTCAATATATATTCAATCTGACCGTTCACACTCCTGAACTCATCTTTTGCCCACGATTCAAGTTCATTCCATAATTTTTGGTCTAATCTTAATAAAAATGACTTCCGTTGACTCATTATCTGATTATTGCAGTAATATTACATTTAATATCAAAATAATAACAATATTTCATCAAGTGTAAAGTGTGCCGGTGTTAATTACAGGCTGGGTTTCATTTTCCCCGCAAAGAACGACCATTAAATTGCTAACCATTGCCGCCTTTCGTTCATCGTCAAGTTGAAGAACCTGTTTTTCTGCAAGTTCTCTTAAAGCCATATCAACCATACTGACGGCGCCCTGCACAATTTTTTGTCGGGCAGCGATTACCGCTTCTGCCTGCTGCCGTCTCAACATTGCTTGAGCTATTTCCGGCGCATAAGCCAAATGAGTCAACCGAGTCTCCTCAACAACCACACCTGCTTTTTGCAAACGTTCCTGCAACTCTCTTTTGAGAGAGGTGGATATTTCTTCCACGCCGCTTCGTAAAGTTATTTCATTATCTTCGCCGTGGTCATAAGAATAAAGGCTGGCTAAATGCCGTAATGCGGACTCGCTTTGTGTGTGCACATACTTTTCATAATCATCAACATCAAACATAGCCTGCGCTGTATCTTCTACACGCCAAATCACTACTGCCCCTATTTCAATCGGATTACCGCGTTTGTCATTAACCTTTAACTTTTCTACATTGTGTGTGCGGGCGCGAAGAGAGATTTTATTTCTGCCTACCTTTGCCCTTGTGTATGGCACAGCCTTGCCGGGAACTGATGTCTGTATTTGCGATTCAACTAATATTCGCTGCCCGTTTGAATAAAATGGATTACCCCAGTGAAACCCGCTTTGTTTAACCGTTCCTCTGTATTCACCAAACAAAATCAATACCCGCGCCTCGTTTGGTTGAAGCGTAAAAAATCCAATTAACATTATAATGCCGATTATTTCACCAATTATGGAGATGATAAATAATCCCCATAATGGATTTCTATCTCCGGCAGCAATTGAAAAGATGAAAAGCGCAATACTTCCTAAAATAATCAAAAGGACTATTGGAAGCATAAACCAACCGCTTGTTACTGAGACTTCCGTCTCCCGATGAACATTATCTTGATTTGATTTCATATTGATATCATAACGTAATCTATTTAATATGCAAGAACTTTTTTGAAAAATTTTAATATTTTTTGTTTCTGTCCCTTCATATCCATTAGTTTTTGATTTATTCTCGTCTCTTTTCTACCTTTTAAAACCGGAAAATGTTTCCAATAATCGCTTAATTATGTTATGATTAAATCGCAATTATGATGATGGCTTTCTTGCTTTTATAGACGCAATTATTTATTGTTTCTGAAATGCGGATTTTAGACAGATATTTATTGAAAGAATTTTTAGTTCCTCTTGGCTATTGCATTGCCGGGTTTTTTATCTTTTGGTTGACGTTTCAGTTGTTCTCGGAGATGGACGAATTCCAACGGGCAGGACTGGATGTGTTGGGCATTGTATATTACTTTATTTATACGCTTCCGGAACTGCTTTCGCGGGTGGTACCGCTTGCTCTTTTGCTTGCAATGTTATATGCGATTAACAATCATTCGCGGTTTAACGAGATTGTCGCAATCAGGGTAGCTGGCGTAAGTTTATGGAGGATAGCGCTTCCTTATTTTTGGGTAAGCATAATATGCGGTGTTTTTTTATTTGTGTTAAACGAGTTTATTATGCCTGATGGGGCTGACCGCGCAATGGCTATTTTAAGGGGAGAATATCGCAGAGGGGCTTCGGAAAAAGAGAAGGAGGTTGTCAAATTCCTTACATTCAAGAATGCCAAAGCAAAACGAACGTGGATTATTGAGGAATATAATCCAAAGACCTGCGAAATGGTCAAACCGCATATAGACTGGGAATCCACGAACAAGACGATTTATTCATTGATAGCGGAGCGCGGGATAAGAACAAACGGCGTATGGACATTTTACAATGTTCAGGTGCTGGTTTATCCTGCTGGTCAGGGAATTCCCGGCAGGGGATTTACAAATATATTACAGGTGCCTGAATTTACCGAAACGCCAGAACAAATTAAAAGCGAGATTAAAATCAGCAGTCTGACGAATTTGAAACAGGCTCGCGGGGTATCGCTTTCATTAAAAGAGATAATTGAATATCAGCAATGGCATCCTGACCAACGACATAACCCTGTATTAAACACAAAATTTCACATCCGTCTTGCGCAACCGTTCACCTGTCCCGTGATAGTATTAATAGCGCTGCCGTTTGCATCATTGGGTTCAAGGCGAAATGTGTTTGTTGGCGTGGCGAGCAGTGTTTTTATTGGCTTTGCATATTTTGTTTTGCAGCGGTTTGGCGAAGCGGCGGGTATGGGGGGACACGTCTCGCCCTTTATTGCTGGCTGGTTTCCAAACATAGTGTTTGCGGTAATCGGCTTAATTTTGATTATGAGGGCTAAATAATTATTCCAATAAAATGCCTGAAAACCACTGCACAAATACTACAAAATAACAAGGGATAACGGGATTTTTTATTGAACAGGGATATACAGGATTTACAGGATATTTTTTGGTTTAATAGATTAAGATTTGTTATCCTGTATATCTTGTCTATCATTGTTATTTTTTTTCAACCCAGTAAATCCTTTTAATCTGCGTAATCAGTGTTCTTCCCTACCACAGATGTCTTAGTTCTTAGAAATTCACTCGTTTTGTGGCGTGTATTTTGTTGGATTTTTCTGGCTTTAGCGATTTAATCCAGAGCGCAAGTTGGCTTACACATCAGTGAATAGTTGGTAAATCCTTCTCATCAGTGATTTTGTTTTCTGCATCCGACCGAAATGCGATATCTGATAGGGCACGCAAATAAGTATCAGCTATATGATAGATCTGTCCTTCCTCCCAAAGTTCAAGCACACGTTTTGCGCTCAATCGTCGCGCAGCAGGAGTCAACTTTCCTATCTGCCATGTCGTCTCTAATTGCTTAATCTGGTTAATGGCTGAATGAAAAGCATGGTGTGGAGAATTATGGTAAAAAGGCGAAAAAGTAAATACGCGTCGCCAGTCTGGCTGTGAATCTTTTATGTCCTCCGGCAGCAAAGTGCGGCTCAATGCAGATTCCTCAGTATGTTGAGAAACCATAATGAACGCAAAATAGCGAGTGTATCGGATGCGTCCTGAATTAATGTCAACGTCATAGTGCCAACAATTGATAGGTGACCAGGGTAAGATTCCATTTAGTTGCAGAAGGAAAGGCAATGCTAATAGAAACCCTGCGATTCCAACTACCCACCAAACCAATTTACGTCTGGATTTCATTTGAGCCACTTCTTTCGGAGTTTCAGGTTGCCAGCCTACGGTTGGTTAATATTAACATTAGATTTCTTATACTGCACTAATTGTCAAAACTCAAGGCATAAATTTTTCATTGTTCTATATTATTTCGCTATCTATTCTAATGATTCAGGTATAATAACCGCTCTAATGATTGATTGGAAAAATAAATGGGTCTATTTTGCACTTGAGGCGCTTAATTCATTCGCCTGTTCCTATTTTTTTAATTTTTTATTTTTTTTTCTACGAGACAACTACCACTTTGGAAATCGCGAGAACCTTGCCGTTACAGCCTTTCACGGGCTAATTTACACCATCGCCTCCTGGCAAGGTGGAAAATTTATTGAAAAAAATGGTCAAGTTCGTTCGTTAAAGATTGGAATTATCGGGATGATTCTCTTCCTAATATGTGGCATTCAGTTTTCGCGTCCGCTCCCTGCTGTTTTATTAATACTATTAGGCTGGACTATTTCAATGTGTTTAATCTGGCCAGCGATTGAATCTTTAGTAAGCCTCAATGAGCCTTCAAAAGAATTGCCACGAATGGTCGGAATATACAACGCCGTCTGGGCTGGGAGTTCGGCGGTTGCTTATTTCATTGGCGGTGCTTTGTATGAACATCTTGGGTGGAAAAGTTTGTTCTGGCTTCCTCCAATCATCCATATAATTCAACTCATCTTGCTGAAAAAATTTTCAAATGAAAAACATCAACTGGTTAATAAATCGAATAATAATGAACCTGAACAGTGTGAAACAAATTCTAACATTCCCGATAAATCAACCGCAGAAAAATTTTTGAAAATGGCGTGGATTGCAAATCCGTTCGCTTATGTGGCAATGAATACATTTCTTGCGGTAATCCCGGAGATTGCCAAAAACCAAAACCTGAACCCAACACAAGCAGGACTATTTTGTTCAATCTGGTTTTTTGTGCGTCTTGGCGCATTCATCCTTCTCTGGAAATGGGACGGCTGGCACTATCGGTTTTTCTGGCTGTTCAAGGCGTTTATATTTTTAATTGCGGGCTTTTTAATTTTGTTAATCTCAAATAATCTATTGGTCCTTGTATTTGCACAGGTAATATTTGGGTGGGCAGTTGGACTAATTTATTATTCCTCGCTTTATTATGCGATGCACGTTGGCGAGGCAGGGGCATCGCACGGTGGACTTCACGAGGCAGCAATCGGTGCAGGCATATTCCTCGGTCCTGCCATTGGTTCATCAACTCTCTATCTTCTGCCTCAATATCCTAATGTTGCAATATACGCAATTGCGACATTATTACTCGTTGCCCTTTTTGTCATGATTTTATTAAATTACAAAAAGCAAAAATGAACGCTTTAAGTTTCAAACAGCATAATTTAAAATAAGATTAATGCAGAAAGCCGTAACATATAATAAATCTGTCCTAAAATGGCTTATTGTAAGACTTATTTCGCCACACTGGCGAGATATAGCCTACAGTAAATTTTCCTGCATTAAATACGAACCTGCAAATTCCCCCCCATTGCCAAACAACCAATGGGTTAGGGTGCTTCCTAAATTAAGCGGTATTTGCGGTTCGGACATTTCAACAATAACCTGCAAAGGTAGCCCATACTTTTCACCTTTAATTTCAACGCCGTTCGTTCTTGGTCACGAAGTAACTGGTGTCATTACAGAGGTTGGTTTAGAAGTTCCATCTAATTTAAAATCCGGTATGCGCGTTGTTATTGAACCAGCGCTATCCTGTGTTGTCAGAGGCATAACGCCGCCCTGTCCACAATGTGCCAATGGCAACTATGCAAATTGCGAGAATGTCATTTCCGGCAAAATAAAAGCAGGCATACAGACTGGATATTGCACAAGCACCGGAGGCGGCTGGAGTAATGCCTCGTTGGTAGCGCACCACTCACAAATCTATCCCATACCCGATAACTTAGAAGAAACTGCTGCTGTACTTGCCGAACCGTTAGCCTGCGCTATTCATTCAGTCGCTCCATTAATCTCCCAAAAACCAAAAAACATATTACTTATCGGCTGCGGAACGGTTGGGCTTTTGTGCATTGCCGCATATCGGCTTCTTGGTGGAAGCGCGCCGATTTTTGCAGTGGCAAAATACAGTCATCAGGCAGAATTAGCCCAAAACCTCGGCGCAACAAAAGTAATCAAACCCGCAGACACTCTGGACTTTTATAAATCACTCCTTCAAGAACTTTACGGCAACGAAAACCGTATCTATAAACCGGAAATCGGAAAACCAGTTGTCCTTGGCGGTTTTGATGTGGTGATGGATTGCATCGCCTCTGACGATTCAATTGACGACTCCGTAAGACTTGCCTCGCCCAATGGCAAAGTAATCCTCGTCGGAATGCCTTCAATACCGCGAGGAATTGATTGGACCCCAATCTGGTATAAAAACCTTTCTGTTCGGGGCACCTACGCTTACGGTTACGAAGAACTACAAAACGGCATCCGCAAAAAGACCATTCAGATAGCAATTGACCTTTTGACGGAACATCAAGAAAAATTAAAAGCGCTTGTGAGTCGGATTTATCCGTTGGACGACTACAAAAAAGCCCTATACGACGCCTTTCATCCGGGAAAAACAAAATCAATAAAAATTGCCCTGAAAGTGTCATAAAGGGATTATAGACATCATTGGTTCACTATTTGTGAGCGCCTCCCCATTTTTCAAAAAATCAAACCTGTAAAAATATTTTGAAAAATATTTGGCTTATGACAGTTTTTGTCATAGTGTAGGGATTAAAATAATACCACCAATGAAAAGTTTCAGCGAATTTTTTAAAATTGCGACGGGCAAGGACGAACCTTTTGACTATCAATGCCGTCTTGCTTGCGGCAAAAGGAATGAAGGAGATGCAAATTGGCTCTTGCAAGGTTCCCAATCCCGGTCTCTTATAATAAACATCCCCACAGGTATGGGTAAAACTGCTGCTGTTGTTCTTGCGTAGTTATGGAATAGGTTATAATGCGTCGAAGGGAAAAATTCAGGGTGGCAAACGCGACTTGTATATTGTCTGCCGATGCGAACTCTTGTTGAGCAAACAGAAAAACATATTAAGAGGTATTTGGAAAATCTTGTTTCAAATGCTGATAATTTAGGGATAACTGACACGCCTGCAACATTAAGAGTTGTTTGCGGTGTTGTGTTAGGTTTCCGCGCTTGAAAAAGCGCGGTCCCATTGAGGCTATCTAATATTCAAAAGTGATATGGGCAAAATATTATTTGCTGATTTTTAAATTTATTATGTCATTACCCATTTCCATCAATTCCTTGCTTGATAAAATGGGAAATTTGTATAAGACTGTTTTTTGATATGATTCACACAAAAGATATAACGCGTCGGACTTTTTTAAGGAATTCAACTCTGGCTGTTTCATCGTTTGCAATTACAAAATTCTCAGCCGATTTATACGGGCAGAATATCAGCGAACCCAAATTTGCGATTTTTAGCAAAGTTTATCAGGGGATAATTAAAGATTTTGAAGAGGCAGCCGAGATTACAGCCGCAGCCGGTCTTGATGGTGTGGATTGTCCGGTAAGGAAAGGCGGCGAAATTGAACCTGCGCAAGTCTCAGAGGGATTGCCACGATACGCCCGGGCGCTCGCTAAACATAACAAAAAAGTCTTATTGCTGACCAGCGACATTATATCCGTTGAATCGCCTTATGCAGAAACCGTTTTAAATGCTGCCAAAAAGTTAGGTGTGAAATATTACAGGCTTGGAATGGATTATCATAATAGTAAAGAACCGCTCCAGAAACAACTTGACCGCAAAAAGGAGGAACTTAAAGCCTTAGCTAAATTGAATCGCAAGATTGGAATTACAGCAATCTTTCAGAATCACTCGCCAGCAGGAAATAGGACATACATCGGCGGCAATTTAGATGAACTCCATCAATTGGTGAAAGACTTTGACGCAGATGAAATTGGCGTGGCTTTTGACCTTGCCCACGCAATAATTGTTCACGGCGATGAGTGGCGGCAAAAATTTGATTTGATAAAATCGCACTTTAAAATCGCGTATATCAAAGATGTCAAGCGCCCGCGTTCGCTTGTCCCATTCGGCGAAGGTGAGTTTAATAAAAGCGGATATTTCACACTTCTTAAAAAAATGAATTACAATGAGCCTTATTCAATCCATATTGAATATGAATTTGTAGAAAAAGGGAAACAGAAGTCCAAAGAGGCTTTGTTGAAAGCTATGGTTCAATGTCGCACTGTATTAAAGAAATGGATTGAAGAGGCTTAATATACAATGGAAATCAACAGCTCTAATATAAAACAGGGCAACACCTTTTATGTAACTTTTATATGTATAATTGCAGCGCTTGGTGGACTTTTGTTTGGTTATGATACAGCTGTTATTGCCGATGCAATCGGTTTTCTTACGCAAAAATTTGGTCTCTCGCCTACAATGAAAGGGTGGGCTGCTTCTTGTATCCTTATAGGATGCATAGCAGGTGTAATCATAGCGGGAAATTTCAGCGATAAACTTGGCAGAAAACGGACACTTATACTCGCGGGTATCCTGTTTTTTATCTCATCGACAGGCTCGGCGTTATCTCAAACATTCTGGGTTTTTGCGCTGTTTAGAATAATTGCTGGCATTGCGGTTGGCGTTGCTTCACTTGCCTCCCCCGTTTACATTGCAGAAGTAGCACCCGCGCAAATAAGGGGGCGTATGGTTTCTGTGAATCAACTGGCAATCGTGGGAGGTATGCTTGTGACTTATTTTGTAAATTATTTCATCGCTCAGGGCAAACCAGAACAATGGAATGTTGAAACAGGCTGGCGATGGATGTTCGGCATCGGTGTATTCCCATCAGTAATATTACTCACATTATTATTAAAAGCGCCTGAAAGCCCTCGGTGGTTGACTAAAAAAGGCAATGAACAGGAGGCATATCAGATACTGGCAAAAATTGATGGAACTGATTATGCCAGAATTGAACTTGATTCAATTAAATCTGCAATCGCCATTGAAGAGGATTCAATAAAAACACTTCTAAAACCCGGACTTTTCAGGGTTCTTGTAATTGCCGTTTTGCTTGCAATACTTCAGCAGGTTACGGGAATAAATGTCTTCCTCTATTTTGCGCCGGAAATTTTCAAACAACTCGGTTCTCACACAGACACGGCAATGCTTCAGACCATAGTTGTAGGTCTTGTAAATGTGATATTTACAATTGTTGCGATTGGGACAGTTGATAAAATAGGAAGAAAACCGCTGATGATGATTGGCGCAGCGGGTATGGGAATTTGTCTTCTTGCGATGGGTTTGTCGGCGCAACTTCAAAGACAACCTGTCTGGATGCTTGTGTTCATTCTTGGTTATATTGCCTGTTTTGCGCTCTCAGTTGGACCGGTTACGTGGGTTATTTTATCGGAAATCTTTCCAACCAGCATCCGAGGTCGGGCAATTGGAATTGCCACTGTTTTTCTATGGGGCGCCGATTTTCTTGTTACTCAAACATATCCAATGATAGATTCAAACCTATGGTTAATTGATAAATTTCATCACGCCTTCCCATTCTATCTTTATTTCCTTATGTGTCTCGTATTAATATTGGTTATGGTCTATCTTGTTCCAGAAACAAAAGGCAAAACACTTGAAGAAATTGAGACTATGTGGCTAAAAAGGAAATGAACTATGAAAAATTTAACACGTCGGTTTTTTTTGAAATCCGTTGCCCTTATCGGTAGCACAGGTATTACAGCATTTAATTTAAAGGCACAAAGTCCTGCTAATGCGTCAATCCCTTTACCGTCTCCGACATCAAGTTCTCAAGGATTAACATTTAACAAAGCCGGGTATGACATCTGGATACGAAAGGAAAACGAAATCGTTGCCTGTTACCGCGCTCATCCGACTCAAAAATATCCATACATTTACCCATTCACCGGTCCGATAAGCGGTATCCCTTTAACTACAGAAACTGCGCTACCCTGGTATCATCACCGTTCAATCTTTTTCGGATGTGACCGTGTTAATGGCGATGACTACTGGTCTCAAGAACTTAACAAAGGTAAAATTGTTTCCTCACAACCAAAGGTCGTTGGAATATCAAAAAATAGCCTTCAAATTTATGATAGTTGCCAATGGCGTTCACCAAAAAATGAAGCCGTAATGAGCGATGAACGAAAGATAAATCTTATCCTGTATTCCGATACGATTATATTTTTGGACTGGGAAATTGTCTGGAAAGCCGTAGTTGATGTTATAATCCAGAAAACAAACCACTCATTGTTCTCTATCCGTTCTGCACCTGACATTACACCATCAGAGGGCGGAAATCTGGTAAATGCAAATGGCAATAAAGGTGAAAAAGAGACTTTTGGTAAAAAATCTGTCTGGTGCGCCTTCTACGGCAAACGTAAACGAACCAACTTTATTGAAGGTATTGCGCTGTTTGACCATCCAAAAAATCCCTGGGCGCCAACTGAGTGGTTCACACGTGATTACGGTTTCGTATCACCAACACCGCTTAATTTTATTGAAAAGCCTATTAACCTCAAAAAAGAAACCTTGATAACACTCAAATATAGGGTCGTTGGATTTGGCGGAACTCCCGAAGAAGCGCAACTTGATAAACTGTTTTCTGAATGGTCAAAGGCTTAAACATACGGCGGTTCATCGCTTTACCGCTTTATAAGCCAATTAACATTTTTACACTTAACACTATGCTGAAATATATTGAGGAATATCGCGACGCCGTTGCCGTTAAAGAGATAATCGACGCTCTTCACCGCATCACAACCCGAGACTGGACAATTATGGAGATTTGCGGCGGGCAAACGCATTCAATTATTAAATATGGGATTGACGAGATGCTGCCTCAAAAAATCCGATTAATCCACGGTCCCGGTTGTCCTGTATGTGTAACACCAGTGGAATTAATCGATAAAGCAATTGAAATTGCAAAAAGAGATAAGGTTATTTTCTGTTCATTTGGCGATATGTTGAGAGTGCCCGGCTCTGCAAAAGACCTCCTTTCCGTGAAGGCTGAAGGCGCTGATGTAAGAACCGTCTATTCCCCGATGGATTCCGTTAAAATCGCAAGATTAAACCCGCAGAATGAGGTTGTTTTTTTTGCTGTCGGATTTGAAACCACTGCACCTGCGAATGCAATGGCTGTGTATCAGGCTGCCAGAGAACGGCTTAAAAACTTCTCACTACTTGTAGCCCATGTTCTTGTTCCACCTGCAATTGAGGCGTTGCTTTTAAACCCCGGTAACCAAATCAAAGGTTTTCTTGCTGCTGGACACGTCTGCACTGTAATGGGTTGGGCTGATTATGAACCTATAGCAAGAAAATATTCAATCCCAATAGTGGTAACTGGCTTCGAACCGATTGACATTGCTCAAGGTATATTTATGTGTATCCGACAACTTGAAGAAGGAAAGGCAGAAGTTGAAAACCAATATGCGCGTTCTGTTCGAAGAGAGGGCAATCTACACGCCCGTTCTATGATTGAACGGATTTTTAAAGTTGTTGATAGAAAATGGCGCGGCATAGGCGAAATTCCAAAAAGTGGTCTGGCGTTAAGCGATGAATTTGAGGCTTTTGATGCCGAAAAACGATTCAACCTTTTAAGACTTACCGTAAACGAATCTACCGAGTGCATCAGTGGTTTAGTCCTTCAAGGGATAAAAAAACCGACCGAATGTCCAGCCTTTGGGACGCGCTGCACACCTGAACAACCAAAAGGCGCGCCTATGGTTTCAGCAGAAGGCGCTTGCGCCGCTTACTACCAATACCGATTTAGAAAAAAATAAATTCGTAAATTGATTTTGGACTTGAAAATTTTAACACAGTGCGTTTTATTATTATCGGGATGTCCAAGATTATAAAAATAAATTTTCCCGCAACATTTATGTAAATGCAGAACAATCTAATTGAATCATTTTCGTGTCCAATGCCGATAGCCGAGCATAAAAATGTCCTTCTGGCGCACGGGGGCGGCGGTAAATTAATGCACCAACTACTAAAAAAAATAATTTTCCCGTCTTTCCATAATAGATATCTTGAACAACAGCACGATGGCGCAGTAATAGACATAAACGGCAGTCGGATTGCCTTCACCACCGATTCTTATGTGGTTAGCCCGTTATTTTTCCCGGGTGGCGACATTGGAAAACTCGCTGTATATGGCACCGTGAACGACCTTGCAATGTGCGGGGCGCGTCCACGCTGGATTAGTTTAGCCACCATCATAGAGGAAGGTTTGCCGATGGAAACACTCTCCAAAGTTGTCGAATCCATAAAAGAAGCCGCAGCTATTACTGGCGTGGAAATAGTAACAGGCGATACCAAAGTCGTTGATAAAGGCAAAGGAGACGGCATTTTTATTAATACAGCTGGAATTGGAATTATTGAAAAACCAGTGAATATCAACCCTCAAAATGTCTGCGATGGAGATAATGTTATTATTAATGGGGATGTCGGCAGACACGGTATGGCAATAATGTCGGTTCGCGAAGGATTGGAGTTTGAATCCACAATAACAAGCGATTGCGCACCGCTTAGCCACACTGTAATGAACTTGATTGAAAACGATGTTAAGATTCATTGTTTGAGAGATTTAACTCGTGGCGGTCTTGCAAGTGGGTTAAATGAAATTGCCTCAGCAAGTAATAATCAAATAGAAATTGATGAGACATTAATCCCCATTAGCGATGAAGTAAAAGGCGCCTGCGAAATACTCGGACTTGACCCGCTTTATGTGGCAAACGAAGGCAGGATGGTTATATTTGTTCCACCATCAGATACAGATAAGGCGCTTGAGGTTATAAAGAGGGATGAGAACTCAAAATCGGCAGCCATCATCGGCAAAGTAAAAAAATCTGACCAACCGATTGTGTTGAGAAAAAACAGCATAGGAATTACACGAATACTCGATATGTTGAGTGGAGAACAACTACCAAGAATTTGTTAATAATGATAAACCCAAACCACAACTAAAAAACGGTATGGAAAAAACATTCAAATTACTCCTTGAACACATCTCGCCGCGGGAAACGCGCGAGTTAGTGGCAACGCACATCAAAAAAATCGGACTTAATGAGACAGAAAAGACTGTCATATTGTTTATTGATAAACGTTACGCCTTTAATCTGATTTCGTCACACGACCAGATTCCAAAAATAATAAAAGGTGTTAAAAGAACGTTTGGCGAGGACTATAGAACCACATTAAAACTTGACGTAAAACCGGAAGGCAGTGATAGAGAAAAGGCATTGCCGCATACTATTCATTACGCCTAATCAACAATAACAATTTACTGGTTGGGCAAACCTTCCCTATGCTAAATAATGGGGTAAGCAAATGTTGATTTAATATTCTATTATCTTAGAACCTTAATTTTTTACTATTTTTGCAAAAATCGGTTCAAGTGCAGCCTTCCATTTTTGATAACCTGCGCCATTGGGATGAAGCATATCGGGAAATTCCTCCTTTTTAGCCGCCCCGTTTTCATCGGCATAAATGTTATATGTATCGCATCGGATAAATTGTGGATTGCCTTCAACCAATTTGTCCACCAATGCATTCAGACGTTTTATTTTTTCTGCAAACTGAGGTTGTCTTGGCATTACCTTGCAAACAATAACCGGTGTCTTTGGAAGGTCAGATTTTATTTGATTTAATATAGCGCCGATGTTTTCTGCGGCTTCTTCCGGTGTTCCGCCTAATCCAAGGTCATTTGTACCAATTAAAAGCACAATCGCCGTTGGCTTCAAAGTTATCACATCTTCCTTAAATCTATAAAGAAGTTGGCGCGTGGTATCCCCGCTAATTCCACGGTTCGCTACCTTCAAATTCGGGAAATACTTTTCCAGATTCCACCCATGAGTAATTGAATCCCCTGCAAAAACAATAGCGCCCTGATCCTTTGCAATATCTTTTTTCCATTGTGAACGTCTTTGCTGCCATAATTTCTTAAACCAATCGGCTTTCTGCAATGCGCCTTTTCCTTCAAACTCATCATTTGCAGGCCAGAGAGAATCTGTGATAACCGCATCTTGAGAGTGAGAAATCTGAGAACCCGCCAACATTAAACCGATAACCAACGGAAGTATCGCTGCCTTAATGATATTTGATTTAAAAATATTCATACTGCGCAATCTTGCAATAAGTTAATAATTTTTGAAAGAAAAATTAAAATCGTTAAGAACAACCTTTTTATCCAAAACTAATTGTTTGCGCTGGTGTCTTATATAAAGTAAAATATAAATGATGAGTGGTAGCGGAAAACGGTGTCTGGTGTTGGCATTGGTATTTAGCGGTTTTGCGTTTTTATGCTATGGAAGTATGGAACAAGACCGTTATGGTGAAATTATCCGCAGAAACGCCTTTAATCTTCGTGAACCTGCGCCGCCTAAACCGCCACCTGAACCGCCTGCGAGTATAAAAGTCAATTTAACTGGCATCACTACAATCCTATCCGAAAAACGGGTATTTATTCTTGTCCAAGAACAGGGGAAACCGCAAGAATCAAAAATGCTTAAAGAAGGTGAAAGAGAGGGACAGATTGAAGTCATTTCTATTGATGAATCCGCAGGCTCGGTAAAGATAAAAATTGGTGATAAAGAGACCGAACTAACCTTTGAAAAAGATGGAATTAAACCGCCGACAGCACCGACTGTTCCAACTCCCGGTTCGGGTTCTCTATCTGTTCCATCAATTCCTGGCATTTCAAGACCACCCACTTCACCCGGAATGCCATCAACCGCAAGCATAACACCTTCTGGTTCGACCACAGGAAATTCACTCGGAATAAGTGGCGGTTCGATGCCAACAAGACCGATAAGGTCTGCAACAGACCTAACACCGACAGCTGTTGCATCCTCTGCGGGAATGCCAGCAGCCGGCGCCGTAAGTATTGCAACACCCACCGGGCAAGGAGCAACACTACAAGTAGGAACTACGGTAAGACAACCTAAACTTCAACCAAATTGGCCACCAGAACAACCTGTTTCGGCTGAAGAATCTGTGATAATTAATGAAGCAATGCGGCTTAAATATCAGAAAGAAATTGAAGCTGGCCGTATGCCACCATTGCCACCATTACCCGGATCGCCTATTTTTAAATAGCCTGAATTAGACAAATCAAGATACAACCATTTTTAAAACAATTATTCACTGTTGTTCTATTTCAATAAAAATCAACATTGTTATTCTTTATTTACTTATAGAGTCTGTTCTGACAATTTTATTTTGATGAAGATGCCGATTTTATATTTTTTGGCGTTCATTGTTCCCGCAATGATGACAGCGGTGTCTGTGCCAATCTGGCGGCAATGGTGTAAAAATACTGGCTTATACGACGAACCCGGTCATAGAAAAATTCACTCCGAACCCATTGCTCTTGCCGGCGGTTTAAGTGTTATGACAGGCATTATTATAACAATTGCGTTCTCATATCTTGCACTTTTAATAAAATTTCCAGACCTGACAATTGCCGAACAATTTCATTATGGATTTGGCAAAAGATTTGACCAACTCGTCGCTATTCTATGCGGTTCACTTGCAATTCTCGTGATTGGTTGGCTTGATGATAAAAACGAACTAAAACCAGCAACAAAATTTGCTGGTCAAATAATAGTGGCTTTGGCAACTGCGTTAGCCGGTGTTAGGATCACGCTATTCGTTGAAAGCCAAATATTTAGCTACATCGTTACCGTATTGTGGATTTTGACAATTGTGAATGCTATGAATTTTCTTGATAATATGAACGGATTATGCACCGGTCTTTTTGTAATTGGAGCGGCGACGTTTGGCGCAATTGCAACAATTCGCGAACAATATCTTGTAGCCTCATTCTGCTGGCTTGTAGCAGGCGCCTTTGCGGGATTTCTACCATTTAATTATCCAAAAGCGACAATGTTTTTAGGCGATGCTGGCAGTCATCTTGCCGGCTACCTTCTCGCAGTAATTGCAATACTACCCCATTTTTATTCGGAAAAACATCCTGTTCAATGGGCAGTTATAACGCCGCTAATTGTCCTGGCTGTTCAACTTTTTGATATTACACAGGTTGTTATTCGTAGAATAATTAATAAAAAACCGGTTTATATTGGTGACACGAACCATATCTCGCATGAACTTGTCAAAAAAGGTTTTAGGAATACATCGGCAGTTGCATTGATATGGGGCGTATCTGGAATACTCTCGATTATCGCGGTTTTTATTAATCGTTAAAACAAACTCTTCGCTCTCTTAAATATGCCAAATATTATTTATCCTGCAGATATTTCTATAATTTTATTGAAAATGTAGATAATCTAAATAAATCTTTATCTTCTATTGAGAAATTTATGAAGCAGTATTTATGAATAAGAAATTTTTAAAAGGTATAAAGATGGTAAAGGGCGTTGATTTATTAAGAAATCCACTGCTCAATAAGGGAACTGTTTTTACTGAATCTGAACGGGACGCCCTTGGTTTACGCGGACTTTTGCCACCAAGAGCACATACCATGGAAGAACAAGTTAAGCGAGTAATGGATAATTACAGACGTCAAGGTAATGACCTTGAAAAGTATCTCTTTTTAACTGATTTGCAGGATAGGAACGAGACATTGTTTTATCACATTTTGGTGGATAATCTTGAAGAGATGATGCCAATTATCTACACCCCGACAGTTGGAAAAGCCTGTCAGGTGTTCGGACATATCTTCAGAAGACCACGCGGTTTGTATGTTTCTTTAAAGGATAAAGGACAAATTGAGCAGGTATTAAAAAATTGGTGGACCCGCGATCTTCACACCATTGTTGTTACAGATGGTGAGAGGATACTCGGACTTGGCGACCTTGGCGCTTTTGGAATCGGTATTCCAATTGGTAAACTTTCTTTATACACAGCCTGCGCGGGGATTCATCCTGCATGGTGCTTGCCAATTTTACTGGATGTGGGCACTGAAAATGAAACTTTACTAAACGACCCGCTGTACACTGGAATAAAACAACGACGAGTAAGAGGGGAGGAATACGATGCCTTTGTTGACGAATTTATCAATGCGGTTCAAAAAGTCTTTCCAAAGGCGTTAATTCAATTTGAAGACTTTGCAAGTATCAACGCCTTCCGATTGCTAGAAAAATATCGCCACAAGGTATGCACATTTAACGATGATATTCAAGGCACAGCAGCGGTGGTATTGGCTGGGATTTATTCCGCATTGCGAATAACTAAAAAACCACTCAAAGATCAGGTCTTCTTGTTTCTCGGCGCAGGCGAAGCCGGCACCGGTATTGGCGAACTGATTGTCTCTGCCATTATGGCTGAAGGAGTTAGTGAACAGGAAGCCAGACGCCATTGTTGGTTCGTTGATTCTAAGGGTCTTGTTGTCAAGAGCAGAACAAACCTTGCTGAACACAAATTAAAGTTCGCGCACGATTACATATTCTGCCCGGCTTTGCTTTCTGCAATAAAATCAATAAAACCAACAGCGCTAATTGGAGTGTCGGGAATTCCACAATCTTTCACAGAAGAAATAATCCGTACAATGACACAAATTAATGAACGGCCGATTATCTTTGCCCTTTCGAACCCGACTTCAAAGGCTGAATGCACAGCTGAACAGGCTTATACTTTGAGTGAGGGACGAGCGATTTTTGCCAGTGGCAGTCCGTTCCCGCCCGTTACCTATAACGGCAAGACGTTTGTTCCCGGTCAAGGCAACAATGCGTATATCTTCCCCGGCGTTGGTCTGGGAATTGAGGCTTGCAGGACAAAGCGAGTAACCGATTCAATGTTCTTTATGGCGGCAAAGACACTTGCATCGCTCGTAAAGGAAAGCGACCTTGAAATGGGAAGGATTTATCCTGCAATAAGTTCAATCAGAGAAGTTTCCGCAAAGATTGCCGAATCAGTAGTCGAAGTTGCGTTTAAAGAAAAATTAGCAGGTATCAGAAAACCATCTGATATTTCACAATTGGTCAAAGACATTATTTACGAGCCTGTTTATCCCAATTATGTTTAATAGCAGTCAGATTTAACAGGTTGAAGTTGAATCCAAAGGCTCTCTTGAAGTTAGCATTTGAATAATCGTTAGCCCGATTGAGGTGCCAAGACAGTTGTCGGTGGCTTTAATCATTGCGACTGCTGTGACATCAGGCTTTAATAACCTATGGTTAATGTATCGCGCAAGAATTAATGGAGTATAAATCCCAAATTTTGCATTTGTATTGGATAATAATATATAAGTGGTTCATTTAAAGGAAGTTATTAATTTAACAAAAAATACTAAAAAATGAACTATGAATATGAAAGAAAAATCTGTTCTAAAAGTCGATAATACAAAGATTAGGTTCACTAAAAAAGAACTCACTTCATGGGGTGGTTTATGCGCCCAATCCCGATGTGTTTGGCAATGATGCGATAGACTACTACGTTACAGGTGGCATAAATACATCAAAGGCAGCGCGGATTAGCATAAAGATATTGCCAGTCAATGACCAACCATCATTTAAGTTAGCGACTAATTTAGTAGTAGTTGGAGAAGATGACGGAACGATAATCTTGCCGAACTTTGCGTATGATATAGTAAAAGGCACTGCGAATGAGAGCAAACAAGCGGTTAAGTTTATAGTGAACGTACCTGACGAGCAAACGTTGCTATTTGCTGGTGTTAAACGGACAGTTAACAAGCCGAATCCTGATGGCGCTTACATAGGATATGGTCTACCGCAGATAAATGCCAAGGGGTTATTGAAGTCTACACCTGCAAAAAATTCGTATGGCGATGTGACAGTGACAGTACAAATGATGGACAGTGGCGGAACAACCAATGGCGGTATAAACCTTTCTGAGGGAACGACTTTTATATTAAGAATAACAAATGTAAATGACGCCCCGGTCATAGGGAGGATAGCCAGCGCAACAATAAATAAAAACGGTAGCACTAATTTTGTGGTTAATGTTAGCGATACAGACAATGCGCCTGAAAGTCTTACATTGAGTGTAGCAAGTTCAAATAAGGATTTATTGCCTGACCAGAACATAACAGTAAGTAAGGGAGAATCTCCAACACAGCGAGTAGTTCAGGTAATACCGGTTGCTGATAATAATGGGACAACGTTATTGACCTTTACGGTTAGCGATGGGAACGGTGGGACGGCGAGTGTTAGCGCGCTATTAAGGGTCATATCTGTAAATGATTCGCAAAGTTTTGTATTAGAAAGAATGCGAACATCATTGCAAAAGTAAATATTAGGTAAATGCAAGTTAGAGTGAATGGGATGGTTTGAGGAAGAGTTGTTAAAGTGGGTGATTTGCATTCGTTGCGCAAATAATCAACATCGATGAAAAATTTTTCTTTTTCTCTTGATAAGTTTATTAAATATGCAAAAATTTACTAACTGTTTTAAACTTAAATGAGATTGAATTATGGCAGACAAAGCAAATAAATATCCTGATAATGCGCCAGGAAAATACTATGTGGATAATCAGTGCATTGACTGCGACCTTTGCAGGGAAACAGCACCGAATAACTTCAAACGCAACGAAGACGGCGGCTACAGCTTCGTTTCAAAGCAACCTGAAACGCCAGAGGAAGATCAGCAGTGCCAGGAAGCCAAAAAATCCTGTCCTGTGGAAGCCATTGGCGATGATGGCGCGTAGTTTTTAATCATTAAAAAACCCGCAGGGAAATTATCTCTGCGGGTTTTTATTTCTGTAAGGTTAATATTCGTTAAATATCCAACTGCTTAAATATTAAATAAATTTAGTCCTGCCCGGAATAGCCATTGGAACAATAGGAAGTTTCATATCCCAGGATAAGTTATCAGGCACAAGTTTTTCTTTTGAATTCATAGCCATCTCCCAGGTAATCTCCTGGCCTGTATATGCTGCCATTCTTCCCATAATTGCCATTAACGTGCTCTGAGCCATCCATTTACCATCATTTATCGGCTTGCCAGCCCTTATTGAAGCAAACAATTCATCGTGCTCCTGTTGATACATATCCGGTCGTTTGCCATCATACCGCCATTGATTTTTCCCTTTAATAATCGGAGCGCTCCAACTCTTTATCGTCCCATAACCATCGCCACCCATTACATAATCCGAGTTGTCGCTATAACAATTACTTATTTGCCGCTGTGCCATAAAAGCCCGGGCGCCGGATTCATACTCGTAAAAAACATCAATATGGTCAAAAATATTTCCCTCATTATTAGGAATTACTCTACCGCCCGAACCAACAGCCTTGATTGGTGGCACATCTTTCATTGCCCACGCAATCTTATCAACACTATGGCAGGCTTGTTCCACAAGTCCATCGCCGCACAGCCAGACAAAGTTATACCAGTTTCGGAGTTGCCACTCCAAATCGCCCATATTAGCGGGTCGGGTGTTTGCTGGCGGCATCGGTTTTACTGGTCCCGTCAAGTAGGTCGCATACACGGAACGAACCTCCCCAATTTCGCCACTATGAATTCGCTTATAAAACTCGCGTCTGCTTAAATCGTATCGCCAACAAAATCCAGCAACCAAGGCAAGGTTTTTTTGACGCGCAATTTCCACAGATTCCAACACTGAACGAACACCGGGGGCATCTGTTGCCATCGGTTTTTCACAAAAAATATGTTTCCCTGCATTTACAGCCGCGCGCAAATGCTGCGGTCTAAACCCCGGCGGCGCAGCAAGGAGAACAACATCAACACCGCTATCAATAACCTTCTGAAAGGCGTCAAGCCCAACAAAACAATTCTCGGGAGTAGCCCGAACCTTATCGCCAATTTCCTTGTCTTGTTTTAAGGTCTGCAAACTTTTCTTAACTTGCTCTTCAAAAACATCGCCCAATGTGGTCAATATTACAGATTTATCCGCCTTCAATGCCTGTTTAGCAGCGCCGGTACCGCGTCCGCCACAACCGATTAGACCGACCTTTAAGACTTCGCCTTCGCTTGCGCCTTTTGAGACATAAGGGGCAGCCATCGCTGTTGTGAGAGGATCGTTGAAGTGGTTTTTAAAAAATCACGCCGACTTGTTAAATGTTCTTCTTTCATAATGCTTATGTGTGAATAATTACAAAACGCTCAAATCTAATCAAACATTTTCTACGTGACGGCCATTATATTGAGAAACAAGAAGATGACTCCTTGAAGCAGTCAATGCCATAATAAATTCATCATAACTCTGGTATCGGTGGGCTGGGTCTTTAGCCATTGCTATACAGATTGCCTCCGAAGTATGATGTGTAATGTTATTGTTCAAAACATCCGGCGGAGTTAACGGAGTATTGATATGAGCCATTATCACCTCTTCAACAGTCGCCCCCTCAAACGGAACGTGCCCGGTCAAGGCGTGATAAAGGGTCCCGGCAAGACTATACATATCTGACAAAAATGTCTCGCCTTCACGTTTGATTTTTTCCGGCGCAACATAATACGGTGTTCCCCAAACCGCAGTGGACTCACTAATATTATCTGTTGCTTTTCCTGCTAATCCAAAATCAACAAGCTTCGGTTCGCCATCGGCATTAAAAAGAACATTCCCCGGTTTTATATCCCTGTGCAAGAGATTATGCTTTAAAGCTGCGTCAAGAGCGGATGCAACCTTTATGCCGACATCCAAAACATCAAGTTCAGATAAGAAACCTTCCTTTTCAATCCGCTGGTCAAGACTTCCGCGGTCTGCAAGTTCCATTACAATGTAAGGCTGATCTTCATATTTATCAAAGGCATAAATATGGATTATATTCGTATGGTTCAATGCAGCGCAAATCCTTGCTTCTCTGTAAAAATTTTCAATGGCTTGCTCATCGGATAGCAACTCTCTTTTCATCAATTTTATTGCGACCTCACGCATTAGCATAAGGTCAAAAGCCCGATAAACTGTGCCCATCCCTCCGGAGGCTATCACGGAACGCAATTCATAATTCCCTATTCTAACAGGGATGATTACCGGATGCCCGCATTTAGTACAAGCAAATGGTTCCAAAGGCGCCAAGGTGCTCGGAATAAATAATTTAGCATTACAATTCCCACAAACCGCCAATCTTAACTTTGCTGTCTGTTTACTCACAGTAATCACACCTTTAAAATAAGCATAACATATTCCAAATTGTATTATAATATCGGCAGAAAAAAACCAAGCAAAAATTTTATAAATTTTTTTTGACAAATTATTTTTATATGATAGATTTATATTAGTTTGGAATTTGTATGCTTACTATGTTGTCAATTAAACAGAATGCGAAATCCAGCAGCCAGGCGCTGACACGCTGGGTTGTCCGGTGTTCGCATTGTGTTTCTGGCAACGTGGGAGATCAATTCTGAACAAATAAATTAAAACACCGGATTTAAAAACCCACGATTGTCAGGCAATCGTGGGTTTCTTTTTATCCGACAAATAAACAAAAAGACAAATATGAACGAAAGATATAATAAAAAACTGGGAATACCGACGCGGTTTGAACCGGATGTGAACTTCTATGTTATGCCGGCGATAACTGTGTCGTTCAGAGGAACCGTGGATACGGAACTTGAACGACTCAAGAACAAACTCCTCAAAGAGGCACTTGAACGGGCTGAACCTGAATTCTATCCCCTATTGAGAAGAGCCGCAAATGAGGCAATGGCTATTGCGTACACCACGCCATATCCAACTTTGTTCTACCCGCTCCTTTTTACGGAAAAAGCCGCAAAGATGAGAAATGTCTTTAAGAAGCAACAATTCATTAAAGAAAAAACACGTCAACTCGTAGTTCAATCCGTATGAAAAATATTAAATTAAATCATTCAACAGGGGATTGTTTTGGGCACTGCGGTTCCCCACAGAATCCACAACAATCCCCTGTTGTTTTTTTTGTTTTTAAAAAACAAATTTGAGCGTTATTGCCCTGCGGATTTCACCACTTATCTTATCCTATTGGTTCACGATTTTTGATAATCTAATGTCTCAAACCGCAAATTTTCTCGTGCATTTTTACCAGATTAATTTATCATAAGTCGCTAAATGGAAGAAAACTCTAAAAATCAGAACCAAGCCGGGAAAAAAGCAGTTTTTTTTAAAAGGCTTACCAGCACAGTTATTCTATGGACTGTCGTTTTAATCGCAATTTTTGCACCTTCCAGAACCCTTTCATTAGCCGCCTTTGTGCTTATTGCATTAACATTAACTATTGTCGGACTTTATGAATTTTATAATATCATCGAGAAACTCGGACAGACTTGTTATAAATCCGCTGGAATAATCGCAGGTTGTATCCTAACCATTGTCGGTTTTCTAAAAAACGCCTTTTTACAAACCGAAATGAACTTTGAGCCTGAATTTGTTCTGTTCGGCATTATTGTTATCACAATTCTTGCAATTAGACTTTCAGAACCGATTGAATCAAACGGTTTAATCAGAATTGCAACTACAATCTTCGGTATCATTTATGTCCCGTTTCTTTTTTTGTTTATGCAAAAGATTTATTTTTACCCAAAAATAAGCGGACAATATTTCCTGCTCTTATTCCTGATTTTGACTAAATTCAGCGATAGCGGGGCTTATATCTTTGGTTCATTGTTTGGGAAACATAAGATGTGTCCTACAATCAGTCCAAACAAGACATGGGAAGGCTTTTCAGGGGCAATTATCCTCCCTATTTTCTGCGGTCTAATTTTAAAATTATTAGCGCCAGTATCGCTCTCACCAATATCATATTTGCAACTTACAATGTTATCCATAATTCTCGGGGCAACAGCAGTTATTGGAGATCTTGTTGAATCGGTCTTCAAACGCGAATCAAAGATAAAAGATAGCGGCAATCTTTTTCCCGGTGTTGGAGGGGTGCTTGATGTTCTGGATAGTTTGCTATTTAATGCCCCAATAATGTATCTTTTTATGCGGTTCGCTATAAATTTATAATATCGGTATGAAAAATGTTGTTTTACTTGGCAGTACAGGGTCAATTGGAAAAAGCACTATAAAAGTGGTTCAAGACCTGTCAGACCGCCTCCGCATTGTAGGGCTTGCAGCTGGCAATAACATCTCTTTATTGCTTGAACAAACAAAACTCCTCAAACCCAATGCTATCTCAATAAAAGAGGAACAAAACGCAAAAAAATTGCGCGAAATACTCGGAAGTTCAACGCGAGTTTATAGCAGTGATGAAGGATTGTTACAACTTGCTACAATGCCAGAAGCGGATATTGTTTTAATTGCTATTGTAGGAACATCTGGACTTCAACCAGCGATTGCAGCGCTGAGGTCGGGAAAAGACATTGCAGTTGCATCAAAAGAAATCCTTGTTATGGCTGGCGAAACTGTAATGGAAGAAGCCCGCAAACAAGGACGTCGCGTCCTTGCCGTCGACAGTGAACATTCCGCAATCTTTCAATGTTTAGAAGGACGCCCATACAATTCCATCAGGAAACTTTGGCTAACCGCATCAGGTGGCCCATTTAGAAAAACCCCTGCTGAAAAATTTGCCGACATTACTCTTGAAGAAGCGCTTAAACACCCCTCCTGGAATATGGGCAAAAAAATCACCATAGATTCTGCCACGCTCTTTAATAAGGGGCTTGAGATGATTGAAGCACGATGGCTGTTTGATGTGGAAATAGACAGGGTAGCCGTCGTTGTTCATCCGCAAAGCGTCGTTCATTCGCTTGTTGAATTTATCGATGGTTCTATCCTTGCCCAACTTTCAACGCCTGATATGTGTCTCCCAATACAATATGCGCTCACATACCCGGAACGGATTGAAAGCCGTCGTGTTCAAACAAATCTTGCTAAAATTACTTCATTAAGTTTTGAAGAACCGGATGAAAGCCGTTTCCCAGCCCTGAGCATTGCCCGCAAAGCGGCAAAGATAGGCGGCACTATGACTGCCGTGCTAAATGCCGCAAATGAAGTGGCAGTAGATGCATTCTGTCAACGGAAAATAAGATTTATAGATATCCCGCAAATCGTCGCAGAAACGATGGAATCTCATAAACCTATCTTACATCCCGAACTAAAAGATATTTTATCTGCCGATGATTGGGCTCGGCAAAAGGCTCAATCATTAGCATTTCATTAGAATTGATTTACAACTGGAATAACTGGTTGTTAAACCTTTTCCGGTAATTCCCACGGTTTTCTCCGCGCCCTATCAAGATATTTGCAAGCATCTGCATCCTCAGGAAATGTCTCCTTGATTGGATCCCATTTTAACTTTCTACCTGTCCACCGCGCTATATTCCCTAAATGACAAACCGTTGCGCTCCGATGCCCAATCTCCACATCAGCATTAGGTCGTTTTCTTGATTTAATGCACTCTATCCAGTTAAAGATATGGTTATCGTTATAGCCTCTTGGTCGTTTTTTGATTAAATCAATCGCAATATCTTCCGGTTCAGAGGAGCATCGCCCTCTATCAATTCTTAAAGTCCCTTTTTCGCAAACAAAAACCGCCCCAAACGACGGCGCATTCCCCATTTCCATTATAATATCGCCCGGATACTTCCAGAACACCTTAGGTACACTACAAATTTTATCCCCGCGTTGTTTTGATTCTGCTTGAGTATAGGTTGGCGGTTCATATTTTTCGCCGCTCGTCCAAACTTCAATAGGTCCGCTTTCGTCCATTCCCAAAGCCCATTGAACCTGGTCAAATCCATGCGCGCCCCATCCTGTCATCCCCCCACCGGAATAAGGCCTAAATGAAAGCCAGCCGGGATTTGCTCGCGGCAAATAAAGGTCTTTATTATACGGAACAACAGGATTCGGACCACACCACATATCCCAATCAAGCCCATCCGGTATAGGTTGCGATGGCAGTGCACATTCCCACGGGCTTGGATAATTCATACAAATCACCTTCTTCACCTTACCAAGAGAACCAGAGCGAACCAGTTCGCAGGCAGCCATATTCATCCACATTGACCGCTGCTGACTTCCTGTCTGTAAAACGCGCCCATATTTTCTGACTGCCTGCGCAATTAATCTGCCTTCGCGAATCGTAAGCGTCATCGGTTTTTCAACATACAAATCCTTTCCAGCCTGACAGCTCATTATGCAAATCGGACCGCGCCAATGTTCAGGTGTCGCTGTTACTATGGCGTCCACATCCTTTCTTTCCAACAACCGTCTGAAATCTTGACAGGCAAATGCATTATTTTTTGCGGCTGCTTCTTTTGCCCTATTAATATTAACATCTGCAACACCGACAAACCGCGCACCGGCTTGCATCAAGGTTATCTTTAACAAATCGCTTGCCTGTCTTCCAATCCCGATAAATCCGACACCGACCTTCTCGTTGGCGCCGGGATTGCCGTCAGCGGCGAGGACGCCACTTGGAACTATCTGGGGGAATACTCCCATCAAACCAACACAACCAGCAGCCCCCTTTAAAAATTGCCTTCGTGAAAGGCTACCATTAATCACCGGATTTTTCATGGAAATAATACTAACAACATATCATATTTATTACAATGCAATTTTTCTATGCAATCACTCTCTCTGAAACCACTGTCTCATTCTTATTGACCTTTTGTTAGCTTTTTGGTTTAAACGCGAATTATTTGTAACCATTTGGACTTACAAACCGTCCTATTTTGTTGAGAGTTATTGGATTTATCTTGAGGAAATATTAAGGGCATAGTTAATGCTAATAAATATAGGGTTTTTGAATGAGGACTCTTAAAAAGAAAAAAACAGTGCCCCATAGTGGTAAAATTGATTGGCGTTATTTTCTATTTTTCTTTCTGGGAATACTCGTCACTCTAATCTTCTTTAATTTGAGCAAGGGTAATCCTGCAAGTCTGAAATCAATTATTGAAAAACCAGATTCAACAACAAACTGGCAAAAATGGGAATATACAACGATTAAACTTGAAAGACCGGATGATACCTTCCCACCTACGGATATTAAACCACCTGATATCTTGTGGCTGTTTGAACAAAAAACTCCCCGTGACGTTGAACAATTAATTAAAAGTTGCAACCTTGACCCTATCCTTGAAAAATCATTGCTTGATAAAACCAGATGGAAGACAGAACCCGCCGGCACAATCATAAGTCCTACTCCGGAAGCAGTAAGAGACCTTCCACTTGAAGCCAGACAAAAAATCTATTCCATACTTAAAAAAAATCCTGCTAACTTTTTCCACTTCAATCCATTTCGTCTACCAGTAAAAGAATTAGATGAATGGCTTGCAAATAGCAGACTTTCGCCAGAAAATCAGCGCATCTTTCATCAGGTTTCATGGAAAGAAGGCAACGTATTCCTATTTTATGATTATCAACTATTTGAACATATAGTGAAAAATCCTCAGGAAAAAAAGGACGTTGCAAAAGCCCTTTCACAAATCCCGGCATTATTGATGAACCTAAAAATCACACCGCACACAGACATTGACGCAGTCGTTAAATATTTTAAAAAAGGAGGAAGTGGCCCCGAAATGAGGTCATTCCTTGAATCACTAAAAAAATTACCCAATGGAAGATCTATCAGTGTATCCTTCCTTCTACCCACCTTTGCCAGATTGAGACTTTATACCTATCCAAAATTTGAACAGGGGAAAAGACCCTACGATTGTTTTTATTCCGCTATGAATTTTTTCAATAATACTCCTGATGATAGATTTTTAGATGGAGATTATATACAACAAGTCTTGCATTCACAATATTACAATGTCGGCACAAATTATACTTATGGCGATTTGATTATGCTCATCGAAGATGATAACAAGGCTATTCATATGTGTGTTTATATCGCTGACAATGTGGTATTCACAAAAAATGGCGCCCAGGATTTACAACCGTGGGTTCTTATAAAATTACCTGATATGCTAAAAATTTACCAAACCGACAAACCACTTAAAATTGTCGCGTACAGAAAACGCGATTAAATCTTTTGCCATCATCATCTCCAACTCTTGACTGATATAAAAATTAAGTCTTAGTATATTATATGTGGTGGTAATCTTTTATTAACAAATAAATTAAAACTAAAAGAAAAATATATGCCAATTTACGAGTTTGCTTGTCCTGAATGTCGGGTCATATTTAACTTTTTTTCAAAGCGGATAAATCCCGACGGTTTGCCGATTTGCCCACGGTGCGGGAATAAAAAAATGGTCAAAATGATGAGCCGATTTTCCACACCCCGAGGCATAAAAGAACCTTCTTCCACAGGTGAACTCCCCGATAACGATTCTCAAATGCCCGATTTTAATGACCCGCGGATTGAACGCACTATGCAGGAACTGGAACGCGACCTTGAACATATTGACGAAAACAACCCGCGACACCTTGCCTATATGATGAAAAAAATGAAAGACATTATGCCACCCGGGACATTGCCGCCAGAGATGGATGTCGCAATCAAAAGACTGGAAGCCGGCGAAGACCCGGAAAAGATTGAAGAAGATATGGGCGATGTGTTTGAAAAATATTTAGGCAATGACAAAGCAAGTGATGATTATGGAAATTACTCTCACGATAGCGGTCTATATGACTATTAGGTGATTTCGTTAATTTTTTCTTAATCTATAAAAACCACTGTTGAGTTGATAATTTGGAATTACTTCAATGTAATTATACGTCCCGTTATTTTGAATCTGGTTGGTAATAACAGACCAATCGCCAGTTAACGACTCCGAAAAAACCGGTAAATAACCGGACTGCGGAAGCCAGCGAAGAATTAACCTGTTATTTGATTTTAAGATTTCAATAGCTATATTTTGGCTTATCCCTACATATTGCGGTCGCCAATAGGAATCCGGTATTTCAGGAAGTCCTAACAACATCAAAGCAATGTTCCCAGTGTCTCCATTGTGCAATGGTTGTGGAACGCCGCCCTGTTCAGGTCTTTCGGTGCCCGGGTCAAAGCGGTTGCTAAAATATTGATACAAATCGCTACCGGGTTCAAAACCCGGTCCCTTAACAAATATCGGTATCGTATAATTAAGAAGCCTCGTCGGGTTCATATGTAGTCCATTATCATCGCCGCCGCCACCATGGTCTGCGCATAACACAATCGCTGTATCATTTGACAAAATTGGACTGGAATCAATTATGCGGAATATCTGTCCTAACCAATTATCCACAGTTACAATTGAATTACTCCATTGCGGTGTATTCCATTTATAACTATGCCCGACAGTGTCAGGTTCAACAAAATGAAAAAACAGGTAGTTTGGCGGATTTGTTGCCAGCAGATTTGTCATAACAGCAAGCAAAGGCGGGCTTGAACTGTCTATTTTTGCCAAATCATATTTTTGTTTTCCATTATCTTCTCCAATCAAATCCTGAGCGCCATTTACATTGTTGTAACTATTAGTGCATACTGCCAATTTAGTTTTTCCTAAAAATATCGCCACCTTTAAACCGTTATCGTGAACAACATCCATCGTGCTCGCCTTGTAAAAGGTTGGGTTAACATAATTGTGAATTGTTGTAGCGCCGGAAGAATTTGCCGAATAACCATGCCTAACAAGATTCGTAATTCCTGCTGGTTGTTCAACAGGCCTTGCTGTCAATACTGTAACGTGATTCGGTACTGTCTCCGAATAATCATAGTCGCAGCGGGCATTAAATGTGCAAGCCCCTTCACTTTGAAGCCGTTTGAAATTGGGAAATGACGCCGCATTCGTTTCAAGATACCCCTTAATTTGATAACCTCCCAAACCATCAACCGTTATATGCAAAACGTGCGAAACAGCGCCTTGCGCTGTTAATGAAAACCAGAAAGCGAACATCGCAAATAAACAGATTCGATTATATTTAAAAACACTCATATTTTAATTAATCCGCGAACCTTAATAGTATATCGGAAACTTTATTAGAATTTCAAATTATTATTGAATAGTTAATCATTAAAAACCGTCAAAATTTGGATAACTATAAGAAAACCATTATGAAAGATAAAAATATTACCAGCATCATCTCCCGACGGCAATTTGTGAAGGGTATTGCTGCAGGCATAGCCGCAGTCCAGGTAATTCCCGGAAGCATTCTTGGGCTTAACGGTGCAACCTCTCCAAATGAAAAATTGAATATCGCCGGAATTGGAGTAGGCGGACAAGGGCATGGAGACATTAACAATATGAATACCGAAAACATCGTTGCTCTTTGCGATGTTGATTGGTCTTATGCCGCCGGCACATTTAAACAATATCCAAACGCAAAACGATACAAAGATTATCGGAAAATGTTTGATGAACAGAAAGACATTGATGCAGTGGTAGTTGCAACCCCTGACCACCACCATTTCTTCGCGTCTATGTATGCGATAAAAAACGGTAAACATGTCTATTGCGAAAAACCGTTAACACATTCAGTCTGGGAAGCCCGAGAACTTGCCAAAGCCGCAAGAGAAAAAAAGGTCGCCACGCAAATGGGAAATCAAGGACAGGCGTCAGAAGAAACACGTCGGCTCTGTGAATTAGTATGGGATGGTGCAATCGGAAATGTATATGAAGCCCATATCTGGACTGATCGTCCATCAAACGGTTTATTTAATGAATACTGGCCTCAGGGTGTTACACGTCCAAAAGAGACGCCTCCTGTTCCTGAAACCCTTGATTGGGACTTATGGATTGGACCAGCCCCGATGCGACCTTATAACCCAATTTATGCCCCATTCCGTTGGCGCGGTTGGTGGGACTTTGGAACCGGCGCGCTCGGAGACATCGGTTGTCATTCCTTTGACCCTGTGTTCAGGGCACTAAAACTTGGACACCCGCTAACTGTGGAAGCCTCGTCTTCCCGTGTTAACGAGGAAACATACCCATTAGCCTCAATGGTTACTTATCGTTTTCCTGCACGCGGTTCAATGCCGCCACTTAAGTTCGTATGGTATGATGGTGGATTGCGTCCACCACGACCTGAAGGACTGCCTGAAGGCGCGCGAATGGGCGAAGGCGGTCACCTATTAGTCGGCGACAAAGGCTTTATGCTCGGCAACAGAGTTTACCCAGAAAAACGGCGCAAAGAATATCAAGACCCGCCAAAGACACTACCGCGTTCACCCGGTCATTATCAAGAATGGATTCAAGCCTGCAAAGGCGGAAAACCAGCCGGTTCAAATTTTGACTGGGCAGGACCTCTGGCAGAAGTTGTTCTTCTTGGCAATATTGCACTGCGCGTTAAACTTCGGGAAGAACTTACTTATCACAAGATGGAATGGGATCCCGAAAAGTTGCAGATTAAAAACGTTCCAGAAGCCAATAAATTCATTCGTCGAGAATACCGCGAAGGCTGGACCATTTAACAATAATACAGACATTTTGCTTACAGCATAACACAGCCATTCCTGCCTGTGGATGAAGTATGTCGCCAGCATCCGTGCTGACAATTCTAACAATTGGAACAAGGATGCTTTCATTATGTTGTTTCCATCCACCAGTTGTAAACTTGACTATGATACATTTAATCTATATAGTTACTTTAAAATGAATTTGCCCATCCAAACAAATAGAAAGGAGATATAATGAAAGCAGAATTTACAGCGATTATTGAACCTGCGCCTGAAGGCGGATACTGGGCTATTTGTCCTGAAATACCGGGCGCTAACGGGCAAGGCGAAACAATAGAGCAGGCAAAGGAAAACCTGCGCGAGGCAATTGAACTGATTTTGAACGATAGAAGGGAAGACATTCTTCGCGGTTTACCAGACGATGTTATAAAGGACAAAGTTCTTATCAAATGAAACGGAAAGAGTTGGAGCAAAAGCTAAGAATCGCTGGTTGTTATTTAAAGCGTGAAGGTAAATCACATTCACTCTGGATAAATCCTAAAAATGGAATTATAGAAGCAGTGCCCCGCCAACACGGAAAAAATGTCTATTTTTCCCCCAGAGTAACACAGCCATTCCTGCCTGTGGAGAATTAGTAATTTACAAGATAGGTCAAATCAAAATAAATTTCCCTGTTCATCAAAGGCTTTTAACCATTTTCGGCATAGTTCAGTGGCGACGCGTCCCTGTTGTGTGCGGTTTATATAGCCTTCCATTATCAGGTAAGGCTCATATACCTCTTCAATCGTATCAGGCTCTTCTCCGACGGCAACAGCAAGGGAATTGATGCCAACCGGTCCGCCGCCAAATTTTAATACAATCGTTTCAAGTATCCGCTTATCCATCTCATCTAATCCGTTCTCGTCAATTTCAAGCATCTCAAGGGCGAGTTTTGCTATCTGAACGGTAATCTTTCCATCTGCTTTTACCTGGGCGTAATCACGCACCCGGCGAAGAAGGTTGTTAGCAATTCTCGGTGTTCCTCTGCTTCTACGGGCTATCTCCATTGCGCCTTCGTCATCTATTGGAACACCTAAAATCCTTGCAGAACGGATAACAATCTTTTGCAATTCAGCGGCATTGTAATAATCAAGCCGCTCTTTCATTCCAAATCGGGATAAAAGCGGCGCAGTCAATAAACCGCTACGGGTTGTCGCGCCAATCAAAGTAAATCGTGGTAAATTCAACCGAACACTTCTTGCGTTTGGTCCCTGGTCAATAATAATATCCAGTTTAAAATCCTCCATTGCCGGGTAGAGATATTCCTCAATCGTCTTTTGCAACCGATGGATTTCATCAATGAACAAAACATCTCGCTCCTCGAGATTTGTTAGTAAGCCAGCTAAATCGCCTGCCTTTTCAATTGTTGGACCGCTTACGCATTTTATATTTGAATCCATCGCCTTTGAAATGATATAAGCAAGTGTGGTTTTTCCAAGTCCGGGCGGTCCGCTCAAAAGAATATGGTCAAGCGCCTCTCCACGCTGACGGGCAGCCTGCACCGCAATCTCTAAACGCTCTTTGACTTTTTTCTGACCGGTAAATTCACTAAACAACACCGGCCTGAGCGTCATCTCAAGTGCCGCATCAGGCTTTGCTAAAACATCATTTATATACCTCTGCGCCATTACTAAAAACTTTGCTTAAATTTATCTAATTCGGCAAGGCTTAATTAATTTGAATTTTCTGCAATATCATAACAGAAAAGCCTGTTATGATAACGTAGATAAAGGTGCTTGTTGTAAATTACAGGGTGCGTCCAGACATCGCTCTTTCGTTCAGTAATAAGACGAAATTGGCTCACAATTTCTAATTTATCCGGCGAGGGAGAAATTAACGTCATATCGCCTTCCTGGCTCAAACAATACAACCGTCCATCAGCATATAATACCGAACCCATTGGAATCGTCTTCAAATGAAATCGAACGGTTCCATCTTGAAGTGAAACAGCAACCCAGCCAGTTCTCCCGCGATAATACGAGCCATATAAAGTTCTATTCAATGCAATTACTCCACCGTGGCAGGTGTCAAGCGGTGTTGTCCACAGTTTTTTACTCAAAACGCCGTTAGTTTCAATCTTATAAAGCACACCGCCTCCGGAATCCGGCGCTGTAAAAAAGATGGTATCATTAACCAAAACAGGCATCGAGGCAATGACTTGAAAACGGTTTGGAAATGCCCTTGTGCAGATTAGTTTTCCAGTTGTGGCATCAATGACATAAATGTGCCTTAATGAACACCCTGCAATAAATTTCTTCTTATCAATAGTGAACATAATTGGCGAGGAATAACTTGCGCTGTCAACTTCTCCAGCGGGTTCGTTCACACGTTCATAATCAGGTAATTTCGATTCTCCAAGAACCAATGGCTCGGTAAGCCAGACAACCGTTCCATTAGTCTTATTAAGCGCAGCCATTAATCCCTGCTTTCCACCAGCGGTAACGTATACGCAATTTTCATCAACAAGCACACATTCTGCCAGCCCCCAGGTGATGCCTTTGCCGTTAAACTTTTCAAGGACATTTAAAGCCCAGAGTTCCCTGCCATCAATAGCGCTAAAACACCCCAATCTGCCGTTAGCATTGTAATTATAAAGACGCCCATCGCTATATGTACAACTTGCGCGAGCACCCGGATAAGGTCCTTTCCACGCTAAACCATTTCTTGTTTTCCAGAGAAGTTTCCCATCAAAATCAAACGCAAAAATCACCAGTTCATCACCCACATCACCAATAATGAAAAATCCGTTGTTTATAAAAATTGGCGCTGAATAACCAGTGCCGATATTAGTGACCGTCCAAAGGAGCGTAGGACCACCTTCCTTCCACTGCTTTAACAAGCCTGTCTCTCTGCAAATACCATTTCGCGCCGGACCTCTGAATTGATACCAACTATTAGCCTCTACCATCTTAATTTCGGTAGCGCTGCTAAAATAATTTAAAGATATTACCAAAAGAATTAAACCCAGCCGCATAATAACACAAAACCTAATTATTCTAAATCTAATCAAGCAATTATCAAATAAGAATTAAAAAACTGCCATTATAATTAATTTGCGATTGCGAACAATTTAGTCATTGTTGCAATGTAAACCGTCTGGTTTGCAGCAACAGCCGAGCTGCTTATTGGAGAACCTAAATCAATAGTGTGAAGCACTTTTTTTTCTCTTGATGCGGACATCACCCAGAAATCGCCTCTTCTCGTCCCCACATAAACTTTTCCATCAGCAACAAGTGGCGATGCCCATATTGTCCCTTTAGTTTCCTGCACCCATATTTTTTCTCCCGATTCAACGTCTATGCAATTTATATTTCCACCAGAATCCCCGACAAATACTAATCCGTTATATACCGCCGGCGTTGACATACAATGGCCCTTAAGAGGACAATCCCACAACTTCCCAGAAGTGGTAATATCCCCCGTCTTTGTAGCATCAATACAATAAAGGAATGCCTTATTTTTTCCCCACCATTCATCGCCACCTGCGGTTACATAAATCCGATTTTTATAAACAACCGGCATACTTTTAATATTGCTCGGGCTTTCATTGCGGTTTCCAATATAACGGTGGACTTCCTCTTTAGGCGCTCCAGGGTCGCAATCAAATCGCCAGACCCTTTTAAGTTTCAAAACCTCACCTTGCCGTGGCACTGTGCTCAATGCTTCAAATGCGTAGACGACACCATCTCCGCCGCAAAAAATAATTAATTCTTTCCTGCCCATAACTGCAAGCGCAGGAGAAGACCATGTACAATGAAATATTCTTGGTCCAATCTGTTCGTCATCCATTGCAACAAGACGTCCGTTATTTTTTTCAAGGACAATTAAACTCGGGGCGTCAGGTGCGCGAATTTTTCTATGGGTGTTATCCACGCCATTGCAGGTATTTATGTAAATAAAATCTTTATGAATTAAAAAAGATGAGTGAGCAGAATCGTGTGGATAAGTCTTAACTGTTCCGTGAATATCAAATGTCCAGATTATATCGGCGTCGGTTTCGTCAAGACTTATTGAATCACTCCCGCGTGGTGCAAGCAATTTAGCCTCGTTTGTAAATGGTCCGTCGTTGCCATTTTTTAATCCCATAATGTCAAGGCACATTGCCTCGCCGCGGTTGCTCAAAATATATACTCTATTGCTCTCAACAGTTGCCGTAGAACAAATCCCTGCCTTAGGCCAGTCCTGATAGATATCATCACTATATTTCGGGACGACAAGTTGCCACAAAAATTCTCCCGTCTTTTCGTCTAAACACATCAACACACCGCGGTCTCCCGTGTGTTTAGGATTTTTCGGTCTATCATTATTTGTCCCTATAAAAATCTTTCCCGAACATATCACAGGTGTTGAGTGCGTTTGACTTCCTAATTCTGCAATCCATTTTATATTTTTACCTGTTGCGGGGTCAAAAACTGTCGGCAAATTTGTCTCTGGTGAAACCAAATTATGTGTGAATCGTTCACCCCATCGCGGAGAGTCAGCCGCTTTTATAACCGTATCTAACAGAAAAACCAGCGCTACAATAAAAACCAATCGGTTCAACTTGAATTTAAAAGTCATTGTAAAAAATTTGACGCAATATACAAAAATAGCAATCAAATTGATTTAAAATACATTTAGAAAGGTTTAAAAAGCAATACTCAGGGGAAATGGCTGTAAAACTAAATCTACCTTAACTCATTTATCCTGCTCGTAACAACCTGCGATGATTCGTCATTTTTAATTTGTTTTTCTTCTACTACACCACAGCAATCCTCTTCTTTGTTTTCTGACTTTACATCAGGTGGTTTATAAAAGAAAAAGGAATTCGGATTTGGTTCACTTATTTTATTAACTTCTTTACTGTTATTACCTACGAACTTTTCAGTTTGGTTCGTTGCGCTGACAAAAGATGTTTGTTGACCTTTTATTAATGTTTTTTCAAGTGGTATTTTCTTTTCCTTCATTGCCACGCAATCCTGAAACTTCGGAAGAATAAATGAAGGCTTTATAAAATTAGGTCTTATAAAATCATCCTTAACGGCAACTGGTTTTTCTAAAACTGGTTTATCATATTTTGCTTTCTCAAAATCTGGTCTGTTAAATTCACTCCTTAAAAATTTAGGTCTTAAAAATTCAGGTCTATCAATGCAAGGATTATAAGCAGAATAAACATTTATATTTGCCAAAATGAACAACGCAAAAAGAATTCTTAAAATGTTTTTCTTTCTTATCATCATTACCTTTTATTTATCACTTTTAAAATAATAATGCAACAATATTTTTAAAAAAAATTAAAGGGCTGGGAACCTATTTCCCAGCCCTTATTTTATTTTTACTTAATTCTTAACTGCGCGCAACCTGTAGAACTTACGTCCACCAGTCACGTTGTCTTCTAAGACTTTATTCGAACCATCACCTTGAACGCTTGTTACAGCGCTCCAGGTCTGGTTCTCGGTTTCAAGTCCCGGCGCCGATTCAAGAGTATATGTCCAGCCCGTTTGACTTGTAAAACTGAGACGAATCTTGTTATTCACAACGAATGTCTGCGATATAATAACAGTCGGCGGCGGTGTAACGCCTGATGTCGGCGGAATTACCGCAGTCAGATTCATACCAAATGTAGCGTCACTACTGCCCGTTCCGCTGTCCTGATGTACTTCAACAGCAATAACATTATCGCCAATCTTCAGGCTTGCATTAGTAATTAGATATGCTGGCTGTACAACCGCAGCTGGATCAACCACTGGCTCATAGGCAGCATTCCCAATCGCTGGCGCCAGAGCTGAATCGTTAATAGTTACAGGCCTATTTGTTGGCATCTTGTACGCAAATATTTCAGAGCCATTGATATAGAATACCGCTCCATCATCAACAATATGTCTTAGATAGAGCTGCGCATTCTCTAAATCAATACCATCCGGTAGTGTAAAGTGCGTCCTGAAATAATATGTCTTTACAAATGATGCCGCATTATCTATCGGTTCAGGCAACAATGTTCTAACCGGTTCCGGTAGCCCCGGTACTGTGCCGCGTTTCGCCTCAAATAACGCAACACCGCTTGTCCAACCGTTATCATCAAAATCTACCTTCAACCAATTTGTGCCAAAGTCAGTCCTTGACATATCATATTTCCATGTATGATTTGTATCTGCAATATAAACTAATGGCACCTCTTGATAAATATCAAAGTTAGTCGCCACTATCGAATTATGCTGAGGTGAGGCATCTTTGACATTTAAAACAGACACTGTATAATTTGCAAACAGTTCTCGCTGCTCTGTTGTTGTCAACAATACATTCGTCAGGTTAACCACTACCACATTGCTAATCTGTAATGCATTTCCACCTTGACGATTAACAGCGTAATTCGCTGCATTCTGCACTGACGCCGCCTCCATAGGTTCTGAGAATGTCAGTAAGATATCTGTATATGTCGGCATTTGAGTCGGCGGATAATTGGTTGCCTTTAACAGACCAACTGCCATCAATAATGTTGGAGGTACTGTGTCAGGTGGCAGTGTCAAAGTAGCTACTTGACTTGTGATTGCGCCACCAAGGTTCGTGATTACCACGAAATAATTACCATCTTGATAAGATTGAACGCCGGTCAATACAAGGGCTGGCGAATTAGCGCCTGATATTGGACTATTATTAAAATACCATTGATAATTCAAAGGCATTCCACCCGTAGCCTGAACAGTGAACTCAACAGTTGCGCCATAGTTAGTGCTCACAGATTGCGGTTGTACTACAATTTGAGGCGCCCTTACAGGCACTCCTATCGGCGGAACCACCGCAGTTAATATCATTCCAAATGTAACATCTGAGCTTGATGTTCCATTTTGGTGAACTTCAACCGCTATAACGTTATCACCATTTTGTAAATATATGTTTGTGACAGTGTAGAACGGTTGAACTATAGCATTTGCGTTAACTGCAGGATCATAGGTAGCATCACCGACAGATGCGGTAGCCTGTGTATTCCATGTCATCGGCCTCGGTGAATTTGCCATTCTTACTGAATAGAATTCGCTCCCATTCATATAGAATATTGCGCCGTCATCTACGATGTAACGCAATCTCAACTGCGCCAATTTAGGATCAATCCCGGATGGGAAGCTGAAATTTTTCCGGAAATAATAGGTATAGATATAGTTGTTCGTATCTACTGTTGGCAATAGAGTCCCAATTGTCTCCTGGAATGCTGGAACAGTTCCCCGTTTACCTTCAACTAACATCCAACAATTTGCCCACGCGCTATCATCAAAGCCAACTTGATAAAACTCCCCACTATAATCAGTTCCTGAATAATCAAACTTCCACGCGTAAGAAATATCGGTTGCTGGACCGTAATAGATTAATGGCAACTCAAGATATATATCAAATTTCGTATTAGAAACAATCGGGTTATGTTGCATACTTTGGTCAGTAATATGATTTACTGTTAACGTATAGTTCGTATATAGAGTTCGCGGTGTGGCTGTCGTAATTAGTACATTCGTTGAATTGATTACTATCGCTCTATTGACTTGTAGGTGCTCTCCACCGTCATAACGGTCGACACTATAATTTCCAACACTTGTAGCCGTAGTCGGATCAACAGGCTCTGAGAAGGTTAACAATATTTCTGTTAACGATGGCGGTTGTGTTGGCGGATAATTCGTTGCCCTTAACAAACCAAGAGCCATCGTGAGTGATGGTGGCACTGTGTCCGGTGGTAGTGTTAATACAGCAACCTGACTTGTAACTGAACCAGCAGGATTACTCACTACAACATAATAATTTCCACCATGATACGATTGAACATTTGCTATGACAAGAGTATTTGACTCTGCTCCGGATATCGGCACATTATTATGATACCATTGATAATACAACGATCCTGAATCCGTTGCTTCAACAGAAAACTGAACAGTAGCGCCATAGTTCGTCGTGATAGATTGTGGTTGTGTTACAATTTGTGGCGGAGTTGCTGCACCCGGTGGAACTACCGCTGTCAATATCATACCAAATGTTATATCTGTACTGTTTGTCCCGCTTTGATGAACTTCCACCGCAATCACGTTATCACCATTTACCAAATACCGATTTGTGACAACATAGTATGGTTGAATTATCGCATTTATATCTGGCGTCGGCGCATAATTTTGATTACCACCACCACTCGCAAGTGTCCTCCAAGGCATAGGTCTTGCAGTTGGCATCCTTACCGAGTAGAATTCATTACTATTCATATAAAATATCGCACCGTCATCTACCACATAACGCAATCTTAATTCCGCTGATTTAGAATCAAATCCATACGGGAAGTAGAAATGTTTACGGAAATAATATGTATAAATAAAATTGGCTGTATCTACACCGGGTATCCATGTTCCAATTATCTCAGGGACTGTTGGTATACCATCCCTATCAGCTGCAATTAACATCCAGCAATTTGTCCAGGAACTATCATCAAAACCAGGCTGATAAAATTGCCCACTATAATCCGTCCCTGAATAATCATATTTCCACGCATACGAAATATCGTTCGTTGCACCGTAGAAGATTAACGGTAATTCCTGATATATATCAAATTTGGTGTTTGCAGCAATAGGGTTGTGTTCTGGACTTAAATCAGTAACATTGTCTACCGTTACTGTATAGTTCGTATATAAAGTTCGCGGTGTAGCTGTTATAAGAACTACATTAGTTGTATTGACCACCACCGCTTTACTTACCGTGAGGCTCTGTCCACCAATAGATCTATCTACTTTGTAATTTGCAGTGTTCGTTGCCGTAGCCGGATCTACCGGTTCTGAAAAAGTTAACAATATCTCATTAAACAATGGCGGCTGTGTCGGCGGATAATTCGTCGCCCTAATTAATCCAAGTGCCATTATTAAGGTTGGTGGTACTGTATCCGGTGGCAGTGTCAAAGTAGCGACTTGGCTCGTAGTAGAACCACCGATATCACTTACAACCACATAATATGGTCCACCCTGATACGACGCTACATTTTGTAGAACTAAGGTAGCCGAAGTCGCACCGGCTATCGGTATGTTATTCCAATACCATTGATATGATAACGGTGGCGTTCCTGTAGCGCTCACAGAAAATGTAACCGTTGCACCAACGTTTGTA
>JAKPVM010000050.1 GCA_029572555.1 Verrucomicrobiota bacterium | reverse complement strand
CTATCACCGCTTTCAGCGGTTTATGGTTTTTTTATTCCGTTTGCTATAATCCTTTCACCTGCTTTCGCAGGTTATGAAATGTGTTTATCCTTGTAAGGGAAGAACGCTGATGACGCAAATTAAACGGATTTACGCAGATTTTGATTTAAAATTGGATAGAGAGGATATTTTATAAGAGTAAACAAGGAGACAATTTTTTATCCTTTCTATCCTTGTTAAATTTCTTTTCCTTATTATCTGTGCAAATCTGTTTCATCTGCGTAATCTGCGTTCCATTCCTTTCCATAGAACATCCGTGTTCCACTTGTTTCAGCGGTTTATGATGTTTTTGTATTGCTATTGCTATAATCCTTTCACCTGCTTTCGCAGGTTGGATTTATACTATTTTGCAACTTAAACAAATATGCGCCCCAAAATGCAATTCTTATTGGTTTGCCAATGATTGAGTCTATATGTACTCGTTATTCTTTTTTCTGACACCGAGGACAGATTCCAAAAAATTCAAGTTTGTGTGTAATTGATTTAAAGCCGCTGCGGTTCGCAATCTCTTCCTGGATGCTTTCAATAAAACATTCATCAACTTTTACTACCGTAGAACAATAGATGCAGATAATATGATGATGATGCGCTCTATCCGCAGTGAGTAATTCAAATCGCGCAATGCCGTCGCCGAAATCAGTTCGCTGGATTAATTTATGTTTTTCAAGCAGGTTAAATAGCCTATATATCGTGGCGAGGTCGCAACCTTGTTTGCCGGTAATTTGGTGTAGTTCTTTTATTGTAATTGGCTTTGTCTGCTTGACCAAAACATCAAGAATAGATAATCGCTCGTCAGTAATTTTTAAAGACTTATCCCGCAGCGCCTCAACAAGGCTATACAGAGCGCTGTTTGTTTTGGCGGTTTCTATTCTTTTACCTTTTTCCATATTAGCGTCAAAATAAATACTAAAATACAAGCCAGAGTGATGCACGGGCCACTTGGTAGGTTTAAATAATATGAACTCAATGTCCCAGCAAGAGCGGAAAATAGACCGAATAGTATGCTAAAAATAAGTTGTTGACGCAGTGTAACTGAAACATTTCTTGCCGCTGCCGCAGGAACAACCAGCAGCGATGTTACGAGCATTATACCGAGCAACCTTATGCTTAATGCCACAGTTAACGTGAGAGTAATTACAAATAGATAATTCGCTTTTCCAACATTAACACCACAAGCAAATGCAAGTTCTTCGTTTGTGGTAATGATGGTAAATTGGTTCAGGTTTTTAAAAATGATGAATGACATCAGGACAAATAACAGGGCAGAGGCAATTGTGTCAATGTTGCCAACAGCGAGTATATCCCCAAAAAGATACCGATGAAGGTCTCCCTTATAGCCTTTTAAAAAACTAAAAATAATTATTGCGACGGCAATCATCCCGGAAAACATCAGAGCCATAATTGTGTCGGTCAGTAGTTCGGTTTTTTCTCTCAACCAGAAGACAATGATAGCCACAGCAAGGCTTGTAATTAAAAGGGTAGTTAATGGTTCTTTGAGACCAATCAATAGCCCAACAGCAACGCCTGCAAGGGCGCTGTGTCCGATTGTATCGCTAAAGAACGACATCTTTCGTGCAATTACGAAAACGCCCATCAAGGCGCAAATTGGACTGAGTAAAAGCGCAGTGATTATTGCGCGCTGCATAAATGAAAATTGTAATGGTTCAAACATAAGTCATTAGTGATGATGAGAATATGTTATGAAATGAGCGCCGTAAGCCTTGTTCAAGGATTGATAAACCTCTGAAGGCGAGCCTTCGCAACAGACAACGCCGTTGCTTAATGCGACAACGTTTGTTGCCTGACGGCTAACCATTGAAAGGTCGTGAGAAACCAATATCACAGTTAAGCCAATTTGTTTTCTCAATGTAGCAAGGGATTCGTAAATCAAGTTTTCAGCGGTAAAATCTACCCCTTCCGTAGCCTCGTCAAGTAGCAACAATTCTGGTTCTCCTAATAGACTAAACGCAATTAACACCCGTTGCAATTCACCGCCAGAGAGCAGATATAATGGCTTTTCTAATAGTTCTGTTACGCCAAGTCTCGCAATCTTTAATTTTTCGTCTATGAATTTAAACCTGTGGAAAAACCAGTTTTTTGTTTTTGGCAATCGCAAGGCGAGAAATTCTCGCACCGTAATTGAAAGCGTTTTTTCAAAACCGAGTCTTTGTGGGACATACCCAATCTTTGTAATGATTTTATTTATATCTTCTTCGCCAAATATTTTTATTGTCCCGCAATCGGGTTTTATTATTCGGAGGATGGCTTTTAATAAAGTGGTTTTTCCAGAGCCGTTAGGTCCAATTATTGCCAAAAAATCTCCATATTTTATTTTTAGATTGATGTTTTTTAAAATATCTTTATTGCCATATCTAACAGTCAAATTCTCAATTTCAATGGCATACGGAGGATTGTTATGTATGTCAGAGGTGGTGGTCATTTTAAGATATTTTTTATGATATTTAAATTTTCTGACATTTTTTGTTCGTAATATTTAGGGTCTGAATTGCCAGTTTCAAGCGGGTCAATGACAGCATAAGGAATTTTGAGTTCCTCAGCTATTCTTTTTACCAATTCGTTTGAACCACACGGTTCTCCAAATACTGCGGCTGTCTTGAATTTCCTTGCATTTTTTATCAACCGCGATAGATACTGCGGCGAAGACGGAGCACCGGGCACTTCTTCCACATAACCAACGATTTCTAAGCCATACCGGCGCGCAAAATATGCATAACCGTTGTGCTGAAAAATGACAGATTTATTTTTCACTGCGGATAATTCGTCTTTTATTTTTTTGTCCAGATTTAACAATCTCTCGCAAAATGACTTTAGATTTTGTTCAATCTGCATTTTGTTTTGCGGGGATAGTTTTATGAGAAGTCCTGACAAATTACTCGCAGCCTGCATCATTAAAGTCGGGTCAAGCCAGAAATGTGGGTCGGGGATTGTTCCACTTTTTGAAGATGCGTAGTTAGAAATATAAATCAATGGGAGGTTTGTTGTGATTAATCTAATTGTTTTATTTTTTCCCGGATTGACTCTGGAAATGGTTTTAACAAGCCAGTCATCAATCCCGAGTCCGTTCAATATTATCAAATCGGTATTTTGTATCTTTTTTACATCTTCAGGTTTTAACTGATATTCGTGAGGATTTTCTCCCGGTGGCAGCAAATTTTCTACTTTAAATACGTCTCCAGAGACATTTTTAGCAATGACATATACCGGATATATTGAAGTAAGAATGGTTTGTTTAGTATTTGGAATAGCAGGCAAATCATTAAAAGAAATAAAAAGAGTGAATACGATACAATAAAGCAAAGGCATTATAGCTTTGGTTTTCATACTCATAATGAACGATAATCTAACTGCAAATGATTTGCAATTAGAATGCAATAATCAACCCCGTTCATTGAACGGGGCTAAACTGTTATTTCATAAGCAAGATCTGACGAGCCCGTTTAATTGAGCGGGCTAACCGTCTCTGGAAAGGAGCAGGCAGACCTGTATATTTACGAGGCAAAATCCTGCCCTGTTCAGTAACATACTGTTTTAGCAAATTGACGTTTTTATAATCAATCTGTTGAATTGGAAAATCAATTTTTGGTTTCGGTCTTGGAATTCGCCGTTCAAACATTGATGAACGAAGTTTTGTATCTTTCTTTTGTTCCGGATGAGTTTTTCTTGGCATATTTAAAAACTATTTAATTTCTTTATGGACGGTATGTTTTTTCAAGAACGGATTGTATTTTTTTAGTTCAAGCCGTTCTGTTTTTGTCTTTTTATTGCGTGTGGTAATATACCGTGAAGGCGTTTTGCCTTCTTTACGCGCCTCTGCACATTCAAGAATTACAATTTCTCTTGGCATAATCAAATACTAATTTAAACAGAATGTTCTTCGCTTTCTTCTGTTGTAGTTTCTTCTTCGTCTGTTCCGGTTACTAAATCTATTGAACCGAGTTCAGAAAACCGTTTATTTTTAAAGAGCCCTTTTTTCTCAAGTTCTTTTTGAGCACCAACAGTAAAGCGTGTCCATGGTATTGCGTCAAGTCTTGATTTTGGGATTGTTTTTTTAGTTAGTTCGCAAATTCCATAAGTACCATTTTCAATTCGCTTTATAGCTTCTTCAATTTCGTAAATTGCATCCTGGTCAGAAGAAAGGAGGCTAAGCGCAAAATCGCGGTCAAAATTATCAGTACCGCTATCTGCCATGTGTAGACTATAATTAGGAACGGTTTCGGCAGAATCCTTGGCGAGACCACTCATTTGTTTTAATAAAGTATCTCGCAGGTCAACCAGAATATTGTAATATTTTTTCCATTCAGGTCTGATGTCCTTTTTCGTAGATATGGAGGCAGAATTCACCGTTGAACCAAGAATTGATGAAGCCGTTGCTGGTGGATGCACCTTTCCAACATGCTTCTTTTCTCCAATTTTTCCAGTTTTCTTTTTTGCTGTCACAACCAATGTTTTTTAAGGTTATTGTCTTCGTTTTGTAACCTAAAGCCAGTAAAATTTAGCAAAGTTTTTAAACAATTCCAGTATATTTTTTATTTATTTTTCGTTCAATTGTTGCCACTAAAATAACACCTCTAAAAAGAATTTCAAATGTAAAAATAGTTTTTATTACAAAAATGTTTTGATATAAGAGGAATTTATTATGAAGACCATATTTAAAATATCAGGACTGGTTCCAATTCTTTTGCTATCTACTGTGGTCAATATGATGGCTGCTACGGGTGGATTACCAGAAGTAATTGAAAGTCGGTTTATCAGGCTTGAACTATCCTCCGAGAACGGTAGTTTCCGTATCCTCGATAAAAATTCAGGTGTTTGGTGGGAGTCAAATATTAATAAAAAAAGGCTTGGCGAAGCTAATATAACCATTGATGGGAAAAAGTCAGTTGTTGAACTTTCATCATTTAAAATAAATAAAAAAGGAGACGCCCTTGAACTCAACATACCTGCCGAAGGAAAGACGATTTTGGTTAAAATTGAGTTGTTAAAGCCCGGCAATATTATTGAGTTCTCATATTTTGCCTCTGACGGCATAACTGTTGAAAAGATTAACCTGTTAGATAAAGCGCTATGGATTAAAGACGACGAAGCCGGTTATTTTGTGGTGCCGGTCAGGGAAGGTTTAATTATCCCTGCTGATAGCGGAAAAAGTTTTACGCATACATTCAGCACTTTTAATTATGAAGGTTGCCATATTGAAATGTTTGGCGCAGTGAAAAAAGGTTCCGCCTTATTCGTAACCTGGCGCAACTCGTATGTATCCCTAATTGTAGATAGCCAGATTTCCGGTTCCGAGAAGAAAAGCCAGACAGTATCTTCCACTCTTTCCTTGTCTAAATCGGCAAAAAAGTTCCAGATTCATTTTCTTGGAAAGGGGGATTATGTGGATATTGGCAAGGCTTATCGTGAAATCGCAAAAAATAGAGGCTGGTTTGTTAGTTGGGATGAGAAGTTAAAAGGCGCGCCTGAACGCAATCTGCTTTTTGGATCAGCAAATATAAAACTATGGAGTGCCCTTACCCGCAGGATGAGCGAAGATAGCACGAAAGAATTGTCGGTAAGGGTCAATTGGACATTTGATGAAGCCGCAACTGTTGCGGAACATATCAAAAAAGACCTCAGAATTGAAAAGGTTCTTTTTACGGTTGGCGGTTGGATTCGCCGTGGCTACGATAACCAGCACCCCGATGTTCTGCCTGCAGCGCCGGAGTGTGGTGGAAATGAGAAACTCGCTGAGTGTTCGCGACGGGTTAAAAACCTTGGATACCTTTTCTGCCTACACGATAATTATCAAGATATCTACCGCGATTCACCCTCCTGGAATGAAGATTTTATAATGAAAAATCCAGAGGGCAAACTCGTTCCCGGCGGTGTTTGGGCTGGCGGTCGGGCTTATGTAACCTGTTCATTGAAAGCGCTTGAATTAGCAAAACGTCCACAAAATTTGCCAGCAGTTAAGAAATTAACAGATGCCAATGCATATTTTATTGATACTACTTATGCAGCAGGGCTGTATGAATGTTATGACCCTAAACATCCTTTGACGCGTGAAGATGATATGAAGTGGAAACAGGCGCTTTCTGATTATGCACGTTCGCTTTTCGGCGTCTTTGGCAGTGAATGTGGCAGGGAATGGGCAATCCCTCACGCAGACTTTTTTGAAGGGCTAACCGGTGTAAGCGGCAAACATTATCACGATGGCGGGCTTGAAAACAAAGTGGGTGGTTATGTAGTGCCATTATTTGAAATCGTTTATCGGGATTGTATAGCAATGTATGGAAAATATGGATATGACATCAATACAGCGGCAGGATACGTTCTTGACCATATTATTTATGGCAGACCCCTAAATTATCATAACATACCTGCTGGACTTTACTGGACTAAAAGCGAGCAATCAGGATTAAAAATCAAAGCGCCAATGGTTGAGTTTAAGCAAGTTTCAGCAGATTCTTTTGAGATTTCATACAACTGGGAAGTGGAAAAAGCTCCTGAAACAGATTATACGATATTTGTTCATTTTACAGATAAAAATGGAAAAATTCTCTTACAGAATGACCACAAGCCTGAAAAACCAATGTCTCAATGGAAGCCGGGGATTAATAAAACTGGACCATTCAGGATAAGAATTCCAGCAGCCGTTCAACCGCCACTTGATATACGGATAGGAATATATAGCCCTGAACAAGGCACAAGGATACGGCTCATTGGAAAAGATGATGGCGAATCTAGATATATAGCAGGGATTATAAAATCGGTTGACAACGCCCTTGTTGTTGAACCTGTTAAACGACAGGCAATAACTCCCGGCGTATTTGTGAAAGCCGATAATGGATGGGCTGATGGGCTTCATCCCACCGACAGGTTTATCAAAAATACTTGTGAAGTTTTAAATCCGTTAAATGAATTAACATCAAAGATGCAAATGACAGAGCACCGATTTTTATCCGCGGATAAAAAGGTTCAGCGAGCCGTCTTTGGAGCGGGGTCAAAATCTGTCGCCGTGTTAGTGAACTCCGGGAAAGAAGAATATGAAGTTAAAACGAAATTTGGCGGAGATATTACCATCCCAGAATACGGATTTATAATTGAATCACCAAATTTCATTGCCTTTCACTCATTGAACTGGAATGGCGTGAACTATGACGAACCAGTCTTATTCACTGTTCGCAGCCTTGATGGCAGGGAGATTTTGCGCTCTAAAAAAATAAGGATATTCCACGGGTTTGGAAACGAGAAAATAAAGATTGGTGAATCAATGTTTTCCGTTAAAAAAGAATCAACGGTCTCTCTTTAAATTGTTATAGGTTAATCTTTTTTGACTGATGGAACATATTCAGGGGTGAATTGAGGCTCTGGTTCTTGCAAGTTTATTTCAAATTCAGCGTCTCTATCGCAGGTTAAGGTGTTTCCATCAAAACCTAATTTTACGATTTGCAGCCATGTCCTTCTGTAGTCTGCACCTTTTTGATGAACAAAATAGACAAGGTATGCATCGTTGTCATTTTGAACAATAACACCCGGATGTTGCCCAATGCCGTTATCGCCGGGTCTTTTACCGGGTTTGTCAAGTATGACGCCGGTTCTTGTCCAATTGTCTAAATTAGGTGAACGGTAAACAGCCAGTCCTTTCCAGATATCTTTTACCATCCAGAACCAGCCTTTCCATTTAAAGACTTCGGGACCTTCACCTTTTCCGGGGTCAGGGTCGGGCATCTCCGATTTCGCAAGTTCCCAGTGATATAAATCAGGACTATCCATTACAGTGCCTGCGACCTTCTTTTGTTCATTTTTAAACCACATTCGCCATCTGCCATCAGGTAATCTGTGGACGCAGGCGTCAATCGAACCCGGTACGACGATTGATTCAAATTTCCAGTCAAAAAGGTTTGTGCTTGTATAATGGATTATATCGCGAGTACCTTTCCAACTTTCGGGTACTCCGCGAACATAAGAAATGTAGGCATGATAAATCCCGTTGTAATAAACGACTTCAGGAGCCCAGAATGTATTTCTGTTTGTTTCAAATTCCAATCCACGGGCAATACCGCGATATTTCCATGTTATCCCGCCGTCAGGAGTTGAGCCAATACCAATATCCGTTCCGTGAACCCATTTCACCCCCGGCTCGTTTGTAGCATCGGCTCTGCGGTTTGTGTAAAGCATAAACCAGCATTTTTCTTCACGACTCCATATAAAAGTCGGATCAGCGGCGCCATCGTGAACCGGGTCGCAATAGAGCGGCGCAGGTGGAACGCGGGATTTTGTTTTTTGGATTTTAACGTCCTCGCTATATAGATAGCTAACACAACAAATTAACGCGGCGGTGAAAGATGCCGCTATTACTCTTTTCATATACAATGTTTCTTTAACCGTTAAGTGTCCAGCCTTCGCGGTATTTTCGTTTCAGAAATTCATTTGCCTCGGGGACATCGGTAACTCTGCCTGCAGAACTGTCATAAGTGATTTTTTTACCAACCCGATATGCAACAAAACCGAGCATAAGCATTTCCATCATTTTCCCGGCATAATCAAAGTCGCAAGAGGTTTTGAGATTGCCTTTACAGGCATTTATCCACTGACGTTGGAAATTTCCCATTGGCGGTATGATATTTTCCTTTGTTCTTGGTTTATAGTAGGTAAAATCTGCCTTATCGCCGAGCGGATAAATTGCGCGTGTTGTGAAGCCGGAAATAAGATAGCCTTTTTCGCCTTCAAACATTGCGCCGTGGTCAATCTTATTTAAATCTATAAACGTCGCAGGGGTATCTGGCATTGCGCCGCCTTGATACCATGAATAGCGTATTTCTTTTCTCCAATCATTGGGAGGTAAAGTAAAATGCATTTCAAGTTTGACAGGGGTTACTTCTGGATTGAATGGGTCGCCTTTTGCTTCTGCGGTAATCGGAACATCGCCGTCAAGGGCGTTCCAGGCTAAATCTGTTGTATGTGCGCCCATATCTCCGACCTGTCCTGTTCCGAAATCCCAGTACATATTCCAGGAAAGGCAATTCATACCGGGACCGCCTGCAAAATAACCCGGGTTGTACGGATGATTATATGAAGGACCAAGCCATAAGTCCCAGTGAA
>JAKPVM010000015.1 GCA_029572555.1 Verrucomicrobiota bacterium | reverse complement strand
CATTCTTGAAGATTTTGGTTATTTACCACGAGTTGCGTTTAATTTAGATAAACTTTTTCAAAAGGTTGGCGCTCATGGTAAACAGGCTTTGACAATGACTATGGGGCTTGGTTGCAACGCCGCAGGTGTCATCGCAACGAGGATAATTGATTCACCACGAGAACGTTTGATTGCAATCATTACCAATAACTTTTCACTTTGCAATGGGCGCTGGCCAACTCAAATTTTAATTTCAACTGTATTCATCGGCTCGCTTTTTCCTGCCCCGTTATCCGGGCTTGTCTCTGCTTTATCCGTGATGTGTGTGGCTCTACTTGGATTTGCCTTTGCGTTTCTGGTTTCATTGGCTTTGAGCAAGACTATATTAAAAGGCGAAACCAGCAGTTTCAGTCTTGAACTACCGCCTTATCGTCCTCCCAACATTTTGCGGACTTTATATACATCGCTGGTTGATAGAACGATATTCGTGTTGTGGCGGGCTGTGGTTTTTGCTTTTCCTGCTGGCATTTTTATATGGTTAATATGCAATTTAAGTATTTCAGGACATCCTATTGCATTTTGGGCTGTGAAGTTTTTAGACCCGCTTGCGTGGGTAATGGGATTGACCGGGGCGGTGCTTCTTGCATACATTGTCGCTATTCCGGCTAATGAAATTGTAATACCAGCCACATTAATGCTAACCACTTTAGTTGCCAATTTTTCAATAAATGGGGCGCAAGCCGGAGTTTTGATGGAAGCAAACGAATCTGCCATCAGGACTATTCTTATTGGGAACGGCTGGACGCCATTAACAGCAATATGCCTGTTGCTGTTTAGCCTATGTCATAACCCTTGTTCTACAACGCTTTATACAATTTACAAAGAAACCGGAAAATGGCGGTGGGTTGTCATTTCAACTGTTATTCCCCTTGTTATTGGATTTATATTGTGTTCGTTAGTTTCTACAATTTGGAGACTTTTTTAAAATTTGTTCTTGAATATTTTTTATAATATTGTGGCATATTAGGAAATTTTTAATTCTGGCAAATTAATTGCTAAACAATAGAATTTGATTTACCGATAGGATAACGATTGACGGATTTATATCTATGATAGCATCTTACGAGCTATTCGGGTTTATGCCATCGGAGATGGCGAACGATATTATTGAGTGGGCTTACGAGAATGAGAAGCCGCTTTATCGCGCATTGCTAAAGGCTGTGGCAGACATAAAACGGGTTCGCCCTGTCTATCTTGAACGTCAACCACGCTCACAGCGGCATCAACTTGTGCTTGCCACATTGATGCGTCCCGCCCTTGAACTTACAGCCGCAAATCTTTTGCGAACCTGGTTGCTTAAAAAACATACCCCAATGCTTGCCCAGTTCCTTGAATCATTGGGCATTGAACACAAAGACGGTATAGTGGACGATTTGCCACCTTCCGTGGAAGATGAAAAATTGAAAAAAGCTATAGATGAGTTGCTCGCAAAGTATCCGCGTGAACTTGTTACCGTTTATTTGAATGCCTTTAATTCAATGAACGATCCCCAATGGAAGTTGCTTGAAGAGATGCTAAAAACAGACCCACGACTGCAATTGTAAGGCAGACGTTCCATTTGCAGCGATATCGGCAAGCGATTTTAAAGTGAGTTATTCTGTGGTTGTAAGCCTTCCAGATGCATTGTTCAGGATTATTCTGATACTCTGAACGAATTTCTGTTTTGCTATTTATACTGGATGTACTGAAACAGCATTCAAAGATAGGCATATTGAAACTGGTTTTACCAAACCTGTGGTATTGCATTTAGTTGCTCATTAAGTTATAGTCATAATTTGCAAATTGTTTGAAACGTGCGTGAAATATAATGAACAAATATTGTAATTGATTTAAAAATATAACAACATTGCTGATAAGTATAAAACAATATTATGGTTAAAGAAATAAAAACATTTTTAGGGTTTTTGTTGTGTGTCTCAACGATTGCTGTTTACGGTCAACAAGACAATATAGTGTTGAGGATACATTTTGCAGGGGTAGATAAATTGACAGCAGATAAAGAGGCAACAAATATAAATAAAATTTTTTCCCTGGAAGAGAGCGCTGTTTTTAAGGCTGCGGTTTTTAAGAAGGTATCTGAACAGGTTGGTGCAATTTTTAAAAATGTTACCGCTGAACAATTCAACCTTTTTAATCCAATTCTTGATGACTTATATAAAAGCGAGTGGTGTTTGATTATTTACAGGCAAAAAGATACAATGTCAGAAGTGGTTCTTGGCGTGTCAATTCCCGCGGATAAGGCTACAATCTGGAATGATAATTTCGTTAATTTGGCTGAAATATCAGGGGGACGTAAGCCATCAAATAAAAGGTTTGGATCTGCAAATGGTTGGGAAGGAAAGATAAATGGCAGTTTTAATTTATTGAGGTTTGCCAGGGCTGGTGATTGGACTGTTCTTGGATTGGCAACAAATAAATTTAATGCGTTTGAAGATATTGTAAAAAAAATTCAAAAGAAAAATTTTCCTCAATCGTTTAATTCTAATAACTGGTTGGAGGCGGAGGTTAATCTTGATTGGTTCACAAAGGCGATAAAAATGCCTATGACTGGCGGTGCGGATTTTGCATCTGTTCGGATATATAATCGGGGTGGTGAAATGAAGACTGCTGTTGCCCTGCATTATCCAGCTGGTATTAAATGGAATTATCAACCGCTGAATCCGCCAATAGGTCTCATATATGACCCCATAGTCAGCTTTACGGCGATAAGCGGTTCGTCTTCCTTGCTAAACGAAATAAGTATTATAAAACAATTAAAACTTAAATCGGTTCCAGACCAGCTCTATTTATGGGGGCAAGGATTAACGCCATTTTCAACATATTTTGCCGTCCCGGTGCCAGATGCCACAAACTTGATGAATGAACTAGCGATTAAACTTCCGCCTCTTATAATTAATTCAAACTCAATTTCAACCGCTGGCAATGTATTTTGGGTGAGCAACAGGGCTGAACTTGTCTGGCGAGGGCTTCCTTTAATGACCCCATTTTTGAAGACTGCATCAGACACGAATGGACAATATATTTATGGAGGATTATTTCCACCCCCGGCAAAAGAGAAAAGTCCAGCGCCTCCCGAACTTTTTAAACAGATTTTAAATCGCACCAATTTAATGTATTATGACTGGGAATACACCGGAGACCGAGTTTTGCAATGGATGCAGATTTACCAAATCCTTTTCTTATTTACATCTGTTGAACAAGTTCCGGAATCAAAACCCGGACAGAAGTGGTTAATGAAGATTGCAAACGACCTCGGCGAGGCAGCAACAGAGATTGTAGTTAAAAATCCGCGAGAGATTTTAATATTGAGACGTTCAACAATTGGGCTAACAGGATTTGAACTATTGCAATTAACCCGCTCGGTCGATTTGCCAGATGCGAAAAGCAATATGAAGTCGGATTCTAAGATAAAGAAGAAGTGATATGCTTAAACTTGGTGTTAATATAGACCACGTTGCTACATTGCGCGAGGCTCGTTATCGTGGACGTCAATTCGGTGAACCAGATGTCGTTGAAGCAGCGAAGATTTGCGAAGCCGCTGGTGCTCATGGCATTACAGCGCATTTGCGCGAAGACAGACGGCACATTCAAGATAAAGATGTATATGGATTACGCAAAGTTGTCAAAACCCGCCTAAATTTAGAAATGGCTAATGTGCCTGAGATTGTGAACATTGTCCTTGATGTAAAACCTGAAATTGTTTGCATAGTGCCGGAAAAACGGCAGGAAGTTACAACTGAAGGTGGACTCGATGTTGCGGTTAATGTTCGCTCAATAACTGAAACAAGAAAACGTCTTAACGATGACGGCATTCAAGTGAGTCTTTTTATAGACCCATTGCTTGAACAAGTGGATGCTTCGGCAAGGGTAGGGGCACAGTTTGTAGAATTGCATACCGGGGCGTTTTCTGAGAGTTTTGGTAAATTGCCTGAACAGGAGATTGAGATTGAAAAATTAATTACTGCGGCAAAGGCTGCAAACTCATCAGGATTAAAAGTGAACGCCGGGCACGGATTGAATTATCAAAACCTAAAATTGCTATACAAGGTTCCTTATCTTGTTGAATTAAATATTGGACATAGCATTATCAGCCGTTCGGTCTTTGTTGGAATTGGACAGGCTGTAAAAGAGATGCTCGATTTAATGAAAGACTACCGCTGTTAATGATTATTGGAACGGGTATTGATATTATTGAGGTTGAAAGAGTTGCTGCTTCTTATAAGCGGTTTGGAGACCGCTTTTTAAAGAGAATTTTGAAAGAAAGTGAGATTGAATATTGTTTGTCCCACAAAAACCCGGCGCCATTTATAGCAGCGAGATTCGCCGCAAAAGAGGCAATTTCCAAAGCATTTGGAACTGGCATATCAGAAAAACTTGGCTGGCAGGATATTGAAATTTGCAAACAAGATAGCGGAAAACCGTATGTAAAATTGCATTGCAAAGGTTTGCAATTAATGGAGGAATTTGGCGCTACAAGTTTGCATATTTCGTTGAGTCATACGCAAAATTACGCAACGGCAACGGCTATTCTTGAAAAATGATAAACAGCGTTGCCAATTTGCCTTTATTGAATAAACTTCAATTGTGATACGGAACATTATTTTTGATTGGTCTGGGACATTGATAGATGACCTGCCAGCTGTATGGGAAGCGACTAATTACGTTCTGAAAAAAGCCGGACTTGATGCCCTTACTTTAGAAGAATTTCGTTCTGAATTTACTCTTCCGTTCACAGGATTTTATCAGCAATATACTCCACATATTCCAATGAACCAGCTTGAAGAATGGTTTCATACAAAATTTAATGAAGTTCAAGACCTTGTTACAGAAATTAAGTATGCAGGGGAATTTTTGCAATTTTGCTGTCAAAACAAATTGAAGACAATGGTGTTAAGTTCAGTGCGTCCAGACCATTATTACAAGCAGGCAAAGAAGACGGGTTTTATTGACTTTATAGATTCTGCATATCTCGGTGTAAGAGATAAACGGCATAAGATTCGCGAACTGTTGCAAAGCGAAAAAATAAATCCGTTGCAAACACTTTTTGTTGGTGATATGGAGCACGACATTGAGACGGCGCGTTTTGGCGGTGTCTATTCTTGTGCGGTATTAACAGGCTATAATGAGCCGCGCAAACTGCGGTTTGCTGAACCGGATTTGATTGTGGAGAACCTTGCGGAGTTAAAAGAAATTCTTGAACAGTGCAATTTTGATATTACTTCCAGAATAATAAAGTCTCAATCACCTAAATCAAGGCCGGTGGTAACTGTTGGTGCGTTGATATTTGATAATCAAAATCGTGTCTTGTTAGTTCAGACTTATAAATGGTCAAATTTGTGGGGAATTCCCGGCGGTAAAATAAAATTTGGCGAACCATCAGAGGATGCTTTAAGGCGCGAAATCAAAGAAGAGACTGGACTGGATGTTCACTCAATAAAATTTGTTATGACGCAGGATTGCATTCATTCTGATGAATTTTACAGAGATGAGCATTTTATTTTATTAAATTATACTTGCGTTTGCGATGATTCCAAAGATGTTAAGTTGAACGAAGAGGCTCATAATTATATATGGGTTAGTTTAGGAGATGCGCTTAAAATGCCTTTGAATATCCCAACCCGCAGATTAATAGATGAGGTAATAAAAGAAAAACATTCGTAATGTCTATGAATGAAAGAGTGAACAAAATGGATTCTATAAAAATTTGCGACCTCGAGTTGTTTTGCAATTTAGGCGTCCCGGAGGAAGAACGTTTAAAACCGCAAAGAATTTTATTAACGGTTCAGATTTTTTATTCATTTGAAAAAGCGGCAAAGAGCGATTTAGTTTCTGATACGATAGATTACCAACGCGTAATTGATGATGTTAAAATATTTTGCAAAGGAAAAAGTTGGAAGTTAATTGAGAGGTTTTCTTCCGATATTGCGCAATTTATTTTAGAGCGGTTTAAGGTTGATGTTGTCGACGTTGAAGTCAAAAAATTCATAATCCCTGAAACCAAATATATCTCTGCTAAATTGACCCGAACAAGGAACGATTTTTGATTAATGTAAAGAAGAAAAATTTATGGAGTAACAATCAAAAATCCTCTATTGAATATTTTTTCTATTTATTGCATCATATTATTTGAAGATAAAATTATGAAAACGATAAACAAAATTCTATTGATTGGATTATGTGGAACATTTTTACCAATTAATTTTTTAACAGCTCAATCTCCAAAACCGGATGAGATTGAAAAAATTAATGGGGCATTGCCGTCGAAAGCAACTGTCCAACCAAAAAAGGCGCGCAAGATTCTTGTGTTCAATTTAACACGAGGTTTTAAACATGATTCAATTCCTATTGGAGCGAAGACTCTTGAGTTAATGGGACAGAAGACAGGGGCGTTTAGTGTAGATGTCAGCGAAGATATCTCTATGTTTGAACAAGAAAATTTAGAGAAGTATGATGCAGTCGTATTTAATAATACAACAGGGGATTTGTTCACTCCGCCAAATTATAAGAATATGTCCCCTGATGAGAAAAAATCTGCTGATGAACGTTCAAAACTCTTAAAGGCGAATTTATTAAACTTCGTTAAAAGTGGAAAAGGGATTATCGGAATTCATGCAGCCACAGATTGTCTCTATAATTGGCGCGAATATGGTGAGATGATGGGCGGGTATTTTAACGGACATCCGTGGGGCAAGGTTATTGTGAAAATTGATGACCCCGACCATCCAATTAATAAGGCATTCAATAAACAAGGATTTGAGATTTCAGATGAAATATATACATACAAAGACCCATATTCTCGGGAAAATTTAAGGGTTCTCCTAAGCGTTGATTGGGAGCAATCTGTCCAAAAGCTTAATATAAAAGGTGGCAATCGTCAGGATAATGATTATGCTTTGAGCTGGATTAGGAATTATGGTAATGGACGCGTTTTTTACTGTGCATTCGGACACAGACACGATATCTTCTGGAATAAACAGATTTTACAGCACTTGCTCGATGGTATTCAGTTTGCATTGGGCGACCTTAAAGCCGATGCAACACCGAGCGCAAAAGTAAAATAGTTAATTTACCACTGCCGTAGTCGGTAAAAAGCCTTGTTGTTAAGAGCACCTTGAGTGTCGATAAATTCTTTTGTAGTTGTAGTTATTACTGGAATAAACGGTCCTAAAATATTATCTGCTTTTTCTATCTGGTAGATTCTGCCTTCTCCCTGCCACTTGAAGGTAAGGGAACTGTTTTCAATTTTCCAGCTTGTGATACGTGGTGGTTGAACAGGGACATTTAAATCCGTGACTATAAAAATTGCGTCCAGACCAAAATCAGCAAGGTCTTCAAGTGGTGAGAATTTAGAAAGTAAATCAAGGTTTTTATATACAATATATCCCTTATCGCAAAGCAAATCTCCTGCACGGATTGTACCAAGTGTCTGGCTGGTGAATCCATGGGTAGTAGAAAACCAAACATCGCCATTATCCCATATATAAAAGGCGTCAAGGCCGTAGTCTTTGTCAGGCTCTGATGGTTGAAACACCGATAACAAATCTCTGTTTTTCTTAACAATATAACCTTCGTTGGATAGGATGTCGCCATTTTGAATCATCTCCCCGAGGGACTCAGAAAATGCATCATTTCTTGTTGAAAATAACACCTTTTGATTATCCGGTATCTGCAGGGCATCAAGTCCAAGAGCAGGGGTTGGCGGCATAAAACCAAATTTATTCAAAAGCGTTACGTTTCTGAATATGATTTTACCATCCTCCGAAACGACATCTCCCTCATCAATTAGACCAATTGTATCACTTGAAACAGATTGATTAAGTGAAAATAAGATTATACCGTTCGTGCTTACTTCAATAGAGTCGATGCTCAAATTGTCCGGTGGATCCTTTATGTTAAGATTGTTTATTAGTTCAGCCTTTGATTTTATCCGTTTACCGGAATTTGATAAAATATCTGCTGGAGTTCCGATAAATTGCAAATTGTCGGGGGTAAATTTATACTCAGTTGAAAACCAAATTTCATTAAATGGCGCGGCGATTATGTTAATTGTATAAAATTGAAAAATATCATCTTCGGTTTGAACAACTTCACATTGAACCATAGGAAGCGTCAATGTCGGGTTATTTGATAAATTGGTAAAAATTAAAAATCGGTTTGTTCCATATTTTTTTGAGATTGAGAGATAAAGGTTAACTCTCACCTGTTGTGCAACCTCTCCAAAAATTTCCCCACAGCCATTACCCTTAATTGAAATATCCGGGTCATTTTCATTCCCTGCATAGAAATTTATTCGCTTTATTTCAAACCGAGTTCCAATTGTTGTTTGGTTTGTAATATTAATTACGAAATTTCCGCGAATTTGCACTGGGATTGTTGGTCTTCCGCAAATTTCGCATTCTTCAGTAACGGTGCTTCCATTGATGAGTGTATAAGAAAATTCCTGTGAATTAAGATTAAAAATGTAGGATAAAATAAACACACCAATAAATGATGAAATCTGCAATTTCATAATTCACAACTTTTGATATTAAAATACTACGTTTATCTGATTAATTCAATGAATATTATTTGAACAAATAGCAAATATTTAATGGTTAGACAAACGGCAGACAATTTATATTACTTTTTCATTAAAGAGCTGGGTGGTGTTTTGCCCATTTTTGCCATCATTCTCTGAAATTTATTAAACTTTTTCATCATCTGTTGCATTTGATTAAATCGGTTTAACATAGTGTTTAATTCAGTTACGGAAACACCGCTGCCCTTTGCAATTCTTTGACGACGTTTAGCGTTTAAAATGGCAGGATTTCTCCGTTCTTCAGTCGTCATTGCGCAAATCATTCCTTCCATTCTTTTAAATTCCTTCTCCTGTTTTGTTACATCGGTTTGCTTCAAGATTTCGGAACCGCCGGGCAGCATTCCGAGGACAGATTCCAACGACCCAAGTTTTTTCATCTGTCGCAGTTGTTCAAGGAAGTCTTCAAGGGTAAATTGTCCCTTTCGCATTTTTTCTTCAAGTTTTTTTGCCTCTTCTTCCTCAACTGCTTCTGCGGCGCGTTCGACAAGACTGACGACATCTCCCATACCAAGAATACGCATTGCCATTCTTTCGGGGTGGAACGGTTCAATGTCTTCAAGTTTTTCGCCAACGCCTACAAATTTAATCGGTTTGTTGGTAACAGCTTTAAAACTCAATGCAGCACCGCCGCGGGCATCGCCATCAAGCTTTGTTAAAATTGCGCCGCTGATATTAAGGGCGATGTCGAAATGTTTTGCTACATTTACTGCTTCCTGACCGGTAGCGGCGTCAAGGACAAGTAGTATCTCCTGTGGTTTTAATAGGTCGCGGAGTCTAACAAGTTCCTGGACGAGCGGCTCATCAATCTGCAACCTGCCTGCGGTATCAAATAATATTATATTGCAATGGTTATCGTTAGCAAATTGCAGTGATTCCTTTGCAATTATGAGTACGTCATCGGCGCCCTTTTTTACATACGACGGCACTTCAACTTGTTTAGCAATGGTTTCCAATTGCTCCATTGCGGCTGGTCTATATATATCTGCTGCGACAAGGAGCGGTTGTCGCCCTTGTTTTTTCAGCCATCGGGCTAACTTTCCACAGGTTGTTGTTTTACCCGAGCCGTGCAGACCGACCATTAATATTGAAGATGGATTACCGTTCAAAACGAGCGCTGAACCTGTCGAGCCAAGTAGATTAACAAGTTCATCGTGAATGATTTTTATGATTTGTTGACCTGGTTGTATGCTTTGAATTACCTCTACACCGAGTGATTTAGCCTTTACCTTTTCTATGAAATCGCGGGCAACCTGATAATTTACATCAGCCTCAAGCAATGCCATCCTGACCTCGCGCAAGGAATCGGAAATGTTGGCTTCGGATATCTTTCCTAACCCGCGCAGGTCTTTAAATACCTTCTGCAATTTACCTGTTAACGTATCAAACATATATTTAGATTAATTTATATCAAGACAAGCGCAAGACAATGTTTATATTGAAAGAATAATGAACGATTGTCTTTCCATAATTTAACATTTTTTATGTAGAAATAGATACTTCCCTATTATTTTTCTTTTGGGTTCAATTTGGTGGTTGTAATAGATTTAATATTGATTATTAAAAAAATGGCTGCCCGACATGGATTTGAACCATGACAAACAGATCCAGAGTCTGCTGTGCTACCGTTACACCATCGGGCAACAAAATCTATGATTAATAATATTTGAACAAAAATTTTAGTCAAGTATGATTGAAATGTTTAGGGATAGAAATAATAATTAAACAAATGGGTCAAGAATATAGGTTATTGACGAAAAATCTGGTAAAACCGGATTATACGTCGGATATAGAGTGCTACCTAAAGCATAGCGGTTATGAAGTACTAAAAAAGGCTCTTTCTTTAAAGCCATCTCAAACTGCTGATGGCAAAGTAGTTTCTCCACAAGAACAGTTGCGTCAGGAAGTAACAGTCTCCGGTTTGCGTGGTCGGGGTGGCGCAGGATTTTCTTGCGGCGTAAAATGGTCGTTTGTAAAACACGGTGCTAATAAAACAGTTTACTTGATTTGCAATGCAGATGAATCTGAACCGGGTACATTTAAAGACCGCGTGATTATTCACAAAGATCCACATCAACTCCTTGAGGGAATGATTATCGCTTGTTATGCAAATAATGTTCATCTGGCTTATATATACATTCGTGGCGAGATGATGGATGGTGCAAGGATTCTTCAAAAAGCAATAAACGAGGCAAAAGGGAAAGGCTTTCTTGGCAAGAATATTCTTGGAAGCGGTTATGACCTTGAAATTTATATTCATCGTGGGGCAGGGGCTTATATTTGCGGTGAGGAGACAGGATTAATTGAATCTCTTGAAGGGAAGCGACCATATCCAAGAATTAAACCGCCATATTTTCCGGCTGTTCTCGGGCTTTATCAGTGCCCTACAATCGTCAACAATGTAGAGACTTTAACAACAGTAAAACACATTATTGAGATGGGTGGTTCTACTTATGCAAAACTTGGAACCCCAAACAACACTGGCACAAGGCTTGTATGTTTAAGCGGTCAAATAATGAAACCCGGTCTATATGAAATCGAAGTGGGAAAAGTAACGATTAGGGATTTAATTTTTGATGAAGCCTTTGGTTGCGGTTTAAGACAGGGTAGAAAGATAAAAGCAATCATACCGGGTGGCGCAAGCGCTAAGGTTTTTAGGGCTGATGAGCAAGTCAGTGTAAAACGCAAGAAAATGGATGGAACGGTTGAAACCGTTGAATATGATGTTTTGGATTTGCCTTATGACTTTGACACTATAGCTGCCGCAGGCTCAATGTCCGGTTCAGGTGCAATTATCGTGCTTGATGACTCTGCGGATGTTATTGAGGCGCTTGCGAACATTGCGGATTTTTACGCCCATGAAAGTTGTGGCCAATGTACACCTTGCAGAGAAGGTTCGCTCTGGATGAGCAAAATTTTACATAGGTTTTCCGAAGGGAAAGGCAGAAAAAAGGATGCAGATTTATTGCTAAAAATTGCAGATAATATCGGCGGCGGTAAGACGATTTGCGCATTTGGTGATGCCTGCGCATTTCCTGTTCAGAGTTTTGTAAGTAAATTCAAAGATGAATTTATAAACAAAGCCAATTTTTAATTTTCTTTATGAAACATAATTGCGTCAGAATCAAAATTCAGTTATTTTTTAAACAATTTTAAATTAGCCGGGGTAAAATGGGTATAGAATGGAAACGATAACAGTAAAAATAGATGGGCAAGTTGTTGAAGTTCCAGCAACAATGCCTGATCCCATCACAGGTAAGCCTGCGCCAACTACTATGATGCAAGCTTGCAATCTAGCTAATATTATTGTGCCGCATTATTGTTTTCATGAAAAATTACCTATAGCTGGAAATTGTAGAATGTGTCTTGTCCAATACGGAACGCCTGTTATGGGACCGGACAGGAAGCCGATTTTGAATCCTGATAAAACGCCAAAAATTGCAAAAGCCCCGAGACCTGTGGTTGCTTGTTCAACGCCAATATCGCCGGGAATGGAAATTTACACAAATACCCCGGAGGTTAGAAAGATGCGCCAAGCCGTGCTTGAATTCTTATTGATAAATCATCCACTCGATTGTCCGATTTGTGACCAGGCCGGGGAGTGTAAATTGCAGGAATATACTTTTGATTACGGTTCGCCTGTTAGCGAATTTATTGAAACAAAAGTCCACAAACCCAAGCAGGCACTTCTTGGACCGCGCGTTATTTACGATGCTGAGCGGTGTATTCTTTGTACAAGGTGCATTCGTTTTACGCGGGATATTGTCGGCGATGACGCCCTTGGGATTGTAAATCGGGGTAGTTACAGTGCAATTTCTACCTTTCACGGAAGGCAGTTTGATAACAATTACACTTTAAACACAGTCGATATTTGCCCTGTGGGAGCATTAACAACGCGTGATTTTAGGTTTAGAATGCGTGTATGGTTTTTAAAAGAGACTAGAACTGTATGCACAAGTTGCGCTATGGGTTGCAATATATTGATTGGTTCTCGGAATAATATTATTTATCGCTTTACACCCCGAGAAAACGATGCCGTGAATAGTTGCTGGTTGTGCGATTTTGGCAGATTAAATTATAAATGGATTAATAGAAAAGACAGGATTTCAACCGTTTTTTCAAAAACTGAAAATGGGGTTTGTGAAGAGGTTGATTGGCAAACTGCAATAGAGAAAATTGCTGGTTATTTAAAGAATGTTAAGCCCGGAACCAGCGCTATCATTGCGTCTGCGCGATTGTCTAATGAAGAACTCTGGCTGTTGTCAAAGTTAAAAAAATTGATTGGTGCGATGAGCGATTCTGTGCCGCGCTTTGATAAAGCCGACAACTTTTTGCTAAAATCGGATAGAAATCCAAACACAAACGGCGCAATTTTGACCGGGATTTGTTCAGAACGGATTGGAGAGAATTTACAAAATATAAAAAATAAGATTGAGCAGGGTGAATTAAAAACCCTGATAGTATTTGGCGAAGATGTTGTTAAGGTTGGAATAACACCGCAGATATTGAGCAAACTTGATATGTTAGTGGTAAGCGATATTTTGCCAAATGCAACCACTCCTCTTGCGAATTATCTTTTGCCGGGTTGTGCTGCTGCGGAAAAAAGCGGCACATTTACAAACATAAATCTGCGCGTTCAGAAATTTAATAAGGCGATAGAACCGCCAGGCAAAGCGAGACCTGAATATGAATTTTTATCCGAACTTCTCGTGTTAATGACAGATGAAAAATCGGGTTATACTGCAAAGGAAATTTTCGACAAAATGACGGCAGGTATTGTCGGTTTCAACAGGATGAACTGGTCGAAACTTGGCGACACAGGTATCTCGGTGGAAAAGGCTAATCAATGAATTGGTTTAACCAAATGAGCAATGAGACGGCTTTTGTGGTTTTCAGCGCCATAAAGGCGATTGCTGGGTTTTCAATAATGATGTTTATGGTTGCCTATGTAGTGCTCGCTGAACGTCGTGTTTGCGCGTTTATTCAAGACAGGTATGGTCCTAATCGCGCTGGTCCGTTTGGCTTGCTGCAGCCTATTGCAGATGCTGTAAAGGCGTTCATAAAAGAAGATTTTACGCCCGCTCATGTAAGGAAAGTATTCTTCTGGCTTGCCCCGGCTATTATTATGATGCCAGCAATTATAAATCTTGCGGTGATTCCGTTTGGTTCTCAATTAGGAAAGCAACCAATGGTTATTGCGGATTTAAACATCGGAGTGCTTTACATATTTGGTATAGCATCTCTTGGAGTTTACGGAATTGTGTTGGCTGGATATGCGGCAAATTCAAAATATCCATTAATTGGCGGTGTTCGGTCGGCTGCGCAATTGGTTTCGTATGAGGTGGCAATGGCGCTGTCTATAATTCCGGTGTTGATGATTGCCGGTAGTATGAGTTTGCAAGAAATTGTTGGCGCGCAATCGGGTGGCTTTTTTAAATGGTTTGTTTTTCAACAACCATTAGCATTTGCAATATTTTTAGGCGCCTCTTTTGCTGAAACAAATCGAACCCCGTTTGATTTACCCGAAGCAGAACAAGAACTTGCTGGGGGCTATAATGTTGAATATAGCGCTATTAAGTTTGCAATGTTTTTTATGGGTGAATATGCAAATATGATTCTTGCAAGCGCTGTGATTGTTACTCTATTTTTTGGCGGTTGGACGTTACCGATTTTTGGATTGGATAAACCCGCCCAGACCTTGTTGGCTGGCATTGCGCATATTTGCATATTTTTATCAAAACTCTGTTTCTTTTTACTGGTGTTTATTTGGACGCGCTGGATGTTTCCAAGGTTTAGATACGACCAATTAATGAGGTTGAGCTGGAAAGCATTTGTGCCATTAGCCCTTATAAACATTGCTGTAACAGCAATTTTAATGTGGATTAAAAAATAAGAACAATTTTAGATGGTAATTAAAAGACATAAATTAAACCTGCTTGATAGTTTGTATATAACAGCAATTATCGGCGGTTTACAGGTTACTTTGAGACACTTTTTTAAGAAAAAAGTAACCCTGCAATATCCGGAAGAAAGGCATTTAGTCCCGCCAGGCTATCGTGGCGCTCCGTATCTTGTGAAAGACCAAGAAGGCAGGACAAAGTGCGTTTCCTGTCAATTATGCGAGTTTATATGTCCACCAAAAGCTATTACAATTACGCCGCCCGGACCAGAAATTGACCCCTCCACCGGTAATGTGGAAAAAAGACCTAAGGATTTTAAGATTAATATGCTCCGTTGTATTTATTGCGGACTATGTCAGGAAGTTTGCCCGGAAGAGGCAATATTTTTAATGGAAGATTATTCGCTGTCAGGGACAAGTAGAGAAGAAATGATTTATGATTTGAAAAAATTGCTATCGCTCGGTGGCGTTCATTATGATGAAGTAATGAAATGGAAGAAGAAGGCAAACGAGGCAAAAGAACAAAAGGTGTTTCCGCCAATAGAGGAATAAAATGGAAGGGATTTTATTTTATATAATTTCAGCAGTTGCGGTTTTATGCGCTGTAATGGTGGTAGCAAATCCATTCAGCAAAAATCCGATAACCAGCGCGCTATTTTTAGTCGTCACGATAATTTCGCTTGCTGGACTTTTTGTCCTGCTTAATGCCTTTTTTATAGCGATAGTTCAAATCCTAATTTACGCTGGCGCAGTAGTAGTCCTTTTTTTGTTTGTCCTGATGTTGATTGATTTAAATGAAGAACAGAAACGACGAATCAAGTTTGCCACAATTATTAGCGGGTTAATTGGGGCAGGTGCGATGATTTATGTAATTATATCTGCGTTATGTAAATCTGGTTTTTCATCTGCCAACAAAAATGCAATCGAAGGCAGTCCATCTGCTCTTGGAAACGCATTCTTTTCTCGCGGCGAATTTTTGCTGCCGTTTGAAATAGTATCGGTTCTTTTACTTGTGGCTATTTGCGGCTCTATTTACATTGCTGCCAAAGATAAAAACAAACTATGAAAATTGGGATTGAACATTATTTAATATTAAGCGCGATTTTATTTTGTATCGGACTATTTGGTGTTATAGCCCGTCGCAACCTGCTTATAATTTTGATGGGCGTTGAACTTATGCTTAATGCAGGCAATCTTGCGCTTGTTGCGTTCTCGCGATTTAATGGCAATCTTGATGGTCAACTGATGGTCTTTTTTACGATTACTGTGGCTGCTGCGGAAGTAGCGGTTGGGCTGGCATTAATTGTGTCGATATACCGATGGTTTAAAGCCACTGGTAGCGATGATTTAACATTGATGAAATTGTAATATGGACGAACAACTCCAGATATTGCCATTTATAATTGTTTTTCTGCCTGCTATTTCAGCGGTGTTTCAGACGCTTTTTACCTTAAAAGAGGGAGGATTAAGCGCTGGCATTGCTATCGGCGCAGTCGGGATTTCTTTTCTCTGTAGCGCCGTGCTTGCATTTATTATTTATTCAGGCGGCATTCCGGATTACAACTATTCTATAACTTGGCTTACCGCAGGAGACCTGAAACTTGAAATCGGTTATCAGATGGACAAATTGACCTTGTTAATGCTTCTTGTCGTTACTTTCGTTAGCGGACTTATTCATATTTATTCAATCGGTTATATGCACAATGATGCAGCTGAGGGACGTTATTTTGCAGGGTTAAACTTTTTTACAACGGCAATGTTAGGGATTGTCCTGTCGAATAATTTTGTGATGTTGTTCATCTTTTGGGAACTTGTCGGGCTTTCAAGTTATCTTTTAATCGGACACTGGTTTGAAAGGCCTGCTGCGGCAAATGCAGCTAAAAAGGCGTTTATAACAAATCGACTCGGTGATTTTGGGTTTATTCTTGGGATAATTTTAGTCTGGGGTTTTATTGGTTCGGTTCGCTTTGATGAAATATCTGCAAAAATTTCAAGAAACCCCGAGATATTCGGTGTGTATGGAACAGTCGCGGGGTTATTGATTTTTTGCGGGGCGGTGGGAAAATCCGCTCAATTTCCGCTTCACGTTTGGTTGCCTGACGCAATGGAAGGTCCGACGCCTGTCAGCGCCCTTATTCATGCGGCAACAATGGTCGCGGCAGGCGTTTTTATGTTGTGTCGCGTATTTTTTATTTTTTCCGCAAAGGCAGCTGTTCCACAAAGCCTGGCTATGCTCGCTGTTAGTCCGCTTTCGGTGATTGCATGGATAGGAGCCATAACTGCATTGATTTCAGCGCTTATTGCAATTCAACAAAATGACATTAAACGGATCCTTGCCTATTCAACGCTTTCGCAACTTGGTTATATGGTAATGGCTGTTGGATTAAGCGGGCCATCGCCGGCAATGTTTCATCTAATTACACACGCTTTTTTTAAAGCCCTTTTATTTTTGTGCGCCGGTTCTGTGATAGTTGCCCTTCATCATAACCAGGATATCTGGACGATGGGAGGGTTGAAGTCGAAGATGCCAATCACTTTTATCACTTTTCTGATTGCGCTTTTGACAATTTGCGGAATTCCACCGTTCAGCGGTTTTTACAGCAAAGATTCAATTATTGCCCTTGCCCAGCATAAATCAACGGCGCTCTTCGTAATTTCCATCATTGTCGCATTTTTAACAGCTCTATATATGAGCAGGTTGTTGGTGGTTGTTTTCTTTGGAAAAAACAGGAGTCATCATAGCGCCGCTTCAAAAGAGTCTTCTTATGTAATGACTGTACCGCTAATCATTCTTGCAATTATGAGCATAATTTCTGGGTTCATTGGAATTGATGCAACGTTAAACTCAATTTTTGGTGTAGCAGTAAAAGATGGCGAGAAATTGAATTTGTTCTATCCATTTTCTCACTCACCGCTTGCTGCATGGCTTGGCTTGGGTTTTTCAATTTTTGGGATAGTTATCGCCTTCTTACTATATAGTTCAAAGGATAAAGACCCGATTACTGAAAGGCTTGGCATAATTGCAACTGCGATGAAGAACAGATTTTATTTTGATGAAATTTACGACGGCATCATTGAACTCACTCACGATGCACTTAGTAAGACATCAGCATTTATTGATAGATGGATCGTCAGTGGATTTGTAATTAAAGGAATTCACGGGACAGTTGAAATTTGCGGACGCGCATTGAGGCTTGTCCAGACAGGCAATGTTCAAACTTATGTATTCATATTAACTGCGGGCGCCGCAGTGTTGATTTATTATTTAATCCGACATTAAAAATGGTTAATTGGATTTTTTTAATACCGATAATTGTTGCAGTTGCGTTATTGTTCTTGCCACGCAGATGGGGGACAGTTGCGTGGTTTGCAACCTTTATAGCAATGTTTGTATCAATGGTTCTTGCAATTTCGGTCTTTTTTAAATTTGACCCGTCGGTTACGGGAATTCAATTTGAACATAAGTCAATCTGGGTTCAAGCGCTAGGGATTAATTTTCATACCGGCGTTGATGGAATAAACGTCGGGTTATTATTAATGGGCGCTATTGTGGCTTTTACAGCTTCTTGTTTATCCTGGGATATCAAAACCCGAGAGAAGGAATTTTCAATTTTGCTCTTATTGATGAGTGGTGGGATACTTGGAGCATTTGCTTCGTTTGATATGTTTTTCTTTTATTTTTTCCACGAACTCGCCCTTATTCCGACATTTATAATGATTGGCGTCTGGGGACAAGGTGAGAACAAAAATTATGCCACATTTCAGATTACAATTTATTTAACTATTGGTGCCCTGATAACGCTTTTCGGTCTTATCTTGTTATATGTAAAATCCAATGCAAACACATTTGACATTGTTGATTTGAGCAATACTCTCGCAAAACGGCAGATTGAATCGCAAGGACAATCATTGATTTTCCCGATTTTGATGGTTGGATTTGGAACACTTGTTTCTTTATTTCCATTTTATTCATGGGCGCCACCTGGCTACGCAGCCGCCCCGGCGCCAGCGGCGATGATGCACGCAGGGGTGATTAAAAAATTTGGTTTGTTAGGGTTTTTGAGGATATGTGTTCCACTTTTGCCGCAGGGTGCAATTGAGTGGTCGCATATACTTGCGGTTTTGTGCGTTGGCAATATGCTCTACTGCGGTTGGGTGGCAATGCAGCAAAAAAACCTCAATCTGCTATTCGGATTTTCAAGCGTGGCGCACATGGGGTTTGCTTTTCTCGGAATTGCCAGCCTTACAGTTATAGGAGTGACAGGGGCAGTGGTGATAATGATTGCGCATGGACTTCTTGCGGCTTTAAGTTTTGGTTTAAGCGGGTGGTATCAGAAACAAACCGGCACGTTGGAATTTGATAAAATGGGCGGCTTTCTAAAACGGCTTCCGTTTATGGGGACGGCGCTTTTGATTGCAATGTTTGCTGGCTGCGGGCTGCCGGGATTTGCAAATTTTGTTGGTGAACTCCTTGTGTTTTTTGGCGCATGGAAAGATTTTTCTTTTTATGTTGTTTTGGGGGCATGGGGCGCGCTTGTTATTGGAGCAATTTATATGCTCAGCGCTGCAAGAAAGATTTTGCATGGAGAATTAAAACCAGAGTTTTCGAGAATTCGCGATGCCCAGACTTTTTGGAGAAAAATCCCATATTCAATTTTAATCGCCACATTATTATTTTTTGGTATTTTCCCGGTAATACTTACAAAACGAATTGAACCTTCGGTTAAGATAATTTTAAAAGCGGTTGAAAAACCTGAAAATCAGGCGCAGATGAAGCCTTTAGCGCCTACGAAGATAAAGAAAACCAAATGAACACGGGTGTATTAATTTTAGAGATTTGTGCGGTTTTATTGGGATTGATTATACTGATACTTGAAGTATCAGCGCCTTCATATTTAAAAGGCGGTCTTGGGATTATCACTCTGGTTGGATTGGCTCTTATACTTCTTTTCTCTTATACTTTTACTCCGGGATTTATTCAATTTGCCTTTGGCGGCGCTTATGTTATGGACGGTTTAGCCTTATTCTCTAAAAAATTCTTTATTGCGACCGCTATACTTGTTGTGTTGCTTTTAATCCATACTGAACGACAAAATGGTTTTATCCCCGGCGAGTATTATGCGCTCATCGTTTTTGCCCTTACGGGAATGATGTTTGCCGCATCAGCAAATCATCTTGTTATGCTTTTTGTTTCAATTGAACTTGTAACAGTTAGTTTTTATATTCTAACAGGGTTTAGAAAACAGAATCGCGAATCGCTTGAAGCTGCAATTAAATATCTGATTTTTGGCGCTGTTTCATCGGCATTTTTAATTTTTGGCATAGCCCTTGTTTATGGAACAAGCGGCACAATGGCTTTTAATGGCATAGCAAAATCTCTCGGCGGTAGTACATTGCATTCGGCTATATTTCACACCGGGCTTGGAATGATTCTTGTGGGGCTTGGTTTCAAGATTGCAATGTTTCCATTCCAACTTTGGGTCCCAGATGTTTATCAAGGCGCGCCATCGCCGACAACCGCCTTTTTAGCCACAGGTTCAAAGGCAGCTGGGTTTGTATTAATAATCCGATTGTTTTTAAATACTGCTGAACCTGCTATTGCATTATGGCGAGAACAATTAATTGTTATCGCTATTTTAACTATTTTATATGGCAACCTTTGCGCAATTCCACAGAGAAACATTAAACGACTGATTGGTTATTCAAGTATTGCACACGCAGGATATTTACTGATGGGCATTGCGACAATTGCCACAGATGGTATAGCGTCAATTCTTTACTATCTTGTGGTTTATATGCTTGCAGTAGTTGCTATGTTCGGCGTAATTGCGGTTTTATTTAAAGGGGAAGACTATGATATTGGCAAATTTTCTGGCCTTCATCAACGCTCGCCGTTTCTTGCTATGATAATGACTTGTGCTCTGGCTTCTCTTGCTGGAATTCCCCCACTTGCCGGGTTTTTTGGCAAGTTTTTACTTATTAAATCCGCAGCCTTACAGGTAGATTTAACCTCTTCTTATTACTATTTAGTTGCTATTGCAATTGTCGGGGTCGCAATATCAATTTACTATTATTTCAAAATAATTAAATTAATTTACTGGGGTGAACCAACAGACCAGACCAAATTGTCTATTTCTTATCCATTAGTGGTTCTCCTCGTGTTATGTATGGCTGGTATGCTGTGTTATGGAATCATCCCATCTGAACTTGTTGACGCTGCTAAACTTGCAGCAAAATCAATAGCAATGTAGATTAAACATTCCCGTCAGTAATTTCAGTAAGTTGTTACTATTGTTCAGACTATTCTATTCCTGTGTATTAAAAGTTTTTATTTTAATAACTTTGAAAATTGTCGTTAATTGTTTGAAAAGAAACTTTTAATGGATAAGATTATCTTCAATTTGTTTGAATTGTTGTGGTTTATGATAGAACTTTTTGGTAAAAAATTAGTCAAATAAATATATGAATGATATTAGAGAGAATGGGGATGAACGAGAACTGGTTGTGTCACAAATATCTGATGATGATGTTGTTGAAATAGACCGATTGCGCGGTTTGTATCAGCGGATGCGGGATGAAATAAGCAAGGTGATTATAGGTCAGGATAGGGTGGTTGAACAGGTTTTAATCAGCATTCTTGCGCGCGGTCATAGTCTATTGATGGGGGTGCCGGGGCTTGCAAAGACAATGCTTGTCCATACGATTTCCAGAATAATGTCCCTAAAATTCAGCCGAATTCAATTTACGCCAGATTTAATGCCAAGCGATATTACCGGAACGGAGATTTTACAGGAGACAAATCAACCGGGAAGACGCGCCTTTGAGTTTGTTAAAGGACCTATTTTTGCAAATATTGTTCTAGCTGATGAAATCAACAGAACTCCGCCAAAGACACAATCAGCTCTGCTTGAAGCAATGCAAGAATATAAAGTAACCGCAGCGGGTCAGAATTACAATTTGCCTTTACCGTTTTTTGTACTTGCCACACAAAATCCAATTGAACAGGAAGGCACATACCCATTGCCAGAGGCACAGCTTGATAGATTTATGTTTTTTATTACAGTGAATTATCCGACGATTGAGGAAGAGCGACGGATTGCTCGTGAGACAACGGGCGCAGGTTCGCCTGATGTAAAGCAGGTGGTAAGCGGAGAAGAGGTAATGAAGTATCAAGACCTTGTTTTACGGGTTCCCGTGCCGGAGCATATTTATGATTTAGTTGTTGATTTGGTTCGTTTGTCTCGTCCAAAATTGGACGGTTCTCCGGATTATATTAAACGGTGGGTAAATTGGGGTGCTGGTCCAAGAGCGGTTCAATATATTATTAAAGGTGCAAAGGCTCATGCAGTTTTACACGGAAGTTATTTAGTTCGGGTTGAGGATATTGAGGCGGTTGCGCATCCGGTATTAACACACAGGATCTTGACGAATTTTCAAGCGCAGTCGGAAGGTGTAACAAGCGAGGATATTATAAACAGATTGCTGGAGGAGGTTCGGAAGGAAAATAATAATGAGTAGTGATGGAAGAAAATTGATTGATGCGGACATTGTAAGTCGGCTTGTTCAATACCCTTTGACAACAAACCTGCCGATGATTGGAACGGTTACAGGACTCCATAAAAGCCCGCACAGAGGAGCAAGTGTTGAGTTTGCAGAATACAGAAAGTATGCACCGGGCGATGATATTCGTCGGCTTGATTGGAGAGTTTATGCGCGGACTGATAGATTTTATGTTAAGGAGTTTGAGGCTGATACCAATTTACGTTGTTATCTTGCTGTTGATTGCAGCGGTTCAATGGGGTTCGGTTCAAATGGAAATATGAGCAAATTAGATTATGCCTGCAAACTTGCCGCAACGATTGCATACCTTGCAATTCAACAGGGCGACGCTGTTGGAGTTCAATGTATGGGGAATAACTTAGATATTCCACCACGGCGAAACCCAACTCATCTTAGAGTGATTTTTGATGTTCTTGAAAAGGCAAAATCTTCCGGACACACCAATTTAATCCAACTCTTGCATGAACTTGCTGAAAAAATCCGACAAAGGGCGTTCGTAATAGTGTTTTCGGACTTTTTTTGTGAGTTGTCTGAATTAATAAGCTGTTTCCGGCATTTGCGTTTTCAAAAACATGACCTTGCGGTGTTTCATTTAATTGATCCAATTGAGATTGAATTTCCTTTTGAACATCCAACTCGTTTTCTTGATATGGAGGAACCTATGAGTTTACTCACAGAACCGAATATAATTAAAAATCAATACCTTTCAAACCTTGAGGAATTTCTCAGGGCGTTAAGTTCAGGGTGCCGCCAGTTTAATGTAGATTATAGGCGGGTGATAACAAACGAAAATTATGAAAAAGTACTTGCTAATTTTTTATCCGAACGAAACAAGAAATGAACGTAAAGGAGATAAATTTTAACCAACCTGGATATTGTCGTTAATGACCTTCCTTGAACCATTAATGTTGATAGGTTTGCCGCTGGCATTACTACCGATAATTATTCATTTATTAAATAAGTTAAGGCATCGTTCTGTCAAATGGGCGGCAATGATGTTCTTGCTTTCTGCAAACAAAACAGCCACTCGTCAGGCAAAAATAAGACAATGGTTAATTTTATTGATGCGTGTTTTTGCAGTTGCTGCGCTTGTCTTTGTGATAAGCCGTCCAATTGCTGGTGGTTGGCTTGGATGGGCGTTTCAAGGGGCGCCAGATGCAATCATAGTTGTTTTAGACCGCTCACTAAGTATGGAGGCAAAGTTAAATGGAAAATCAAAACGGGAAGCCGCTATTGAACTTGTGGCTAATTCAGCAAGGGCTTATCAGGGGAAAAGCCACATTATTTTGATTGATTCTGCTTTAAGAATTCCACAAGAATTGACCGACGTTGGTTTGCTTTCGCGTCTATCGTTTTCATCTGTAACTGACACTTCAGCAGATATAATCTCGACTCTTGAATCAGCAATAGACTGGATTCAACGAAATAAACCCGGTTCGGTGGAAATCTGGATTGCGTCTGATTTTCAGAAAAGTAACTGGGCGCCGGATAGCGAAAGATGGAAAGAACTTGTTCCACGATTGTCAGCAGTGGTAGGCAATTTGCGGGTGCGTCTGTTGAGAATTGCAAATCCACAGCCTTTTGATGATGTCGGGATTGTGGTTTCTGAAGTAATCGTTAAAAAGTCAGCGAGTGGAAAAGTATTGGAAATTGAAATGCAGATAGAACGAACTTCAATTGAGGAAAAAAACCTTCCGATAAATCTTTTAGTTGATGGAGACCAGCAGTATTTTGAAATCCCTTGTCTGGGACAATCTATGCGTTACCGACATAGAATTGCGCTTGAAAAGAACCTTGATTCAGGATGGGGTAAGGTAGAAATTCCTGCTGATGCTAATCTACGAAATAATGTAGGTTATTTTGTTTATAATCCATTGCCAGTGCTAAAGGTTGCTGTAGTTTCTTCGAATACGATTGGTGGTAAAATCCTTACTTTGGCAACAGCACCTTTGAAGACAGATACCAATCGGGTAGCTGAATCGATTTTGCGAGAAAAGGCAGATTCGGTAAATTTTATGGATTATGCGCTTGTGATCTGGCAAGGGCTATTACCGGATAATTCAGCAAAGTTGCGCGATTATATTGAGGCAGGAGGACTTGTGGTTGTTTTTGGTTCGGGCGGTAAGTCGGCAAGCCTTGAAGGAATAAGACTTGGCAACATTGAAGATGCTGATAACGAAAAGCCGTTCAAGATTAATAACTGGTACGAGAAAGATGGTATTTTAGCGAGGACGGAAGAGGGATTTAGCATCCCCTTGAATGAACTGTTTGTCTATAAACGTCAACCGTTAAGCGGTGGAAATGCAATCGCTTATTTCGAAGACGGTTCAGCCTTTATTACCAGAAGGATAATTGGCAGAGGACAACTTGTGGTTTGTGCGACTACTGTTGAACCGGATTGGTCAAGTTTACGGGATGGCACTGTGCTGGTGCCATTAATCCAGCGGTTATTTGATGCCGGGGCAAGAAGAATAACTCAATCAGATATGATTGTTTGCGGTGAAAATTCTCTAAATGGTGCAACGCAAATCCGCCCCGTTGAGGGCAATGATTATAGGATAAATGCCGGTGTGTATCGGGTTGATGGGCAATTAGTTGCTGTAAATCATCCGCCAGATGAAGATATCTTTGAAATTGTAGATGAAACTGTGGCGCGAAAATTGTTTACATCGGTACCAGTTGCATATTTTGAGGAAAAAACGGCAGATGGACAAGGATTTCAGTCTGAAATCTGGAGAACATTTTTAATTGCTATGGTGATGTTTTTAATAATTGAATCGATACTGGTTTTGCCACCAAAGTCGTAGTGTGGCACAGGCAATCTTGCCTGTGGTTTTGATTGTAAAGGTTAATAAACGTTGAAGAAGAAAAACAAAGATAGATAAGTTTGTATGCAAGAATTTGAATGAGCAAGTTTGAGTTTTCATATTCTTTTACGGTGATACTACTCGCAGTGATTGTGTGGGTAGGGGCGGGGTATTTGTGTTTTGAAAACTGGCGACGTCGGAGGGGAACAAAATGGGTTGCTGCGCTTGAAGGAATGCGGTTTTTCATAATGACACTCATTGGCTTTACATTGTTAAAACCCGAGTATGTGAAAAGACTTATACGACAGGAAAAGCCCGAAATTGTTGTTCTTATAGATAGCTCGGAAAGTATGGAGACAAAAGATATCGTTTTGCCTGACAAAAAAGTCATAACAAGGCGCCAATGGATAGAACAGCAGTTGACGAATAAGTTTTATTCTAAATGGGAAAATAACAATAAAGTAATTGTTCAAGATTTTTCAAATTATAGACGAAGGAACAATACAAATGATTACGTTGGTTCTGGAACAGATATCAACTTACCATTGGAAAATTTGTTAAAACAATTTAATAATCTGCGGGCTGTCCTTCTGTTGTCGGATGGAGATTGGAACATCGGTATGCCGCCAACGGTAGCCGCAGTTAAATATGTATCGCGAGGAGTGCCAATTTACACTGTCGGTGTCGGTAATAAAGAGCCGTTGCCTGACATAATTGTTGAGCCAGTAAAAGCCCAAAGTTATGCGTTATTGGGAGAACAATTAGCAATTCCGATAAAAGTTCGTAGTTATTTAAATGAAGAGATTAAAACTTATATTCAAATTTATGATAACAGTGTACCCGAGACTAAAAAAGAAATTACAATTCCATCAGACGGCGAGGCACAACAAACCATACTATGGCAACCAAGAACCGTGGGAGAACACATATTAAACGTTGAGGTGCCAGTTGCAGATGGTGAATATTTAAAGGATAACAACTTTCAGCAATTCCACGTTACAATTCGCACCGAACAACTTAAGGTTTTGGTTATAGAAACTTTGCCGCGCTGGGAATATAGATATTTGAAAAATGCGCTACAAAGGGATCCGGGTGTTGAAGTTTCCTGTCTTTTATTGCACCCGCAGATTGGTGTCGGCGGTGGAAGTAATTACTTATCCGCATTTCCAGAAAGTAAAGAAGAGATATCAAAGTATGATGTGGTTTTTCTCGGTGACATTGGAATTAAGGAAGGCGAACTGACTATCCCGCAAGTGGAGTTAATCAAGGGTTTAGTTGAACAGCAAGGAAGTGGACTTGTGTTTTTACCGGGAATTCGCGGCAGACAATTAACCCTTGTTAACTCACCCATTGGCGAACTGTTACCGATAGTTTATGATGAAACTAAACTGAACGGTTACGGACTTTCAACAGAATCTTTTCTCCAATTGACTTCAACCGGCCGTGGTCATTTTTTGACAATGTTGGTTTCTGATCCTGAGAGAAACGAGGAACTATGGAAAACATTGCCCGGTTTTTATTGGAGCGCCGGTGTATTAAAGAGCCGTCCCGGGTCCGATGTTTTAGGGGTTCATTCTGGTTTAAGAAATGAAAATGGACGTCTTCCACTTTTGGTAACGCGTCCATTCGGAAATGGCGAGGTTCTTTTTATGGGTACTGACAGCGCATGGCGGTGGCGTCGCGGTGTTGAAGACCGCTACCATTATCGGTTCTGGGGGCAGGTTGTAAGGTGGATGGCACACAAGCGACATCTTGCGGCTGGGCAGGGGATGCGTCTTGTTTACAGTCCTGAAAATCCGATTGCAGGTGATACTTTGTTTATTTATGCAACCATTATGGATGAACGAGGTATGCCTGTGGAAAAGGGCGTTGCAAGGCTGACCATTACATACAATTCTGGCAAGGTTGAACATTATGATTTAAATCCTGTTCCCGGAGGTTGGGGCGTATATACTGGCAATATAAAAATTACCGAACCGGGAACGCATAAGGTCCAGCTTTTTACGGATAAATCAAAATCACGATTTGAAACGCAAATTATGGTATCTGCTGAAAAATTAGAAAAATTAGGCAGACCTATAAGTTTAACAATTTTAAAAGAGATTGCGGATTTAACGAACGGAAAATTTGTATCTATAAATGAATTTAATTCTGTGGTTGATGGTATAGGTTTATTGCCTGAACCAAAGCCAATGGAAATTCGTGTTCGGTTATGGGCTAATCCATACTGGGCAGGATTTATTATTTTTTCATTGGC